>NC_013960.1:1970000-2271346 GCF_000024725.1 Nitrosococcus halophilus Nc 4 | reverse complement strand
TAACCAGCACCAGCTCGTCACATTCACCATCGAAACAGTCCACAGCGTACACGCCTTTTCCCCACATTCCGAGCACAGGCTTGGCGACCAAGGGAAACGGCGCCTGCTCGCGAAGAAACTGCCCCAATTCGGCGCCGTTCCGCACCACCGTCAAAGCGCCATGACGGCGGATCGGATGATAGGCTGCGTACAGTTTGGGTGTAGGCAACTGCAAAGCTTCGAACAAGCTGTACGCGACCAACTTGTCGTTTGCAATGGCATGCCAATGCTGGGAGTTGAACAGCTTCCAAAGATCGTACTCCATCTGCCGACCCAGAAAGGCTTGCTTCTGCTCGGGACTGAAGCGCTGGTCATCGAATAAGCAATACTGATAGTATTCATCAGGAGCAAGGTGACCAAAGCCACTGCGCAGCGCGATCATCTCCACGACCTGGCCCCATAACGACTTTCCGGAGGCCTCGCGAGCCGCTTCGCCATGTTCTCGCACCGCACGACACAATGCACCAAGGTCCTCGGAAATCCGTGCAACGCGTTGGCGCAGTCTCCAAAGCATTTCGGTTTACTCGCTCGCGACCCCGTGCGCCGACGGTGCTACCGCCGAAACGGGCGCTGTGTCCTCCCGGCCGAGCATGGCCGGTCGGTAACGGTCACGAATCTGCGCAACGGCCCAATGAAACTTGTACCCCGTCTGGGAAACCAGCAGGCGAAGGGAGATGGGCATTCGTAGCGGCACTCGCAGGCCAAGCCGGTCAGCGACTACATTGCCCCGCCACACAATCCAAAGATACAGAGAAGCCCATGCGCAGCGCAGACGGTAACGCACTGATCGACGGTTACGGGAGTCGAGTTCGCGCGAGAATGCCAGCAGAGCCTGCCGCGATGCCGCCGAGAACATCCCATCGTTGTCCAGAGTCACCCAAAAAGGTTGCGTAATTGCCTTCTTCTCCTGTCCAAACGCCTGTCGATCGATGCCAGCCGATTCGACTAGCCGCCGGGGAATAGGCCTATCGTAATCGTTTCCAAGACGCCAGGGTGCCATTTCAGGCGATTGAGAGATTTTCAGGATCTCGTCGTGGCGAGGCATCATCAGGACCGGCAACGGCGCGTGGATGAAGCCCAGTCGCAATCGGAATTCCCCTAGTGAGGCCCCGGAAGGATCCTTGCTCTTGAATTGAGTACTGTCCGCAATGGCTTGCGGCGCGAAGTCCCAAATCGTGTCGCCACGGAATCCGGTGAATAACACTGTACCGGGAAGCTGCTCGGCCAACACCGACATCACCACATCATCACCGCCATTGCCTGTGGCTAGGAACTCAGCCTCTGGGGCGTCTTCACGCTCAAGATAGTGCGAGCGGTCGAATTCGGCTACGCTGAAACCGAGCTGTCGTCCGATTTTACCCCCGTCGTCGTTAGTATTCTGAGGGGTGGCCTCATTAAACTCCATCCGCGCACTGCAGAAAGTCACTGCCTGAGTACCGCCGCACTTGCGCGCGATTACCGCGCACGCCGGCGAGTCATACCCTGTGGAGACAGTGACGAGCGGCGCATAGGTGATGGAACGGCGAGAATCGTTGGCATTGCCAAGAACCTGTTGCGCTGTCGCTTCAAGATGGCCCATGTAATCCTCATAGGTGCGGAAATGGGGAAGGGATGGTGGAAGATCCATGCGCATATGGAGATTGCGGTCGACGCTGAGCCTACGGTAATACTGGAGCTGAATCCGGCGCCTTCTCGCTGTAGGGACCCACTGTCGCGCGCGATGATAGCCCTTCAGTATTGTCAAAAACTCCGATTCGTACTCGGCGTGCATCGGATCAGGTCCATCTTCGAGCACTGTGAGCAGGTAGACAAATGAATTGGAGACAAAGAGGCGGTCGCAATCCCGGCAGAAGTGCAGGCGCTCCATGGTATGGCTGCTGGGAATGAACACTACCTGATCCTTGGATAGCCCCCCCCCAGAACCCAACACCGCTTCGGCGCCCAACAAACCACGACGATCATAGGGTCCGGCCCATGCACCTTCGAAGAAAAAGTCGTCCTGGCTTTCTACCCAGGGCCCGTGCTCCACAGTAACGATATCGGAACCGCGCTCAATGCGAGCACACCAAGCCAGTCGCGGCAATGCCGCATTCTTTTGCATCCTAAATTCCACTGCCGTACCCCCTTGGTCGTTCACGCTGCATCGACTACTGCCAATATCTAAATATAGTGCGGAACGCTGTAGCGCTCCATGTTTTTAGTCACCGCCCACAGAAAGCTGTCGGCCAAACGGTCCGGTCCATAGCGCCTTTCAAAGTAGTTAGCCGCTGACCGGCCACACTCGGTTTCGGGCATGGAAAAACAGCAGTCTCAATTCGTCCCAGATGGGATGACGGAGTGCGATTACAGCAGCGAGCCAACCCACGCCGCCCCCCGCGGCGCCAATGATAAAAGTCTGCCAAAGGGGCTGACCGACACCAGCCGTCGCCCAAAGATGGAGCATCGGGAGCGCTGCCGTAGCAGCGGTGATCAGCAAGCTTGAAATGATGGCCCTTGCATAGATACTGAATTCGAGACCAATAGCCGAACGCATCAACCAATAGGAATAGAGCCATCCCACCGCAGCCGGAAAGACCATGGCGAAGGCAACAGCCTCCAGCCCCTGGGGAACAGCCAGCGCCAGTGCCGAGATCGTTGCCAATAGCGTGGCAACCCGTAACCGCACCAGCAGGTGTACCGCGCCGACTGCAACTAGAGCCTGTCCGGCAAAGGCGAAGAGCACATTGACTGCCGCATAGATGGACAAAATGCGTGCCAGAGGAACAACAGCATCCCACTGGTCACCGAACAGGATTCGAACCACCGGGAGCGCCATTATGGCGACGAAGGCATAGAACGGCCACGCTAGGGCCGTGATTAATCCAAGTCCATGGGCATAAAAATCCGTGATGCTATCTCCCGATCGGTGCTTCGCCGACATGTGCGGCAAGATTACCGGGTGTACCGCCGCCAACACGGTGCGGTCAAATAGCTGAATGACACTGAGGGCCTTGCCGAAGAAACCAACCGCCGCAGCGCTCAAATACCGGCCAATGATGACGTCAGGCGCACCCCGCTGAAACTCGAGCGCGATGGTCGCAAGCGTAGCTTGCCCTCCAAAACCTACAACCCTTCGCCACTCCCGAAATTCTGGGCGCACGACGAAGTGCCTGGGCCCCAAGAGACGGGCCAGCGCCACTGTGGCGATTACACCGAGGAGTGCGCTCCACGCTAAGCTCATGGCCCCGAGGCCTATCCATGCGAACCAGATGCTGCTTGCGGCACGGATGACTTCACTGCTGACAGCCACGAGGAAAATGGTTGTAAACTGCATCTCCCGCCTCATGTATGACAGGACCACCGAGCCGAACGGGATCAAAGCGAAATTGATGGCAAGGACCCGCAGGATTTCCGTCACCCGCTCGTCACCGTAGAAACCGGCGGTCCAAGGTGCCGCAACCGCTAGCAGAATGGCCATGGACCAGGCAATTACCAACGTAATCCCGAAGGCGGAGCGGATGCGTTCAGTAGTAAGCTCCTTCTCCTGAATGATGTACTGGCCCACACCGAAGTCACGCATGGAGTGGGCAAGGTTCACGAAGACCACCGCCATGGAAAAGATTCCAATCTCAGCCGGAGTAAGCAGGCGCGCCAAGGCCATCGTGGAGACCAGTGAGATAATCAGAACCGAATAGCGGCTCAGCGTCGTGACCACCATCGAGCGCCGAACTCCCGGTTTGTTTTCGCTTCTGGTCATGCTCTCCTTTACCCTTTTCCCACAGGGACTGCGAGCAGCGAGCGTACTGCAGCTGCAGCTGCAGCTTCGAGCAAACCCAAGATCTCTCCGATAAGATTACGGCGGCTATAGCGCTCCAGCCGACTGAGCGGCACGGCTAGCTCTTTTATCTGAAGCGCTTTCTGCGATGGAATAGGATTACTACAGAACTCGGCGTTGACACTGCCTGCGTGAAAAACCCACAGTAGTGTTCTAGATTGGGAGATCACAAAATTATATCCGCACGCCAAGTTCATACTCGATCGACAAAAACCCCAGCAACAATATCATGCAATTGGCATATTTTGGAAGGCGTTGTTGCACGAATTGACCTCCGCTCCCATATGTCGCACAGGTTAGGGTATACCCATATGATCCTCCGGGTTGTCAATAGGCAAATCTATGCTTAGCTGAGCCCCTATCAACACCGATTGAAATTTGACCCACCCGCTTTATTAATCGTCTCTGATTTTGGAAGCCGGAAACACACCGGCCTGACGTTTCTCCCTCAATCGATAACTTTCCCCCTGAATGGGCACCACATGGGAATGATGCAACACACGACTTGGAAAGTTAACCTCAAAATGCGGAGATAGGGGTAGAGTTAAGGGGGCATCAGCTGCTCCAACACCTATTCCTGAGATTGCCCCTGTGCGAAGAGGGCTTACACGAAGTGCAACATCTGCCCTAAGGCCTGACGGGTGAGGGTATGGAGTTTCTGGCCGACAGTGTGCTGGTGGTTTTCAGCAAAGGTAAATCGTTCAGATTTTCTGCCGCCTGCCGGGGTGCGCTGAAGCAGCGACTGCGCTACGCAACTCAAGCGGAAGTGGCGTTTGACCGCCTCCTCCCTGCGCACCTGAGACGCTTCCAGCCCCACGGCCTGTTTGCAAAACCCATGAAAGATTTCCACCGGCCAGCGGTAGCTCCAGACCCGAATCACCCGGCTTCCTTCCCAGTTGCAGGGCATCGGTGAGTAAAAATCGGGGCGGGTCCGGTAGCTCGGCCTGCTCATGAACAATGACCAGGCGTTTGCGACCATAGCGCTTTAACCGCACGGTCTTGGTAAAGACCCAGAAGGATTTTTCCTCACCGCTACGCAGCTTCACGTTGACGCGACGAAAGCTCTCGGGAGGGTGCTGGCGCAACTCGGTGGCGATCTCATCGACCCGGCGCCATTGCCCCTGCCATTGAATGAGCCGCGAGCTTTCCAGCTCCGACACCCAATGCTTCCCTTGCTGTTCAATCAACCGCGTGAGCGGCAGTGAGAGCACCCCATTATCAAACGCGTAGTGGGCTTGCGGAAACTGGCCCTCGGTCTCTAATTGACGCACAATCTCCACGGCCATTTCCGTACGCTTGCGGTAGGACAACCGATTTTTCTGATAAGGGAGCAAGTCAATAAATCGCTGCCGGGCAGCCTCCAAGTCCGCGTAGTCCTCTTGGGGCTGTCATGTTCAAATAGCCTAACTCTTCTGCCTGGTAATTAGGGAACTGCACCTCGACCGCTAAACCATCGATTCTATCGGTATTGGCCACTACCGCCGTGACCAGTGTCTGGTGACGGCTCATCCGCCCTTCCACATAGTCATACGCACGCTTGGTAGCGTAAATCTTCGGTCCCCGGTCATGATGGAGATAGGTCCAATCCAGGCTCATCACTTCCAAGCCCCGTCCATGATGCGCTCCCGACACCACCGCTCGATGCCGTCCCATCAATCCTGCACTGTCCCAGCCCGCCTCAAATACCGCCGCGTGCATCGCCCGTTGACTCACCCCTTGAGATTCCGGCCACACCTGCTGGGCGTAAATCCCTTGCAGCGTTTTATTAGAGCTGAGCAACAGACCCGTCACGTATCGGCTCACATGTTCAAAACCTGCCTCCCGACAGAACAGATCCCGGTAAGGTGCTAGACCCTCTTTGATAAGGTAGCCACATCTCTCAGCATTTCCTTGAGCTATTTTTCCCCTATCATGCTCTTTAGACCCTTAACTTTCCAAGTCGTGTCAATAAATATCAACGCAAACCAGGCTACCGAAACGATACACTTTCAACTGCCACCTTCAAGAGCGCTTTTCCTGAGTAGATCGGCTATTAACGTTTTGTGGGCTTGATGCCCAAAACCAGGTCATCGCCAAGTGCAGAATTTTTATTACTGACGCACGGTTATAACAAGCAGCTAACTCACTCACGCGACTTGATCGGGGCAAACTCGCCGTATTGGGCCTTAGCTCTTTCCACGGCCCAGGGAAAAATGAATCGCCTGAGATAAGTAGGTTTACCCTCGAACCAGCTAGCCATACGCCAAATCGCCGGCTGCTGCTTGGCCCAATCGGCAAAAAGGTTAGCGGCTTGATGAAGCCGCCGATCCAAACTTGCGCTCGCAAGAGGCGGTATACGCCCTCTACCCCACCATATGGATCTGTGATCTTTGAGCCACAGCAAAAAGTCTTGCATAGAAGAAGGGGTGAGAAACTCATCGTAGTTGTGAATTATTACCGACGCCATGCGCTTGTTCACACCGAAGGCTTCTCGGGGCACTCCTTTGCTCTCGACAATACGTCGACATATGGGACGACTGTACTCGTCACTCACATCCCACTGGCTCATCTCCGGATCATTACTAATCCGATTCACGTCTCGGATAAACCTAACCGCCCAAAAAGGGACGGGGCAATGAATGAAGCCAGCCCACAGCCTAAACTCAGCCAAACCCAATCCAGAAGGATCTCCGCGAACAACATTCGGGCCGAGGTGCTTTGTGTGTTTGCCCCACATTTTATCGCCATGATAGCCTGTCAGAAGAACCCGTCCTGCTAGGGTCTCCTCTGCCGCACTAAAACGCACTTCCTCTCCCATGCTGTTCGCGGCGATAAAAGGAATTTCCGGTTTCTGTAAATGCCGCCAAGCAGTCCCTGACAAAACGATAGGGCGCACACCAAGATAACTCGCAATGGTTTCCCCGCTATCCTCTTCATCGAGGTGGGTTCGGTCAAAACAGATAGCTTCATCGCACCCAACTCGGCTTGCTAGCGTCATTACCGTCGGTGAATCGTATCCCGTAGAAAGTGTCCCCAGCATATGAAGTTGTTTGGGCCGACTTTGACTCTGAATGTTTTCGGCCATGCGTTCCATAGTTCTTTCCAGAAAGCCCAAGTATTGTCCAAAATTTGCAAGCTCTATATCTGCTGTGGGCTTAGGAATCACAGAGGCTACGCTGCCATCCCACAGCACGTTGTCAAAATAGACGAGCTCAATGTCCCCTTTAGAACTCGATAAAAATCGTTGGTAATTATCGATGCCGTAAGTGACTGAATACAAATCTTTGTAGTAATATCCATATGTTGGATCCAGTTCAGCATCGATTATAGACAGCAGGCATACGAGCGAATTCGACAACCATACACCATCATCCCTTCTCAACATGCTCAAACGATCAACTGTGGATCCAGAAGAGACGAATATTATGTCTTTTCCTCTTATACGCCCTCCGCTTCCCGCAACTACATCCGTCTGATCAAACTCTCCTGCTTCATATGATCCAGGCCACACCGCCTCACAAAAAAATTCTTGGGTAACATCCACTCGAGAACCATGGTAGACAGTGACTTTCTGACCCCCCTTGCGACATTCTGCAAGCCATGCCTGGCAGGGCCAATTGCTCATCAATTCGTACTCGAAACCCATCGACTCTGTCTGCCATGCCTAGCGTGTACAAGATTCAATACAAAGTTTCTGGTCAATCAAATTATCAACTCCTAATAATTTATCCAAAAATCCATGAACTCATTGCCATAGAAAAACAAAACGGGCTCAACATAATCCAAGATCTAAGTTAGGGTAGCAATTGTAAAGGTTTCCATGCATAGGCCGTTCATGCAGAGCATGCGGTGGAGGTTTGTTGCAAGAGTGTCGCCAGAACACTCGTACGCGAGATTAGTGATGCTCTCTAAGGATGTCAAGTTTTCTGTATAACGATGTTTAAGTGAGCATCTAACCCGTGTAAAACCCTAGACGCTCTGTTGAAAAACACCTGTGGTGAAGCACCCGCGATAAGCTGAGAGGTAGAGTGGGGTTTTGCCAAAACCGTATGGCGAAGGGGTAGGCGCTGAAATACAGAGGGATAAAGATAATCGCCTTGAGGACAGCAGGTACCGCTCCTTCTGTCGGTTGTAGCTGAAGTCACGGGGTGTATAGGGATCATGCAAGGGAATGTTATGGCGGATTTTCTGCTCGCGCAGTGGCGCATAGGTGGAGCCACGACTATACCCCCGATCAGCGATGATCTCTTTGACGGGCAGACCTAGGGTTTGGCAGCGATAGTCATAGTCCATTCGCCCGGGGAGGACCGGACCTTCGTGCCGGACCCCAGGCATAGTGAAGCAGTCCGTGACCATCCGTGACCATTTGACTATCCCCATCCACAGAAAAATGGGCTTTGTCACCCAGTTTTTTGTATCCCTCCCGGGCGAGAGACCCAACTCGCATTGGGATCGGGACTGCTGACATCGGCTTCCACCAAGCGGGCATCTGCCAAAATGCGTCGACCTCGCCGCTGCCCTTCCTCCTGTCAATGCCGGATAAACCGCTCAAAGAGTTCAGCAAAAATCGACTCGCCAAAGCGATCTCGGATACGGTTCATCGAGGAATGATGGGACACCGGCTCGGTAAGCCTCAAACCGACTTTCCGACCCTACTTTGAGATTTTTCACGGATAAGCCTCCTGATAAGGCAAGCCGAGCAAGGACAACAGTGTTCTGAGTTCTTCTTTGAGATTGACGGTCAAGAGTTGGGTGGTCTCTTGGGTGATCAAGAGTAAATGCACATCTAAAAAGAGTTCAAATATCCAGCGGGTAATCGGCTTCTGGGTCGGTTTGCCCTTTTGATCGGGCACGCTGGCCTGATGAGCGGCGAGGGTGGTACGGATACGGCGTTCCAGGGCCGAGTAAACCAGGAGGCAAACCGTCATGACCATCAAAAGCGCCATGATACCATTTCTTTAAATATTTGCATGCTTTAAAGCGGAGAGGATAAAGGGGTAACCGGTTAAAGAACGAATCGTTTGTGGAGTGAGGTCCTGGAGGATTTCCCCGACAGTCTGTCGAAGGGAGTCCAGTGTGCTAAAGAGAACCCAACTGAGCTGATCTTTCATGTGTTGCCAAAGTCGCTCGATAGGGTTGAGCTCGGGGCTATAGGGAGGCTGGAACATCAACACGATATTCTCAGGCAACTCCAGCTTCTTGGCCCAATGAGAGCTGGCATTATCAAGTTGAACGATATGGAGAGCGTGGGGATAGCGTTGAGCGAGGTGATCCAAATAAATCTGAAAACAGTCGCTATCGTGATGAGAGAACTCCAAAAAGAAGCTTTCCCCGCTCAGCGGCTCCACTGCCCCATAGAGATAGAAGGCTTTAAATTGCCATTGCACCGGCGCTAGGGGCTTGGTGCCGGTCAACGTAATCAGTCGCCGAGGGATGGTTTTAAGCCCAAAGCGCGTCTCATCGTAACACCAATACCGCACCGCTAAAGCGGGGTCTTCCGCCCCGTAGAGGACCGGCAAAACTTCTAGGCGCCGCGGGAGTTTTTTTTAAAGTCCACCCCCGCCGCTTCCTCTCGATGAAGGTGGCTCGGGCGCGCCACTTTGAGCTTGGCTTTGAGCCGGTAACGTACTGTCTGATGTACCGTTTTATACTTAATCTGCAACCCGTATTCTTCCCTCAGCCACTGTTGAATCGCCCCATAGCTCTTAAAACCCGGCGGTTCTTTCAAACGCTGCTTTAAGGCCTGCTCCACCGCCGGCGGTATAGCTCGGGCACGCCCATTATGCGCCGTCCCAAGCTCAAGCAAGCCTGCTAACCCTCGGGCCCGATACCCCTCAAACCAGCGGTAAAGGGTGGAGGGATTGCGCCCTAGCACTTTCCCCAAGGCTTTGAGTTCGGTGACCTGCTCGCTCTTGAGCAAATATAACGCCTGAACTCGTTCTTTGAGTTTCACCTCGCTCTGCTGGTGAAGCAGCGCTTTTAATTCCTCGGCACTCTCCGTGATTTCTAGCTCTAGGCGGCGACTCATCAACCTCGCTCCTCCCCATAAACTCGCTTTCAAACCTCCTCATTATAACATGCGGGGTCAGTACGAATTGGTATCAGTAACTGAAAAAATACGGCATTATGATGCGCCAAGGTCATGACTGCGATTAATCGAGCGACCCGGTCCGGGTCGGTGATATGCGTGTCTTCGAGGTTGAAGCCCTGGCGCTTCATCGCCGCAAACAGACACCGCGTTTGCCAGCGTCTGCGATAGTCCTCGAGCGCCTGCTCTGGGGCGTGGGTGGTGATAAGGTATGACCCCCAGGCGCCGTGGCCGGTTGAGTATCATCGTCTCGCCGATCTGAATGCTGAACAGCCGGGTGACGGGCAAACGAGCATTACGCTGACGGTTATGGGTCTGGGTGTTATTGGGAATGCGCAGGCGAAACCGAATCCCGCGCTGGAGCAGATAAGCTAACCACCGATGGCCGCGGAATTCCCGGTCTACCGTCAGACAATCAATTCGTCATCCTCTTCGGGGAGCGGATGCCCAATTGAAAATTAGTTACACAGAAAATTTGACACCCTCTGCCCTCGCTCCTCGGTGGAGGAATTGCCTTTTTTCCCCAACACCGTCCACATTAGCGGCACGGACACCCCAGCATAGGCCACTGACAGGACCAACACGTTGATCGGCGTGCGCCTCAACTGCCAGGTGGTCCGATCTAGGCATAGCACCCAACGATCGCCCAAATCTAGCCAACTCGTCACCAGCACCGATACCAGGTCGGTTTCAAGTTTATGATGACGAAAAAAACGCTTCACCCGTTGATAAACCGATTCCCGCTGCACCAGCGCATCAAACCCAACGCCAGTTGCGTTAAATTTACCGTCCGCACTTGAACCATCGCCACGATCAATTGCGCTAAACAGTCGATGCGGGCTTGATGCCAGGGCAGAAAACGCTTAAGTTCTAATTTCAGTGGCAGTAGCCAATATCGAGAGAGTAGATGGTTTAGCGGTGGACGTGCAATTCCCCAACTATCAGGCAGAAAAATTAGGGTGTCTGACCATGACAACTTAACCCGACTACCCGGAGCTAGAATCGGCGCGAAAGCGATTTATTGACTTGCTCCATCATCAGAAGAACCGCTTGGGTTATCGCAAACGCACGGAGATGGCCGTGGAGAT
Source organism: Nitrosococcus halophilus Nc 4 (assembly GCF_000024725.1). Taxonomy (NCBI): domain Bacteria; kingdom Pseudomonadati; phylum Pseudomonadota; class Gammaproteobacteria; order Chromatiales; family Chromatiaceae; genus Nitrosococcus; species Nitrosococcus halophilus. The sequence continues at coordinate 2,260,338 of NC_013960.1, read as the reverse complement.
CGTTCGCCAACTCCAAGCCGAGGGGTATTTTCCACACGCGCCGTAGCTTTTGACAAGGAGAGCTCTCGCTGCCGTTAACTCAGCTGATTGTACAGCAGGACAAGCATTGGGTTTCGGAGCTGGGGAACGCTCGGCTGATTCAATGGCACTGCGTCGATGCGGTGGCCGCCGAGTTGGCCAGCAGCACCCCGAAAGCTTTCGAGCCCTGACGGTGATCCTGCGTCATGGCGAGCATACCGCCTTCTGGGTGTTTACTAAAACTGAGTGGGCTAAAGCGCTATGGTGGCAAGCGCCCAGTCATGTTCCATCAGCAGACGGATTTGGGTGATACCCCCTGCTTTTTACTCACCGATGGGTTGCACTGGGGAGGGAGCCGGGTCATTCGCGTGTGGAGCTACCGCTGGCCGGTGGAGATCTTTCATGAGTTTTGCAAATTCTACCAACGGGATCCTCAACCGCATCCCAGGACAGGGACAACTGCTTTAGAGAAGCGGTAAACGAATACGACCAACTTATTATTGGAGACCCAAGACATGTTTTATTTTCATGTTGGAATGCACAAAACCGGCACCACTTTTATGCAAAAAAATGTTTTTCCAAAATTTCACGGTATTAAATATCTGCCTCCCTGGTCTCCGTTTGATCGCTTTCTTCGTTTGCACGATAAGGAGAATTACTTGTATTCCAATGAGAGGTTGGCGGGAATACTATGGGCTACCCAATCTCAAGTTGACTCCAGCCTAAAACAGCTTAGTGACTTGTTTCCATCGTCGCGCATCTTAATAAGTTTTAGGCGCCATGACGGATTTATAGTATCCTCTTATAAGCAATTTCTTCATGAAGGTGGTACGTTGAAATTCGAAGAATACTTTGATATTAACAATGACCGAGGCTTTATGAAGAAAGATCAATTCCTCTATAAAAATAGGATTGATTCCATAACAAAACATTTTGGAGATATACCTTTTACTTTTCTGCAAGATGAAATAAAAAAAGATCTACAATGCCTATTGAAAGATATAGAGAAATTCATTGGTGCAGCCGCTCCGAAGCTAGAAGAAATTAATATGCAGTTTATGAACACAGGCGTTAGTTATTATCAAGCTAAAGTTCTGCGTTGGCTGAATCAATTTGCTCATTCTCATCTTAATCCAGATGGCCGTTTTAAAATTAAAAACGCTTTTACGAGCGCTTTTAGGTTAGAGCCTCGTCAGTTCTCTCAGCACTGGCTCGGTTTTCTCCCTGACAAGGATTTTCTAACCAGTGAACAAAGGCAAAAGATTATTGAATATTATAAGGAAGATTGGAATTATACATTATCTTGTGTGAAGTCGAGAGCGAAAACTTTCAGGGCGGTGGAACAATCTCGAATTGGGTCGACGGTGTATGAACCACCAGGCCTTTTGCAAAATCGGTTAAGAGCCTTTAAAAAGACAAGGTAGTGCTCAAAAAGTAATGCTGCTCAGAATTGTCGTATGACTTCTTGGTTGTAATGACAAATAAAGAATTTGATTGCTCCGATATGATTAGCCAGTTTTTTCGAAAATGAAAGGGTGTGACGAACTAAGCGCGAGACGCGCTGGCGCAAGGTGCAGTTAAACCGTTCGATGGCATTGGTTTGCCCCGACCCCTTGGAACACACTTGATGTTGCGCTGGGGGAATAATGCCCCGATAGGCCTCCCAGTCGTCGGTGGAAAAAGTGGCGTATTTGCGATAGCTTGTCGGAAGACGCTGCCATAGCTGATGGGCACTGTCCCGTGAGCGGTCACCGACAGAGAAGGCCAAGACTTGGCGTAAGCAGGGATCGAGCGCCAGCCAGAGCCATTGCTTATTCGCTTTACAGCCGATAAAGCTCCACAATTCATCGGCTTGGACTTCCAGACAAAGGAGCTCAATGGCCCGATCGGGTGAGACCGGTTGAACACCTAGATCATCAGGCAAGTGTGCGTTGCAGCAACCACGTCAAGCTCACCTCCAGTACCCGACAAATGCCTCGCAACGACAGCCGCTCTAGCAGTAATTTTTTGACCAAGGTGCGCGTGGTCTCGTCAATACGATGGGCCTCAGCCACAAACTGCCGCCCACAGTCCAGACAGGCGTGGTTTTGTTTACCATAGTGGGTGCGACCGTTTTTCTTAATGTGCGATAATCCACAATGTGGGCAACGCAAGTTGTTCATCAGAGTGGTTCCTTGTTAAAGAAAGTTTGGTCACTTCCTATTACAACGGAGTCGCTCTGTTTTCACAAAGTCAAAGCATTACTTTTTGTGCACTACCCCCACGATATCGTTAGGGTACCTCTAAAAATTCGCCATTCCATGTAAAATAACCTAAAACTCTACCCTGGTGATAAAGATGCAGCCCAAAGAAGTTAAACGAGCAAGACGCTTTGATCGGGCTTAAATTGAGTGGGAAGGGTTTCGGGAGGCCTTGCAGCGATGCCGAGAGAAGGCGAGGAAAAGTGCGGTCGGTAAAAAAGCCTTTGACGTGGTGATGATGTTCAAGGCAGGGGTGCTGCAACAGCTTTATCATCTTAGCGGTGAGGAATTGGAGTTTCAGATCTGCGAGCGCTACAGCTTCTGTCGTTTTCTGGGGCTCAACCCCGAAGACCGGGTGCCAAGACCCTCTGGTTGTTCTGGGAGCAACTCACGGAAAAGTACCTCATCAAGCCGCTGTTCAAGGATTTTGAGCAGTAACTGGAAGAGAGAGGATTGAAGGCCTGCAAAGGACAGATTGTCGTCGCCAGCCTGGTGAGCGCCCCCATCTAGCGCAACCACCGTGAAGAGAACGCTCAGTTCAAGGAGGGCAAGAGGCCTGGGCGTTTCGAGAAGCACCCCCACGTGAAGCGGCAAAAAGACCTGGAGGCGCGCTGGCCCGAGAAGAACGGGCAGAAATACTACGGCGACAAAGATCATCTCGTCATCGACAATGAACCCAAGCTGATCCGCGATTTTGAGCTCACCTCCGCTGAGGTGCATGACTCCCAGGTATTTTTTCGGCTATTGGGTGAGAACATCTCCAAGGCGGTGTGGGCTGACAGTGCCCACCGTAGCGAAGAGAATGAACTCGTGCTGAAAGCGGGGGGTTATCATAGGAAAGGCTATCGCCACCGGCTGCTCCACAAGCAAGAGAAAGAGGCGAACCGCAGAAAATCCCAAACACGCGCCTGCATCGAATATGTCTTTGGTTCGATGGAAAACGAGATGGGGGCCTGTTTATCCGGGTGATTGAGCTGGTACGGGCTTAAAACCAAGATCGGATTGATGAACCTCATCTATAACACCAGGCGTTGCGTGACGCTCTGCAGGAGCGGTCTGTCCACCGCATGAGCAAATGAGTCGATGTTGCCCCATTTACGAGAGGATCATGAAAAAGGAAACAAAACATGATATTCTGTCGCACAAGGACGCAGACACAACGAGGATTGAGCATCGCGGAAAATCAGAGGCATTATAAATGTGTAAAAGTTGGCACTTAACTTATCGGACATTATCAGATGAAATTGCATTCAGGGCATGGTAGCCAAAGTGCTGGTCCCTGTAGTCCTATCAAGCTCCAAAGTTCTTGAGGATGCGTAGCAGGGCTTGATAGGGCTACAGGACCGCATATCATGAAAACAGCCCTGAAGATGAAATTTATTCCTACACTGCCTGATAAATTAAATACCGAGCATTACACAGCTCATACCATTTTCTTCTGACATGCACCATGGTTCGAGGCTCCTTTCACCAATCATCAAGGCTATACCGACTGCTCTGAGAATGAGTTCCTTTCCTTGCCGTATGAGAGTCTTCCTTAAATGAGCTTTTTCCCTTTTTCAAGGGTCCGCCAGACCGAAGAGAAATTCTAGCGAGCAGGACATGAGCTTTCGTTTTTGTTATCGTGAAAATGCTGCAATTCCCCGATTAGCGTGGTGCGCGAGCATCACCAAAGGGAATGATACAGTAGTCGTTGAGCACGGTCCCTGGGTAGAACGCGCAACTACTTTCTTTGTTGAGGGTGCCTGGTTGGGCGATTTTTGCAAAGGCAAACTCCGTGATTCCGAAGTCTTGTTAGGATCGGGCGGTACTCTCAATTCTAGCGAGGTATTTTTTTTTCCTGCAACGTATCCTACCGAGCGGCTTCACAGTGTGTGCAATGGGAACACACTCTACATCTCCAATTCCTTCTGTTACTTGTTAGAGGTCAGTTCACTACAGCTGTTGGACGACTATGGCTTCTACGAAACAGACTTTTTTTCAATTCTTCGAGGGCACAACAAAGCGGTAACTTCGGTTCCACTTGACAGGAAGCATCGAGTCACCCTTCACTATCATGATGGCATCGCCATTGACCGCGACCTCACTCAGCGGCGGATACCTCGACCTGCGCCTCCTGTGTTTACCAATTACACCGGATATATCGACTACCTCACTGAAATCATTCATGCTATTTACGATAACGCTACGGACACCGCTCGAGCTATTCGGTATACTCCGTTGAGTTCGCTTTCGACTGGCTATGATTCCCCAGCGTGCACAGCGCTCGCCAAGTCAATTGGTTGTACGGAAGCGATAACATTTATTGATTCTCGGCACGGACACATGGAGGATGCAACGGATATTGCAAAAGCACTCGAAGTCACCCTACTACCGGTTAAACGCGAAGCATATTTTGAATTACACCAGTACCCTGAGGCTGAGTTCCTAGCCACCGGAAACGGCGGCGACGACGTTGTCTATGCACCATTAAGCACCACACTTGAGAAGCGGCTCTTCATAAAGGGTGATTTCGGAGATGGTTTGTGGAATGTCACCACCAAGAATGTAGATAACCATCGCTACGGACGATCCACAACTGGTGGTCTCGGTGGCTCCATGTCCGAGTTCCGGCTACGAGTAGGTTTCCTGAATTTACCCATTCCACTGCTAACTATGTATAGACGGCCCGAACTTAATAAAATTTCCTTATCTAATGAAATGTCCAAATTCCGGTTAGGTGGCTGGTATGACCGACCTATTCCACGACGAATGGCTGAGGAAGCAGGGGTGCCCAGACAAGCTTTTGGCACTATCAAGAAGGCCGTGACTCAGCCCATGTGGATCGCCGGCAATATTCCCGCGCTATTTACTGAAACATCTTGGGATGATTTTCTACGGTTTCGAGAAAGCAAAATCAGATTCGGACCTCATGGGCGAGATACCGCCCGGCGCATGGTGGAGGAGGTCAGGGTTCGATTGTTTCGGAAGATACGGTACGGAACATTGGGATGGTATCTTTCCAAAACCCGGCTCCGCTCAGTCATAGAGATGTTCAACCTTGACGTACCTCGTCCAGGATCGGGAACCCGTTCGGGAAGAGAATATAGCTTGGTCTTCCACTGGGCCATAGAAAAAACTCGCAAGCGATATGCTTCTACAGGGCTGAAGATGATCTCCCATTCCGATTGAACAGAATCTATTCATGCCACACCATGCTACGTATCTCTTGCAAGCACATGGAAAGACGTCTAGATAGTAGCCGATATAAGGTGCGATGCGTTCACCACCCGCATGATCATTGCGCACTCGGCTTCTGAGGGTCGTTGCAACCCGAAGGTGTCCATCCTCTCTAGGACGAAATCGACGTCCACGACCTGCTCTAGCGGTTCGCGGCTGTGTTCCAATTGATCGATGATCCGTTGCCGGGTTACTTCTAGTGCCTGCCATCGGTCGATCACCCGCGGCCGTTCCGACGGCGGTAGCCCAACATCTGCTCTCTTGAGGAATCGAGCGAGCTTCCAAAGAGCGCGCTGGAACATGTCTTCTGCCGGCGATACCGGGCGGTGGAATAGCTCGGGAAACAACTGGTGGTTCGCTCGCCTGTAGAGGGCTTGGCGTTCCAGGTCATGTAAGGGAAGATTTGCCCATATCTTCCAGATAGCCGGATGGTAGAAAAAGCATACGGGAAGCAGCACCGCTCCTATATCATTAGGTTGTGAGGCTACCCAGCGGCGTTGGCGACAGTAGAGATCGAGATGAAATGCCTTCTGGTGTGGGAAAGCAACCTCTAGTGTATTTGTAGCCTGACGGAAGTTGGCGGCAAGGTTGTTAAAGAGGCCTTTGCGCCACTTTTTGCGAAGTCCAGGCCATTCCTGCCATTCCCAGCTTAAGCTCCAGTGGGTCCAATAATTGATCCAGTCGCTTCGATCTAGTTGCCGCGAGCTAAGATGCTTTCCCGTCAGCGCATCCCCTAAGTAGCCGATCACGACTGCATCGGCTTCATTGGCAAGCATTGCCCGCCACCTCTGTGCCCAGCCCGACTGTTGCACTGGGCCGACGCCACCCAGCCTCTGAATGTTCATTGCCCAGTCTCCCCAGGAAGCAGTCGGAATCTCAAAGAGACGGGTATTACAGCTAATATGCTGTGCAACCGCTTGAGCTCCTATCACCTCGGTGCTGCCGGGTTGCCCAAAGGTGTGGAAAGACATCTCCACTCCAACCCGACGAAGATAGGCTAAAGCAGTCCGAGAGTCTAGGCCAGCGGATAAGGAGAGAGCAGTCCGTGTCGGTAAAACCTTCTTCCAAGAGAGAGCAGCCTCGTGGAAGGCGGCCTCAACTTGAGCAACCTTCTCGGCGTCAGTCGCTCCGGCGAGAGCATCTCCGTACTCGAGTTGATGGCTACGGACGCTGTGAAAGTCTCCAGTACCCCATTCGTAAACGCAGCCGCCAGGAGCGAGCTTCACGCTAGGGATGATGGTCTCTTGCTCCAGGTTATAGCCGAGAACCAGAGCACGGCAAAGGGCTTCCGGGTCGATATTCTGGCCTCTATCAGCTGCCTTAGCGACAATCCGAAAGCTGTCAGAGAACACTACTCCATCGGAGGTTTCTGCAAAGTAGAGCCACTGTGCTCCGATAGGATCTGAGGCCCACTGGATAGGCTTATTAGTGTCATGGGGCACGGATATGGCGATCCATCTTCCCGGCAGTGACCAGGATAGGGGGAGCTCTGGAGAAAGAGTATCAGTTTTCTCTGGCTGACTCCCGCGTTCCCCAATGTATACATCGGCGAGGACGATGAGCTGGCCATCTGAAAAGGGAATTATACTTATTCGAGGTCGGCTGTAGGGCATATCCGGTATAGCCATGATAGCCAGACGAGAGCCAAACGTTTGGATTTGGTCAAGTGCGCTATCTCTATCTACGGGGGGACTACCGATCCGTTTAAAGAGCGCCGCCAACGTTTGACTAGCATCACTCTCTGCTCGCAGGGTCAGCATGCCAAGGATCATGTAGCAACTCAACTCAGCAACTGTTCCACTGGCGTGCGATCATCGATAACCACAAATCAGAAATCACTAGTTATCCTACCGAACGAAGCTGTTCCCCAGCAAAGTGCTTGCGAGCTAGTTTTATCATCGCAAAGATTATCTCTAGCATATCCACTATCTGCAAATCCGATCCACCCTGTTTCGTTTTTGAGTCCTATATATTTTTTTATATTAGCATATTCTGGTAACTAGGCTTGCTTCCCATCAGAATCGGGACCCAGTACCAATGATATTTCCAAAGTAAGATGACGAGGATAGAGAAACCAAAACCTGGTGCCTAACCTCTGCGAGGTAAAGCCAATAGCCCTAAAACAACAGCAAACCACAGCGTAGCCAGTCGTACAAATAAGGTACAAGCAACAGCTTGAGCCTCCCCCATACCATTTAACAGCAATAACCCTATCATCGTGACTTCGGCGCTACCTAGCCCTCCGGGCAGAAAGCTCAACGCCCCAATAAGCATAGAAAAGGCATAAATAAACACTGCTTCCGTAAGGCTAACCTCACCTCCCATCCAATTGGCCACATAATATAGTCCCAGCCCCTCAGCACCCCAGGCAATAAGACCCAAAAGGATAGCATAGGCCATTGTGGAGAAGGCGAAACAGCGGCGAAAATGCAAGATCATTTCAATGGCTGAGACCAAAAAAGTTCGCAACCGTGGTTTGGAAAGACGCTCTACCCAGGTCTCTATGCCTCGAAGCCAGCGGGGAACATGTAATAACGCAAGGCCTAGAATCAGAACTGCCCCGAGACCAAAGATGATCGGCTGGGCACCCTCATGGCGCCAAGCACCCGCTGCCACCAGGATAAGCACTGCGATGAGATCACAAAGACGTTCCGCAAAGAAAGCCGCCAAACTTTTAGAGTAAGGCATCCCATGGTGTTTTAAAAACACGCTTCGAAGCATCTCACCTGCTTTACCTGGAGTAGTAGTCAATGCAAATCCAGCCAAATAGATACGCAGACTAGACGCTGGGGGAAGAGGGTGACCAAGCAGTTGCAAATAATGCTGCCATCGTACAAAGCGCAATCCATAATTCACCAAAGAGAGCCCTAAAGCGATGGCAGTGCCAAAAAAGCCAACAGCCGCTACGGCATGCAAGACTTCATTCCATCCCCCCCACAGGGAAACCCCCAAATAGCCCAAGGCAGAGAATGCCACCGAGGCCAAAAACGCCCTAAAACGCCAGCCCTCCCCAAGTTTAATCTCAGCACTTGCCATTGTCGCGCTTCTAATAAATCAGCCAGAAAGTGAGGACTACCCAGCCCGCCACTGAAATCAGGATATGGGGGTCACGCATCAAATCACGGGAAGGCTCCCCTCCTTTGCCCCTATGGTGAAGCAAGAAAATATAACGAAATATGGCGTACATCACCAACGGCAACGTATAGATGAGATTTTCAGTTTGGTGAATCCGGATTGTTTCCGGACTCATAGTATAGAGACCATAGGACATTAGTACACAAGCCGCGGTCACCGTGATCATCTTATCAAGCAGGATAGGGCTATAGTAGACTAGCACCCGACGGTGCTCCACACTACCCTCTTGCAAGGTCATGATTTCAGCGCGTCTCTTGGCAAAGCCTAAAAATAAAGTCAGCATTAGAGAGCACAAAACCAACCACTGGGAAGGAGGGATACCTACCCCAACCGTACCCGCCAAAATCCGCAATAAAAAACCCGCAGCAATAATAAACACATCTAAAAGCACTACATGTTTGAGCCTAAATGAATAAGCAAGATTCATGAAAGCGTAGCCCAGCAGGATTAACAGCGCAGCTTGGGAAACCCACAATCCCAACCCGAGGCTTACCACTAGTAAGACTGCCGCCAAGCCAATGGCTATACCTATGCTGACGGTACCCGCAGCAAGTGGCCGGTGCCGTTTAATGGGGTGGTTACGGTCGCTCTCCCGATCACTCAGATCGTTAATAATATAAATAGCACTGGAAAGCAGAGAAAAAGCTACCGCCATAACAATAGTAAGAATGACCAAGGTGAGGTTATTCCAAGCATGGCCGAAGAATACGCCCACAAAAACAAAGCTATTTTTCAACCATTGGTGGGGCCGCATCAGATGCAGCAAGGCGCGGGGGTGATTCAAAACCTACTCTCCATGGGAAATTGGCGGTAATAAGCATAATCGGCGTAATCCAGTAATGCTTGATCTCCCTTACTATCCCCATAAGCGTATAAGCGATAGCAACGGCGGTCACCAAGTAATGCGGCCAAACGCCGCGGTTTTTCCTCACCGTAGCAGTTTTTTCCACTCAGTCGCCCTGTCAGCACGCCAGCAGACGTCAATTCCAAATGGGAACCAAGTACTTCCATAAAACCCATGTTCTCAGCCCAGGGCTTCAAATAGAGCTCCAAGGAGGCGCTGACCAGGATACAACGATGGTTTTGGCGCTGGTGCCATGCTAAACGTTGCAAGGCTCGTCGACGTAATAGATAAGGGAGTGTCTGCTGAATAAAATGATGCACTATCTGCTCAAGGCTGACCAGCTCTCGCCCCCCTAAAAAATGAGCCAAAACCTGTTGCTTGGCCTCATCGTTGCTAAGCCTCCCCCTTTTGTAAGCCAGCAAGGTAGGGGACAGCACCACTAAATCCCGTGTAAAACGGCGGGTTCCCGCGACAGCGTGCAAAAAAGGTAACAGGCTATCCATATAGGTAAGGGTGCCATCAAAATCAAAGGCTGCTACAGTAGGCAGATCCTGTTCCGTCCTCATCAGAGCTTGAGACGCTTAAATAACGGCTCTGGAATTATACGGATGATGAACATCATATAGCGCCAGAACCAAGGGACATAAACGACATCACGATGGTGCTCCAAGGCCGCCACAATCTGCTCGCCCACCTTAACAGGTGAGGCTACCCAAAAAAGACCTGGCGAGCCGAAAGTCATCGCAGTATCCACAAATCCTGGCTTGACTGTAAGCACCCGCACGCCTGCAGGAAATAAGCGATTACGCAAGCCTTGAAGGAAAATGCTCAGCCCCCCTTTAGCCGCACCGTAATGATAATTGCTTTGCCGACCCCGATCCCCAGCCACTGAGGACAAGCCAATAATAAAACCCGCGCCTTTGCCTTCCAGATAATTGGCACATTCACCAAGGAGAGAAACAGCGCCGGTGAAATTGACGGTAATAATCTTTTCGGCCTCCTCAAAGCGTGTCCGAGCAGTGACCGGATCTCCCAGATACCCGAGCGCCAACACCACTCCCTCTAGCCCCCCCATGGTTTCAACGACTCGCTCTAGGAAGGGGCGATGCACCGCATAATCCGTGGCATCAACTGCGCCGTAGCCCACTTCGACTTGATACCGGATATTGAGATCGGCCGCGATCCGCGCTAATTCAGATTCATCCCTCCCCCCCAAGTACAGGGGGTGGCCACGACGCGCTAATGCCAACGCCGTGCCGCGGGCAATTGCAGAAGTAGCCCCCAACACCAAGACCGGCCCCCTCATGGTGCACCTGTCAATTGCAACCGGCGCGAGAGATCGGACTGAAAACGCCCTTCTGGGTCGACCATCCGTTTAATCTGCTGCCATTCCCCAAGGCGAGGATACATAGTGCGCAAGCTCTCTGGACTCAGGCGTGCATCCTTGGCCAGATACACCCGCCCCCCATACTCAAGCACTAACTCATCCAATCGCCGCAATAAATTGAGTACCTTTTCACCCGCCATGGGTAAATCCAAAGCCAGAGTATAGCCTGCCAAGGGAAAGGACAAAGGGGCGGCATTCCCCGGACCCAAACGCTTGAGCACAGCCAAAAACGAGGGTTGCCGGCTGCTCGCGAGACTTTCCAGTAAACAACGCATTCCCTCATAAGCATGGGGCTCCGGAATGGCGACCTGATACTGAAGAAACCCCCGCTTACCATACAGACGATTCCAATCATTCAATGCGTCCAAAGGATAGAAAAAATCATGGCAATTAGTAACAAAGGGTCTTTTCTTGCTTCCTTGACGGCGATAATAATGCTCATTGAAGGCAGCCACCGTGAATCGATTGAGAACAAACCTAGGCAGGTCAAAGGGAACATTTTTTGGTTGCCGAGGCGAAAAACCTAGCGGTTCTTCCCAATCACTCGGTAATTCATCGCGACCCGCGTGATGGCCACCCATAACAATGCCTCGGCCAAGCTGGCGACCACGACCAGCGCAGTCGATCCAAGCAACGCTGTACTGATCGTCATGGTCAGCATCCTCCAACCATTTGAAAGTAGTCTCAAGGTCTGGGGCTGCATAATGCTGGGCCACGATAGCAGCCGTCTCGATAGGCATCAGGCGGAAACTCACTTCGGTGATAATTCCCGTCAGCCCCATCCCCCCCACAGTGGCCCAGAAGAGCGCTTCATTCTTCCCAGGGGAGCAACGTTGTCGGCGTCCATCTGCAAGAATTAATTCTAGCTCCGTGACATGAGCAGCAAAGGTCCCCCCATGGTGATGATTTTTACCATGAACATCGGCGGCTACAGCTCCCCCTAGAGAAACATATTGGGTTCCTGGAGTGACTGTTGGAAACCAGCCACGAGGCACAAAAGTCTCCAGAATTTCTGCTAGAGTCACGCCAGCCTCAGCCGTTAACAGCCCAGTGACACTATCAAAAGCCAAAAATCGGTTAAGGCGCTCAGTGAGCATCACCCAACCTTGGGAAGAAATAGCGGCATCACCATAGCTTCGGCCCTGACCCCGGCAAATTAAACTATCCCCCTCAGGCATGCGAACCTGTCGCATTTGTTCAGGACGTACCAGTATAGATTCTGCTACCGGGTAGCGTCCCCAGCCAGAGATAACTTTACTAAGTGAGGCTGTCATAAAATGTCTAAACTTTTTACACTCTTTCGGCTTCTTTGAGAAAAGATGATAAGCCCACCAAAATGATTTTTAAAAGCCGTTTTTTGCACAATACTATGCTTTAACAAATTGATATATAGTTATTCTTATACTTTTGAGTTCTTAGAAACGCCCGCCTTTTATGTTTTCCTCTTACCTGGAAAAAACTCCCATTTTGAAATAAAGATCGTATTTGATGTAAGAAGTCTCTTACATTCTATTATGCTTTATTTCTAAATAAATCATTAAATAACAAATACTTAAAACAAGGCATGTTTTTTGCAAAAGCTTTTTATTGAGCGTTCCCGGTTTTAAAAACAATGCAGCTAAGGATATTTCTAATGTTAAAGAGATTAGTAGTTTTTTATACGCTATTGCTGACTCCATTTTCATCGAGTTGGGCAATTTCCTTTACCCCCTTTGGACCTCATGGTGAAGGTGGATTTATCAACGGGCAAACTTTTTTTTTTAATGATGATGGTGCAGTTTTTGAATTAGACGCCTTTTTAAATATTGAAGGCTTAGATTTAAATGGTGGCGCAATAGGAACCAGTGCTCAGTTCTCTTTTGACCCGCTCCCTCCTGGCCTCACATTTGATTTTTCCCCTTCCTTATCTTCTGATCTTACAGACCTGAATTTGACCTATACTTTTTCTAACACCACCACAGAAGCTTTTCCAAATATAAAATTTTTCTCATTCTTAGATACAGATATTGCCGAATCTATTAGTCCCTTTAATGAATTTGGTCAAGCTTTTGGAACCATCGGGTCCGGAGCTGCTGATAGCGCTCCCGATTCTTGGGAAATCGATGAACCAGGATTTTTATTCGGCGATATCTTTGTAAACCTTTTACTCGGGACACTCGATAACACCAACGCTATCCCTCAAACCTTTCCAGAAGATGTTTCCATGGCCCTCGGATTCGATTTAGGGAATTTAAATCCCCTTGAAACCATAACAGTAGATATCTTTTTATCCGAAGATAGCGACTTTATTGGGGATTTCTTTTTAACACAAGAGGATCTCAACCCACTATCCCTTGCCTCGATTACAATGTCAGGTCAGTCTTCCATTCAACAAAACTCGATTCCAGAACCTAATACCTGGCTATTATTGACAACAGGATTAATTGCCCTGGGAGGAATCTTAACCAAGAAAAAATGATGTCGTTCGCCCTAGCCCCTAAAGCTATACTTCCAACTTCGGTCTTAAGCGCGCGCGCATTGCCAATAGCAAACGGTGCGCCTTTATCTGCCACACAAAGAGTATTATGAAGGTAATCATAAGCGATTGGGTGGGAATTGAATAGCGCGTATTACCATATTCAAACAAGGCTTGCACCAGGGAGGTGGCCATAATAAGCGCAGTAATCACTAGCGGAACCCGGAGAGTGGGTTCCGCATAGCCTCGAAATAAAATAACTTTTACTATGAGGCCAACAGTAGAAAACACAAACAAGAGATTCATGACTCTGACCAACCACTGTTCAGCCCCCCAAAGTTCCCCTAAAAACGCAGCTATTTTGGGAGATTCTACTTGAGCAGGCTTCCAATAATTAGGCGCAGCCCAAAAAGAAACCCATGATCTAAAAACGCTTTGAAGGTAGAGGACAGGATGTTCAATAAAAAGTTGGAGTGAAATGCGAGCGAGTTCCTGCGAGAGTTCCACGTGGCCAAAGCCCGTCTCTGCCATAATCTCGTCCTTGGCCTCGAAGATTGTCATACTGTGGTTCCCGCTCTGCTTTACCTTCTCCGCCCGGTAGCGGAGGTATATATCCCGTATCTTGGACGGTGGTGCATGCTCGATGAAACCGCCGCTGTGATTGCTAAGATTATACCCCATGAAGGTTGTGATTCCGGCATAGCCAAGGGTTACCTTATTAAAGCCAATCCACCCTGATAAGGGTAGCGCAAAACATAACAAAACAATGAGAGGAACATGAATACGATTGCGGCCCCGAAGCAGCAAAAATGCTAGCAAAATATACAAAGGACCGACAAAAGCAAAGAGCGGGTGGGTGAGCGCCAAGAGCGAACTCGTCGCCCCAAGGCCAATCGCCAGCCAAAAATTCCGCTCGCTCGCCGTCAACTTCGAGAAAATAAATACCGAGAGTACCAGCAGAAAAGCCGAAATTGACTCAGTCAGCAGGTTTGCCTCAAACAGCAGTTCATTTAGAGCCAAAGAGTGAACCGCCCCGACGATAAAGGCAAGGCTCACTTTGCGGGTCTGTTCAAAGACTAGCGCAAACAGAAAAAGTGAGGTCAAAATCCCAAGCACGGATTGAAAAAGCCAAATAAAAAAAGGATTTTTACCTGCCAAAAGCAAAAGCAAAGGGTAAATAGGGGTCCGTGTGCCATCATACTCACTAAAGTCCAGCTGGACCAGCTGTTCAGCAAGTCGCAGGTATGTCCCTGTATCGGGCCAGACCACGGGTACATAGACAACCCACAGGAATACCCTGACTAGGATGCAAATTCCTAAAAGCCAGAATACTCCCTGGCGTACGGCCCGCTGTTCGTAAGACAAAGCTGCCTCTCCCCTTTTAAGTATTGTTTACTATTGGACCAAAGTCGCTGTACCGGAATTATCCCACCAGCCGCTCGATACGTGCTGACAGGGCATTGCATACTTGACGGATAGCTGGATCGATCTCGGGGGGACTCCTCCGGCGCACGGAGCTGGCAACCACTTGACGACTTACTCGCGGCGTATAAGCGATTCCAAGAAAGGCAAACAATTCATCGAATGTCTCATGCTGGCGCTGAACAAGTTGCTCGTAACACACCAAACGCACACGAGGATCCCGATCCAAGCCCTGCTCGAAAAAAAGTATGTTGCGGAAATACCAAAAAAGCGCACAGGCCGATTCATTGCTAATGCCAGGGTGATAAAGGGACCTGACGAGTGCATGGGTCTCATCCGACATCCCCCGCCCACGCCATCCAGCACCATTGCGGTCTTCAACAATACGCCGAATGCTTTCTGGCATGCCGCTCCAAAGATCTAAGTGTGAATTCACTACGTCTTCATAGTGGCGTACCAACCATATCCCCTTTGAGGGTGCGAATTCATCCATCAGGCGACGCAGATCTTGGAGTTCACAGAGTGCTTTAAGCACCACATGCGGTGCACTAGATACCTTCACTAGCTTGTGAATAATCCTCGGTGGGCGCATCTCATAGCAATCGAAAGCACGAGGGTCACGTTCATGGTAAACCTTGGTCTCAAAGCTTCGCTCAAGGACATCCATCAGCATGTTAGTCCCCGATCGCTGGACCCCCGCGACAAAAATGAGCCGTTTAGCATCTTTACGAGGCAGGGATAAAAACAAAGTCTGATAAGCCTGCTTTTTAAGAAGAAAAGCGCGATATTCCATCTTTTCAAGCACAGGGGTAAAACGGCTCTGCCTTTTCATAGCCCCCCTCCATGCCGCTTCTCAGACACGTGTCCCCTCTGCTCCTTTTCCGAAGAAGCTGTCTTACTTAAATGGGGGGAAGAATATGCCCCATGGTGTCTCCCCTTGCCCGCAAATGCCGCTATTGGACGCTGGTTCACTATCCGCTCATCAGCCGACACCTCCCGCCAAAGCATCGCAGTCAAAGCAACAATAAGATAATAAAGATCGAAGTAAGCCAGATTCAGAAAGGCTCCTGTAACAGCGTAACCGATAAGAGCTGCCCGCAATGCCCAAGCATACTCGCTTATCCACTGCAGATCGGGAACCCCCACAGTCTGTTTCTTGAGTTGGCCCAATCGTTGATAGGTCAGGAACAGGATTATCATAAATAGGCCGAAACCGACAAAACCATGCTGCCCCAACACTTGGAAATAGATGCTATGAGCCACATGGGCGCCCTTCATCACATCGTAGTATTTAGGATCCAAGTAGGTGTGCCATCGGGCGGGATCGCCTTCGAAATTGAAACCGCCGCCACGCAATGGCCTGTCAACGGCGATATTCCAAGCAAGATCCCATGCCGCAATACGCTGCATTGCCGAGTCATCCTGTTCGTAGTCTTGAATACTCTGGGCCCGTTCAAATACCTTTTCGGGGGCAAACGCTAAGCCGGCGAAGACCATGGGAATAAGCAAAATAACCAGCAACACTTTGTTGCGCCATCTCATAAACAATAACAAAGACATGACCGCGAGCCCTAACATGGCGCCACGTGAATAAGTGAAGGGTATGGCAATGAAGGTAAGGGCAAACGTAACGTATAAAAGCCTGCGCAGCCAAGCCCGCGCTTCCTGTTGTGCTAGGACGAGCAGAAGAGGCAACCCCATCACTAGCGCTAAGCCCAGAAAGTTATTCCCGCTGAGGAAAGATTTCTCAGGGCCCCTCACATGGAACTGTCCGCCGGTGAAGATGGAAAACAAGCCGCTTTTAAAACCATAAAAACCAATGCTTAAGGTCGCCACCAAAACCAGCCAATAAATGCGCTGCTTACCATAGATAAGCATCGTCGTGATATAAGTCATCAAGAGGATTTTTGCTATTTTGTCCCACCCTACCCACGCATCCTCCGGCGCCCAGGCAAAAAACGTCGTAAAAGTCATGTACCCAAACAGTACCAATAAAAGTCGGAATTCCGGCGTCCAGGCGATGGGCTTTCTGTCTCGCGCCAGCAGCAACCCTCCAAGTATCGCCACTGCTACCAGTTGGGCAAAGGGCATATCCCAGGCAAACCCCCACGTCAACCGATGAGGATTCATGATGCCTATCCATGTCCATACCAAAATGCCCACCCACGGGCGCAAAAAACAAATCGGCAGGAGGGCAAAAATAACCCCTGTAACCAGGATATCGCGAAACGGCATTAGCAAGTTATACTAGAGTGGCTTTATATAAATGTTGAAGTAGGTTTCATTTGTTTCGGCATGGAATATCAATATTTTAGTTTTCTTAATGCCAAATTTCGCTGAAACTGGCACGGATAGAAACTTATGTCAAGAACCCATTCATTAAACGAATTGGTACACCACTTTGTGCTTGATAACGCTGCTAAACGCCCAGATGCGACAGCAGTAGTGCATGGCCGCCGAATCTTAAATTACGCCCACCTTGGCGAAGCGATCGAAGCCTGTGGGCGCGGCTTTTTAGCCCTTGGACTAGCCCCCTCCGAACGGGTTGCCGTCTACTTGCCTAAATGTCCTGAAACTGTCACCGCCCTCTTCGGCGCTGCGGCTGCCGGCGGCGTATTTGTTCCCATCAATCCGCTTCTCAAACCCCGACAAGTCGCTTATATCCTTCGAGACTGCAATGTCCGGGTGCTCGTTACCGCCGGCGACCGCATCGATCTTCTACAAAACGAACTTGCCGAATGCCATGATTTACGCAGCCTTGTGCTCATCGACCCGCCGGCTCAAGGAGTTGAAGAACTTGCCCACTTGACTATCGCTTCTTGGGCAAACCTTATATCACTGGGAGCAAACCAACCCTTGGGACATCGCCGCATCGACAGTGACATGGCTGCCATTCTCTATACCTCTGGAAGCACAGGACGCCCCAAAGGAGTGGTGCTTTCCCATCGAAATTTAATCGCTGGCGCCCAAAGCGTAGCTCATTATCTGGGGAATAACCCTAACGATCGTCTGCTCGCTATATTGCCTCTCAGCTTCGACGCCGGCTTTAGTCAACTCACGACCGCCTTTTCCGCCGGTGCCAGCGTAGCACTGATGGAATATCTACTACCAAAAGATGTCATTAAAAACGTAGTTCGCGAGCGAATCACCGGAATCACAGCCGTCCCCCCCCTATGGATACAGCTTGCCCCTCTCACTTGGCCTCCCGAGGCTGTGGATAGCCTGCGGTACATTGCCAACACTGGGGGTCGAATGCCTAAAGCAGTGACAGCGACCTTGCGACGATCTCTGCCCCAGACTAAGGTATTCCTGATGTATGGACTCACCGAGGCCTTCCGTTCAACCTACCTTCCTCCCGAGGAAGTTGATAAACGCCCCGATTCCATTGGCAAAGCCATCCCCAATGCCGAAATCCTGGTGGTGCGGGAGGACGGTAGCCTATGCGCGCCTGGAGAACCAGGGGAACTGGTGCACCGCGGTCCTCTGGTAGCCATGGGCTACTGGAATGCCCCTGAGAAAACTTCCGAACGCTTCCGCCCTGCTCCAGGACAGCCTGCTGAGCTCCCACTTACCGAGATCGCAGTATGGTCCGGTGATACTGTGCGTATGGACGAAGAAGGTTTTCTCTACTTCGTCACCCGCCAGGATGAAATGATTAAGACCTCTGGCTATCGAGTAAGCCCGACTGAAGTGGAAGAAGTCTTGTATGAAACGGGGCTTATTTCCGAAGTTGCCGTCGTCGGGGCACCTCATCCCAAACTCGGTCAGGGGATTATCGCTGTTGTCAAACCGAACCAGGCGGATTTTGATCCGGAGCACCTGCTCTCTGCCTGCCGTGCTGAACTTCCAAATTTCATGGTTCCGCTTACCGTGATCACTTCCAATGCACTGCCCCGAAATACAAATGGTAAAATTGACCGGCGCGCCCTAGCAGCCGAATTTGAATCTCTATTCAAGGAGCAATCTGCCCCATGAATACTCCCCTCACTCACTCCCCTTTGAACTGCTTTCCAGTAAAGGATGATTGCCTCTTCGTCGGCGGAATTTCTCTTACTGAACTCGCCACCCGGGTCGGCAGCACGCCCTTCTATGCTTATGACCGCCGTTTAATCAGTGAGCGCATACAGCAACTACGCACTCATTTACCTCCCGGGATTCACCTTCATTATGCTCTCAAAGCAAACCCCATGCCAGCCTTAGTAGGATACCTTGCACCGCTCGTAGACGGTCTCGACGTGGCTTCCCTAGGGGAACTGCGGCTAGCCTTAGACTCTGGCATGCCCCCTGAAACCATTAGTTTTGCCGGTCCTGGAAAATCCGATAATGAACTGGCTGCTAGTCTGGCTGCAGGGATTATTATCAATATGGAGTCCGAGGGTGAGATGGAACGCATCGCCCGCTTGGCCGAAAAACAAGGACATCGCCCTAAGGTCGCGGTGCGAGTGAATCCCAACTTCGAGCTGAAAACATCCGGCATGAAAATGGCTGGAGGACCTAAACCCTTTGGTATTGATGCGGAGCGGGTTCCCCCAATGCTAACCCAAATCGGCGCCCTGGACTTTGACTTCTATGGCTTTCATATCTTCAGCGGTTCCCAGAATCTCCGGGCCGAGGCCATTATCGAGGCCCAAGAACGTACCTTTAAGCTGGCCCTGGAGCTTGCCCGCTCAGCCCCTGGGCCAGTGCGCCTGCTAAATATTGGCGGTGGTTTCGGTATTCCCTACTTTCCAGGCGATAAACCACTTGATCTTAGACCTATTGCCAACAATCTCGCTACCTCTCTCCCCGAGGTAAACAAGCAATTGCCTGAAGCTGAAGTGATCATTGAACTCGGCCGCTATCTTGTAGGCGAAGCTGGCATCTACGTCTGTGAAGTCATCGATCGCAAGATCTCCCGCGGTCACGTTTTTCTGATAACTAATGGCGGCCTCCACCATCACCTTGCGGCTTCTGGCAATTTCGGTCAGGTTATTCGCAAAAACTATCCCGTGGTGGTGGGCAACCGAATCCAGGGCTCAGCGCGGGAGACCGTCAGCGTCGTCGGCCCCCTTTGCACTCCTCTTGACACTCTCGCCGATCGCATGGAGCTCGCCTGTGCCGATGTAGGGGATCTCGTCGTCGTTTTCCAGTCTGGGGCCTACGGCCGTTCTGCTAGTCCTCTAGGTTTTCTGAGCCATCCGGCCCCCGCTGAGGTGCTGGTGTAACCCTTACCTCCCAATAGTCTCCTCCAGAAGCGCCGCCAAGGACGCGCCGCGGCTACGCCTTGAGCTACGAGCGATCTCCGCCTCGCTTGCCCCTGGAACCGTACCAGCCTGTAACCGCTTGACGAAATCTTGAAATGCTGCGGCGATAACCGTGGCTGAATCCAATGGCGCTATGGTCTCAATACCCGCCCGACGTAAAACTCCTGCGGTATCTCCCGCCGGGTCCGTGAGTGCCAAGATCGGCCGTCGGGCGTGCAGATATTCGTAAAGTTTTGCCGGGATCTGGTGATTACAATTGCTCGCCTGCAGGACCAAAAGACCGTCGGCGGCAAGCATCTCGGCAAGCGCCTCACGGTAGGAAATGTGAGGTTCAATGCGTACGATGTCCTCAAGCCCACGCTCCCGCAAAAGCTGACCGAAATATTCCTCCGAACCGCTAGCCCGGAATACTATCTGGACACTATGGGCTGTGAGTTCACCCGCTCGTCGCAGATTCGCCAGTGCATCGAAAAACGCTCGGGGATCCCGCTCATT
Organism: Nitrosococcus halophilus Nc 4; assembly: GCF_000024725.1. NCBI lineage: Bacteria > Pseudomonadati > Pseudomonadota > Gammaproteobacteria > Chromatiales > Chromatiaceae > Nitrosococcus > Nitrosococcus halophilus. Next base: position 2,239,880 of record NC_013960.1, on the reverse strand, counting down.
GGGATACACCACACCGCTGTGCACAAGCCGAAGAGGTCTAGGGAAATCCACCGATGGGGGCGAAGACACTTCATCAAAAATAGACTCTTCGTAGCCATTTTCGATGAGAGCCCATGTTTTTTCCGAGCGCTCCGGATAACGCTGAGCATACATCCGTACCGCCCCAGGGGCAGTAAATACAGCATGCGCGCAACGGCGTACCGCGGCTGCCTCAATGGCTCGATATGTCTGTCGTACCCGAGGGTTCGGCGGATAATCCTCCTCAGTCATGGAATCACGAAAATCGGCAACCCAAGGAAGTCCACTTAGCCGCTGCAGAGTAAAACCGATAAGATGGGCCGTAGCGATGGGATAGGTCGACCAGAGAACCTGCGGACGATAGCGGCGGATAAGTTTCAACCCAGCGGGCACAGCCCCAAGCCACCAACTCACCCAGCGATCAGGAAGCGCCAGCAATTGGCTATAGCGCCCTCCAAGCGCAAGATGGCGTGCAGTATCAAGCCCAAAAGCCCGGTGTACAATGGTTGCAGAGGCAATATCAGCCAATTGGTCGTCGCGGCGTCGCTCATAGGCACGAGGGTGAACACTCAAAACAATGGGTTGCCAATCATGTTCGGGAAGGTGGCGGGAGAACGAGAGAGTGCGTTGCACACCGCTACTGCCACTAACGGGTGGGAAATGGTAGGCGATCATCAATACCCGCTTTACCATGACCGCACCCATGCAAGAGTCCACGCCGCCACCTGCTCACGCCATGTACGGCGGGAGAAAGTATGATCGGCGGCAGGCAATTCGCAACGTTCAAAACGCCCGCAGTTAAACAGCCTTTGCCAAGAGGATGAAGCCGAGATGGTATCACGGAACTCATCTGCAGTAAGATCCTTGCCGCTCAGGATTAAGAGTACCCGGCCTTGGAATTGCTCCAGAGCTTTATATACCCTCTTGGGCAGTGGCTGCATTTCCTCAGCCTCAACTTCATCAACCTTCTGCCGCCAGGAATTGGCTTTCCTCAGCATTTTTCCCAATGAACGCAGGGAAGCCTTATAGTCAAATTCCCGGCGCCAAATCTTGCGCCAAAAGTCGCCACTGACTAATCTTCGAAAATAATAGTGCTTAAGGTAAACCGCTGCCTCTCCTTCCTCCGTTCGCACCCAGGGATTTAACAACACCAGACCTGTTACTCGCGGATCTGAGGGGGCATAAAAACATGCTGCCGAGGCAGCATCACAAAGGCCCCAAATCACCACTTCCTTTAGCTTCGGCGCAGCCCCCAAAAAAGCATCGATCGCCGCCCGAATATCAGCTTCAATAGACTCAAAGGTCCGTGGCGCTCCCCCACTATCTCCCATTCCCCGATAATCAAAACGGAAGACAGGAACCCCTGCTTCCGCCAACTGACGGGCAAACAGAACAAACTGCCGATGGCTGCCCACTCGGTATTGGGGGCCGCCAACGACGACAAGAACACCCCGCCTGGCCTCCTCGGACCCCCGGTGCAAAATACCAACGAGAATATCATCAAGGCAGCGGAATGTGAGCGGCAATTCCACCGCCATTGCCATTCCCCGGCGGCTGTTTTCGCTTGCGCTATTTTCCCCTTGAATCTCGAAACAATCTAGCTCTTCTTGGCCGGCAAGCTCCTGCTCTCTCATCTTAAATACCTGTCACATTTATCCGCTCATAGTCTAAATTATCTATGGGGTTTTACATTATCCGGCTGGAGACTCCCCCATTAGGCGCCAGTAACATTTCTCAGCGCCTCTAATGGGCAGCCAACCTGTAGGATAGACGCATAAATTGCCCTGTTTCATGGGGGGCATCCTTCATTTTCGATAGCATCGAAAACCTCACGGATACTTTGTTCACTTACGATTACCCTTACTTTTCGTCGAATCACTTGGCAGCCTAGATAGAATAGAGAGAGCACGCGCCGATGTTTTATCGAATTGGCCTGAAACTGATAATGTAATTGTTGCCGCTCTGTCAGCCAACCCACGGCCCAGGCCACCATGCCTGCCAAAGCCGCAATCAACAGCAACACCTCAATGCGGTGCGGGTCACGACTATAGGCCAGATTAAAACTGAAGCCATAGGCTGGACTTTTCAAATCCCGGAACCCTTCTTCAATCTGCATCCGCGTACGATAGAGTTTCACCACGCGCTTGGCCGATTGACGACCGCACAAGGAGCTGGCCAACAACCACGGCTCCTTCGCCGCCAGACGGTATTCGGCTATCGACTTGCCATGCCGACCCCGGGCTTTTCCTTTGAACAAATAGAACCTACTCTTTAACGGGTTCTTACGACACATCTCTACCGCTCCGAGTGCCTTCGCTCGGCCACTGGCTTGCGCCCATAATTCTCGGCAGGGCCGCCATTCCCGCTCCCCCACCGGTCGGTAGGATTTTCGCCCCCGGATCCGGCCTACGTAATCCCAGCCATAACTCACAATTTGCTTAAACCAGGGGTTATGAAATCCGGCGTCCGTGATAATCACGGGCCGACTCGCCGCCGGTAACAACGCCTTGAGCGTCTTTAAAAAAGCTCGCTGCACGCGCTCATTCCCCTGCTGCGATTGCGCATGGACCGTCTCATACAGGGTCAACGCCCGTCCCGGCGCCACTAATGCTGCCCGCAATACATACAAGTCTGTGTTCGGTAGATGACTCCAATCTACCAGTATCCACGGCCGCCGTTTGTTTCCCACCAGCTGCTTGACTAACGCCTCATACACCGCTTTGCTTTGGGCTTGGACGTACTTATTCCCCATAAATCGGTCCGACCGCCGTATCCCACTGCGCTCTTGAATCGGTAACTTCAATGACCGACCCAGCTGGGTTACCGATAACCGCTTCGTCTCCAAGACCGTCTCCACCAACAACACCAACGTCCACAAGCGTTTTAAATGCATGATCTCCGACAACATCCGGTGTAAAATCTTCTTCACAGGCACGGGAACAACCTCTCTTCGGTTTTTAATCGTGACCCGTATGAGATCAGATGTCTCCGTGCCTGTCTACTCCTTCTATTCTTGCAACCGCTTGTTTCTTAATTAAACAATTCCCTTTTATCCGTCTATACCTCAGGCTGTCAAGGGCTCGCTCCCCATCATGGTTTCCGGTTCAAGAACAAGCTCTACTCACTTGATGCTTCTCTCTCGATCTGTGCCTGAGCGTCTTTCCCTGGGCTAGGTTTCGCACCACCAAAGGCGCTGTCAGACTCCACCTTGGTCTGGATCATGACGGGCTGCTCCCCGCATTGATGACCGTCACTGACGGCAAAGTCCACGATATCACCGTGGCCCGTACTTTGGCATTACCAAAGGCAGTATCGTGGTCTTCGATCGGGGCTATACCGATTATGATTGGTATCATCAACTCAATACCCAGGGCATCTTTTTTGTCACGCGCCAACGTAAAAAGGCCCGCTATCACGTGGTTGAACGCCGTGAAGTTCTACCTCTTCAGCCATCAGTGCAGTCTTGGTGAATGTTTATGGGACAGTAGTGAACAAAATTATATTTTTCACCCAGTTACACTAAATTATTAAAACATTATATTAACAATTAACACCAACCTCTACATATCATAAAAAAACTTAATAACAATCACTTATTAAATATACTTAACATTTTAATTCAGCAAATAATTGAAAAATGAGTCATTATTTTAACGGGACTCCAGGGCATCGTGCTAAGGAGACTCTTTACCAGAACCGGAAAAATTCAAAGTCCTCTACATCTTTCAATCATTTCATTCGTTCTTTCTTCAATAGAGTTCGCTAACGCTCTTTCTAGCTTTGCCGCGTAATTAGCGAGATAAAATGTAAAAAAAACATTCATCGCTTGCTCAGGAATGCTTCTTTTAAAAGCCTCTTCCCTAGCCTCGCGAACGAGTTCAAAAGATCTTTCGTTGATAGTAATCATTGTGCTGTACCTTAAAAAATATTTAATATAAATAGTATAAACCTTAAATTTATATATTCCTTTTCTAGTGTTTAGCCCTTACTTAATTTCTTCTAATCACTCATTCCTATAATCACCAATTTTCGCATTTTTTCTAACACTATCGTCGCTCCATGACTTACTAAATCATCGTCTTTTAATCCAGCAAGTAAAGGTTTTACACAAGGAACAACCAATGAGGACACAATAAAAACCCTACTGCCTTCTATAAAGGCAGCCAATCAATTAGGTTACCGATCATGCCAAAACATCAACCCAGTATTCCAATGGATTGATGCTGTAATAAAGACGGGCTTATAGACGGGCTTATAGACGGGCGCAGCAGGCTGGCGGCTAGTTCAACAGCACTACTTATTAATTATTATTATTAAAGTCTCCCCTCTCAATAACATCAACAGGTCCTATTAAACACGTTAATAGATACCAAGCTTTATTGTTATACTTTTGTTCTCAGCGATTTGTTTGCTCGCAAAGACCTGACTGCGTGCATAAGAAAGACAAATCCCAGCAGCAACATTAACAATGAAATAAGAACCATCAAAAGGACCGCAACTAATGGCATTGAGGCTGGCAAGCTCCAGACCCATAAAACAAACCCAATGAGAGCAACCGCAGCAACACTCAAAAAACCCCCCATAATTAGGAGCGCTGTTTGTTCATTTTGCATATTCTCCTGGGCGTCATTATTGTAGTGAAAAATTACCAACCGGCATTTCTCACATCTGACCGCCTTAATGCTTGGCGCAAACCACCACCAGCGCCCTCGGCGCCAAAAATCTTTTTCAAGTTTCATGAGTGGAACGCCGTGAAAAATAGTCATTCCTTTAGGAGACTTTGACCAACGGATTCGATTCTGTTTGCCAAGTAGATAACCGCACTGCAACTCACTCCTACAAATAGGACAATGCTCAATGTCCACTTCAATATTATCTCTTTTCATCATTTTCTCTTTTCACAAACTTATTGGAATATTATGAATGGCTGTATTTTTTGGCGTAATCTTCCATGGATGCAGTGACCACCTGGAAAGCATGCTCGCAGCCATAGGTCTGGCCTATGGAAACTGGCGAAGATTCGCCAGGTATCATCTTGTAAGTAGCAAAATAATGGCGTAGCCGCTCAATTAGAATAACGGGAAGATCTGAAATATCTTTAGCAACATCCAAAAAGTCATCTTTCTCTAGCACGGCAATAATTTTGTCATCGATCTGTCCATGATCAATGGTCTGCAACCCCCCCACCACTCTCGCATTCAAAATCACTTCCGAGCGACTAATAGGTCTTTCACTGAGTACACAAATATCCAAGGGGTCTCCATCCCCCTCTTCTGCTCCCTCACAAAGGCTTGCCACTTGATCGCCACAATAGGTTCTTGGAATAAAACCATACAGCGCCGGGGGAAGCGAAGAACTACGCTGAGGACGATCAACCCGGAGATAACCCGTGGTTTTATCAATTTCATATTTCATAAGATCAAAGGGGGTGATTTCAATATAGGCATGGACCCGTTCTGGGGGGTGCAAACCTGTTTCTAAACCATGCCAGGGATGGGGGCGCCAGCGGGAAAACTCGTCAGAAGGGCTCATCTCACTCACTCCTCTTTCATTTCTTTTATTCAAATCGCATCAGATTTCCGCCCGGCGTAACAACTGGGCATTCATCGCGACAATGACGGTACTTAAAGACATCACCAAAGCACCGACAGCCGGGGAGAGCAAAAAACCCACCGGTGCTAATATCCCGGCGGCCAAAGGTAAGGCCACAATATTATAGCCGGCCGCCCACCACAGATTTTGTATCATCTTACGGCGGGTAGCACGACTCAATTTGAGGACTCGAACCACATCCATGGGATTGCTTTTCACCAAAATGATCCCGGCCGATTCCACGGCCACATCCGTGCCGCTGCCAATCGCAATGCCCACATCAGCCCGGATCAAGGCAGGCGCATCGTTAACCCCATCACCGACCATGGCCACCTTCTTACCTTGGGACTGTAGTTCACTGACCTTATCATTCTTATGATCCGGTAGAACTTCAGCAAAATAATGGTCAATCCCTAATTCCGCCGCTACGGCTTTGGCCACCTCCTGACTATCGCCAGTAAGCATCACCACTTCTAGCCCCATGGAATGCAACTGTTCGACGACTTCTTTGCTCTCTTCCCGGATAACATCGCTGAGGGCAAAGGCAGCAACGAGCGCCTCATCTTCAATCAGATAAATCACCGTCTGCCCCTTCTCTCCAGCCCCATTGGCAAAAGATTGCAACATCGAGGGAACTTCCAATTCCAACTGCTCCAATAATCGGGGGCCCCCTACAAAGACACGATGGTCCCCCCTACGGGCGCGCACTCCCCGCCCCTTAAGCGCCTCAAACTCTCTGACTTTAGGCAGAGATAGCTCCTTCTTTTGGGCGGCCTCTTGAATGCCACGGGCAATCATATGCTCGGAGTCCCCTTCCACCGCAGCGGCAAGAGCCAGCGCCGAGTCCTTATCCCAGCCTTCCATCACCGCCATATCCACTACGCCCTGTTTCCCTGTCGTTAAGGTGCCGGTTTTATCAAAGATCACCGCATCCAATTCCCGGGCCGCTTCTAAAGCCAAGCGATCTCGTACCAAAACGCCTTTGCTTGCCGCCACAGAAGTGGTAATCGCCACCACCAAGGGTACCGCCAATCCCAAGGCATGGGGGCAGGCGATAACAAGGACCGTCGCCACACGCTTGATGACTTCGACATTAAACCCTACCGCCAAAGTCCAGGCAATGGCGGTTATACCGGCAACAGCCAAGGCCGTGTAAAACAGCCAACCCGCAGCCCGGTCCGCCAGCACTTGGGTCCGAGATTTGCTTTGCTGGGCCTCCTCCACTAACCGCATGATGCCCGCCAAAGTGGTCTTCTCGCCCGTGGCCGTCACTTGCACCCGTAGACTGCCATCGCCATTCAGAGTACCCCCAATCACTTTGTCTCCTGGCTGTTTCTTAACAGGGCGGGACTCGCCAGTGATCATGGATTCATTGACCTCAGATTGACCCTCCGCAACTTCGCCATCTGCGGGAATATTCTGCCCCGGCCGGATCAACACCCTATCGTTTTCCTGCAAAGCGCTTACAGGGACTTCTTCCGTGCGGCCTTCGGCGGTAATGCGCTCGGCGGTTTCAGGCATCAATTTAGCCAATTCATCCAAAGCTCCCGAGGCCTGGCGCACACTGCGCATTTCGATCCAATGCCCTAATAACATGACATCAATTAAAGTGACCAATTCCCAGAAAAACCCTATGGCTTCCTTCATTAGGAGGGTGGCAAGGCTATAGATAAAGGCAACGGTAATGGCTAAAGAAATTAAGGTCATCATCCCCGGTTGCCGGCTTTTTAATTCCCCCACTGCCATTTGCAGAAAAGGGATGCCGCCATATAGGAACACGATTACAGAGAAAGCCGGCGTAATCCACTGACTGCCAGGAAATGCTGGCATGGTAAAACTCAGCCAGTCCTGGAGCGTCTCACTGTAGAGCAAAACGGGCAATGACAATCCTAAGCAGATCCAGAATCGACGGCGAAACATTTGTTCATGGCCCGTGTGGTCTATAGGGGCAGCCGCTTCCGCTTTTTTTGATTGGTTATTATGTTTTGAATGTTTCAATGATTGAGTCCTCCCTTTATGTTGCCCTTTGCAGTAATAACTCTATCACCTCGATTATTAGGCTAAATTGTAAAAAGTGTCTATGCTTTACTTTGAACATCCACTAAACGGGAGGCAGTTCTGTTATGAAAGCCCGTTATATTATCCCCATGGCAATGCTCGCCATAGTCCCTGCTTATAGTGCCGAACCACAGGTAAATATGGAGCGTATGCAGCAGCGTCTCCAAGAAATGGAGACCATCATGGATAAGGCACAGGCTGCAAAAGGAAATCAGCGCAACGAACTCATGAGAGAACACATGCGGTTGATGCTTGAACAAATGCAGGAAATGCATCACATGATGGGGCACGAAAATGACATGGGCCAAAAAATTACGGCTCAAGACACCCAGGAATGGATGCAAAATATGGAGCAACGGATGGATGTCATGCAGCAAATGATGGAGCAAATCCTAGAGCAAGAGAAGATGCAGTCTGACACCATTCTCGAATTACCAATACCTGGATGAAAAAATTCTCGAAATTCTTACGAACGCTCTAAAGATAAAGGAAGACATACCAAAATAGGCAGGGACGCCAATGTTTTCCTAGGATACTTACCAAGCACGGCAGCACCACTTAGATTGGCTTTTTTAACAGCTAGAAAGATCTGCTGAAATCACCCATATAGGTGGTGTAAATCAACTGCTTCCCCGGATCTCCCCCGCCATAAAATCACTTTGATCGCCTTATTTTTTTATTGAAATTATAAAGTTACCTTAATTTTCAAAAAAAATGGCATGAAATTCGCTGCTAATTAGAAAGCGCCTTCATTAGCGCTGTTATACCAATCCAATTTTAAATACCAGTAGGCGGTATGGTCGGTCCAGCCTTTATTGGGCCTAGTCATCAAATACCGCCCAATAGCAGCTAGCATAGTTCATACCAGACAATACATGAGAATAATGAAGGAAATAATAACCATGAAAGAAAGCTGGAAATTAATAGCAATTGTAATGCTATCACTATCCGTCATCGCTCCCTCCAGTGCAGATCAGCAGAATCTATTTCGGGGGCTACCTCTCAGCGCTGAGGCCGATATCAACCTAAACCTAGAATATAGGCATATGCCCCGAGGCAGGGAAGATGAAATTATCTGGGGTTATGAGGATTTCAATGGGCCAGACAAATGGGCCGAGCTCGATCCTAGCTTTTATCTTTGCTCCGAGGGTATGTCACAATCCCCCATCGATATCGATCCGATGACGGTCATCCCCCAGGCTCTTCCCGATATCGGTTTTTCCTATCAACCGACATCAGTTCATGTTTTTAATAATGGCCGTACTATTGAATTAGAATACGACCCCGGAAGTTTTATCGAGATCATAGAAGAGGACGAGTTCGAAGGAGAAGGAGAGCGCTATGATCTCCATCAGCTTCACTTTCATAGCTATAGCGAACATACTTTAGCCTTAGGGGCTCGGTTTGATATGGAAATGCACCTAGTGCATCTCAGCACTGACCCTGGTAGTGATACCCCGGTGGCAGTGGTCACTGCCTTCATCCGCGAAGGTGAAGAAAATCAAGTTTTAAAAAGAGTATGGAAAAATTTACCCAAACATGAAGGAGATGAATTCTATTTGCCTTTCTCCCTAAATATTGACGATGCCTTACCAACCGACCGGCGCACTTACCGCTATAAAGGTTCATTTACCACCCCTCCCTGCACAGAAGGGGTCCAATGGGTGGTATTAAAGCAACCCATTGAAATGTCCCAGGAACAAATAGAAAAATTTAGGAAAATTTTGAATCATTCCTGTTGCGACAATAATTATCGTCCTACTCAGCCGTTAAATGGACGTCAAATATTGTTTGACACCACTCAAGGAGGATTACCGGAATAATTAATCACATTTTGAGGGGGATTTAATGGCTTGCCTTAAATCCCCCTCTTTTCCCTAAACCGCCAACATAAAAGCTTCTGGATCAGCCAAAATGTCGACAATTGCTCGAGCAAAACGAGCGGCATCGGCCCCATCATTTATCCGGTGATCAAAAGCCACAATTAATGGCAAACGCAAGCGGGGAACCACGGTAAAATCCTCTCTGTCCCCTTGAATGACAGGTTCTAGCCGCGCGCGGCCCATCCCTAAGATAGCCACCTGGGGGTAATTGACGATGGGAGCAAAACGAGTTCCCCCAATGGCAGCAGGGTTAGTCAGCGTGAAGGTACCGCCTCGCATCGTCTCGGGTTTCATATTACCGCTTTGTACCTGCTCCACCACTTGCGGCAGTTCAATGGCCAAATCAATAAGACTTTTACGATCCACATCCCGTATGACCGGCACAATCAATCCTTGTTCGCTATCTACCGCGATCCCCAAATGATAGTATTCCTTTAAAATAATCTCTTCCGACTCCACATCCAGGCTAGCATTAAAGCGGGGAAATTTTTTAAGCGCTGCCACAGCAGCTTTCATCACCAACACGGTCAAGCTAAGCCGACCCCCCTGGGCTTCCACGGTGGCTTTTTGCTGGCGGCGAAAATCCTCAAGTTCCGTAATATCAGCGACATCTTCATGGGTGACATGGGGAATCTGGGACCAGGCCAGGGCCATGCGTTCAGCGGTTCTGCGCCGGATACCCCGGAATGGAAGGGTTTTTACAGTCCCCCATTGGCTGAAATCAGGCAAAGGAGGAACCTCGGGTGGAAAACGGCCCGCTCTTTGTGGGGGTCTCTCCTCTTTAGGCGCCTTCTTTTTCTGCTCTGCGTACGCTCTGACATCTTCAGATTCCACACGCCCAGCGGGTCCACTCCCTGAAACCTCCCGCAAATTCACACCTAACTCTCTTGCCAACCGTCGCGTTGCCGGCGATGCCGGCACTGGACCTTTTTCTGGCTTGGGGGGCTGCTCCGGTTTTGGCTGCTTTTTTTCGGAGATTTCTTCTGCCGGCGGAGTTTTTTTCTCCTCCTCGGGCTGTGCTTTTTCCTCAGTCGGAGCCTGTTCTCCCTTTGCTCGATAAGTCATCAACACATCACCTACTTGAGCCCGATCCCCTTCTTGGACTTTGATCTGCTCAATGGTGCCGGTGAAAGAAGCCGGCAGTTCAAAGGTCGCCTTGTCCGTCTCCGCGTCCAGAAGAATCTCTCCTTCTTCTACCGAGTCCCCCTCAGACACTCTGATTTCATGAATTTCCGCTTCATGGATACCTTCCCCCGGATCTTGAAATTTAAACTCTTCGGCCATGGAATTCCCTCCTTATGCACTGAGCGCCTGTCGGGCCGCTGCCAGAATACGGGGCACGGTAGGTAAATAGTCCTGTTCTCGTGCAAAGAAGGGCACAATGACATCGAATCCAGTGACCCGTTGAATCGGGGCTTCCAAGTAGAAAAACGACTTCTCTATCAAACGGGCCATGATTTCCCCTGCGGGTCCAAAACTTCGATGAGCTTCATGGACAATGACGATTCGGCCCGTCTTCCGAGCCGATTCAGTGAATAGTTTGTCATCCAGAGGATGTATAGTGACGAGATCAATAACTTCTGCCTCCACCCCTTCTTCTTCTGACAGCCTGGCTGCGGCCTCTAAGGTGCGATGCAGCATAGCGCCATAGGCAATCAAGGTCAGATCATTGCCTTCTCGTAGGATCCTGGATTTTCCTAAAGGGAATGTTTCTTCTTCCTCGGGAACTTCCTCGCGAAAAGCACGATAAATCAGCTTAGGTTCAAAAAACACCACTGGATCCGGATCGCGAATAGCACTGACTAATAGGGCCCGGGCGTTACGAGGGCTAGAGGGTATGACCATTTTGAGTCCCGGCGTATGGGCATAGTAGATTTCTTTACTTTCGGAATGATGCTCCAGTGCATGGACACCGGCGCCATAAGGCATTCGTATCACCATGGGAACGGTATAACGCCCCTGGGAACGCCAACGCAGCCGGGAGACATGGCCCTCTACCTGGTGCATAGCAAAGTAACTAAATCCAGAAAACTGCATCTCACAAACAGGCCGAAGTCCATAAGCCGCCATGCCAAGGGAAGCCCCCACAATGACCCCCTCTGCTAAAGGGGTATCCATCACCCGTTCTTTACCAAAGGCATCAATGAGGCCATCAGTAACCCGAAAGACCCCACCGTCTACGCCCACATCTTCACCTAGCACCATCACCCGGTCATCCTTTTCCATTTCTTGCTTAAGGGCAAGGTTCAAGGCTTCCACCATAGTGAGTTCAGGCATGGTCTGCCTCCTTTTGCGCCTCTATAAACTGGCTGAAGGCTTCTTTTTGTTCCTGAAGATAAGGAGGCAATTGGGCATAAACATGCTCAAACATATCGAGGGGATTACCCATCTTTTCCATTTGCTGCTGGGCTTCTGACCACTCTGTATCCAGGTGTTCTTTTATTTCCTTCTCTAGATCATCAATATCTTTTTCTGAGAGGTGTCCCGCTTCTTGCAAAAATTTTTGAAATCGCGGTAGGGGATCCCGCTTTTCCCAGATTTTGACTTCCTCTTCCTGGCGATACTTGGTAGGGTCATCCACGGTGGTGTGCATGGTAAGGCGGTAGGTGACACACTCGATCAAAGTAGGCCCCCCGCCAGAACGAGCACGCTCAACCGCCTCTTGAGTTGCTGCATAAACGGCCAAGACATCGTTACCATCCACTTGAATCCCCGGTATCCCATAGGCTAAAGCTTTTTGTGCTAAGGTCTTGGACTTGGTCTGCTTCTCACGAGGAACAGAGATAGCCCAATGATTGTTCTGACATATAAACACTGCGGGAACCTCAAATACGGCGGCAAAATTTAATGCTTCATGGAAATCGCCTTCGGAAGTTGCCCCATCGCCAAAGAAGGTCAACACGACCTCTTGTTTCTTCCGGTATTTAATCCCATAAGCAATTCCCACCCCATGGGGAAGCTGGGAGGCTACCGGGACTGCATTGGGAAAATCCCGCTGCTGTTGTGGAATCTTTCCCCCCTCATTGTAGCCTGCATTAAAAATGATTAGGGCCGAAGGGAGCGTCCCTCGCCAGAGAATAGCGGCAATTTCGCGGAAAGCGGGGAGCATCCAATCTTCAGCTTTTAAATTGGCAACAGCGCCAATTTGCGCTGCCTCCTGACCCTTGACGGGCGCAAAGGTTCCAATATGTCCTTGCCGTTGCAACAACAACAAGCGCTCATCAAAGCGGCGAGCAAGCAACATCCCTCGGTGGAACCGAAGTAATTGCTCTTTGGAGAGATCTGGCATTAAATCCTGATCGAGCCTGCCATTCTCATCAAGTATGGAAAGGTGCTCAATCGAGTGATCTAACTTGATTTCTTTTCTTGGCATATCGGCATCCTGTTCTTTGCCCTTTGTTTATACCCATCGCTAATCGCAGCCACTGGGTGGGGCGTTTATTCTTGCCACTGCTATAAATCTATAGCAAAGCCTTGTGCCAAGTGCCAAGTGCCAAGTGCCAAGTGCCAAGTGCCAAGTGCCAAGTGCCAAGTGCCAAGTGCCAAGTGCCAAGTGCCAAGTGCCAAGTGCCAAGTGCCAAGTGCCAAGTGCCAAGTGCCAAGTGCCAAGTGCCAAGTGCCAGGTCAGGATGACTTAATTTCTGTAAGAATAACCCCTGCGTGCAATAATTTTCCTTAGAATATTTAACTTAAATACTCTTCCTTAGCATAGAATAAAGCTCTCAACCAATCCCACGGGAGCTCCATGATAGAAAACAAGCCATGGATTGCCTTCCTCTCCAATGGGTATTGCCACAGTTGCGCCTCCATTGGCCAGGCTTTCGCAAAGTCCACGGGCAAGTACGCAAGCGTGTCTGCAAGCGCCTACAAGCTTTGCATTTATCTAGTCTGCCTGTGCAGAAACCTGGTCTATACCTATTTCCAACCAGATCTACAGCGCGAAATTACCCAGCAACTCTACCATTCCCTGCAATGTGGGGGAATACTGGTGCTCGGTATCCACGAGGCATTACCTGAGTCTATTCCAGGTTTCTACTCTTTATTCCGCGAAAAGGGGATCTACATAAAATCTTAAATAGATCATGTAGACAGCTCAAACACTGCAGCCCGGGTATTCGACGGTTGGCCTCACCATGGCCTGTCTGGCCAACTGATGTGCAGAGTGATTATGCTGGCGGGGCACATTTTGCAGTTGTAATAACTTGAACTCACCTGCGAGACGACGCATCTCTGCCAACCTTGCATCCTCACGCCGCCGAAACCACAACTGTACCAGAGCCTTACAATCGGTGTGTACCCGCAACCTAGTGACCCCATGGGCACGGGCCTTTCCCAAAACCGTTTCAATTGCCGCGATTTCCGCGGTAAAACCGTCCCTCTCCTCTTTCCGGAGAGAGAACTCGCTGATCATCGTGCCCCCCGGATCCAAAAGAATACCCCCTAGGCCAGCAATACATTTCTCAGCCGCACTATACACAGAGCCATCCGTCCAGGCGCAATAGCAATCCGCCGGTGCCCTACCGGCATAGATTAACCGTATTAATGTATCCCGCCTGTCCAGAAATATTTTTCGAGACAGGCGTTCCCTGCGGGCTAACAGGGTGGCTCGTCGCCGCACGCGTTCCGCCATGGCAGCGGTCATTGCAGGGCGGCTCGATTGCACTACCTCCTGGATGTGCTTCTCAGTGGGCTCAAGCAACACCCTATCAATCACCTTATTCAAGTGGCGCGCCTGAGCCTGGCGTTGCTGTGATGAAGACATCAGTGTCGTTTTTAAGAAATCTTACCCTTTTGCACTATAGTCATAAGTATGATCCCGATACATGAATTGTTGAACAGGATTCGCTGGGATAAGACATACGGCGATGCAGAATTCGTAATCGGTTATTATGACCGACTCGAAGACCGTGTGCTTCGGGTTTCTTTTCGGGAATTATTTTTTCCCGAAGAGAATCACTTTTCCTTTCAGCTAGTCGATGCCAACGGTGAACTCCACGATATACCCTATCACCGAGTCCGGGAGGTTTTTCGCAACGGTAAACTGATCTGGCACCGTGAGCAGTCATGTTGACAATGCCTTTGCAAAAGACTTACCGAGCCTTTAACGCAATCATCCAACGATCCGGGGCCTGCTCTTGCATATTCACCTCAAGACCTATGAATTGTTGCAAGACTTCAATATTAGTTTGGGTATGCAGACTGGGCTGTACGGTCAGCATGGATCCTGCTCCTGCCAATGCCATGGGTAACAGCAACTGATCAGCCATATACTCACTGACCGCCACACCGGCCTGGAGATAACGTTGCACTTCGCCAGCTAACCGTTGCGCCACAGTTTCCGCACCCACACCTCGCTCACCGAAGCCGGTGAACACTTCAGTGATATACTCACTGATTACGCTTACCGTAACCGCATTACCGGGTCCTCTGGCATTACTCACTCGGTTGATGGTTTGTTGTTCTTTACGAATATCGAGCGCCTTAGACAATACTTGCAGCTCCCGCTGGGCAATGTGATCCGGTAACCGGGACAGCAGCACACAGACCCGAATATCAACGATATTGCCCCGTTCAAGCAGGTGAATCGGCTCCAAGCGATCTCCGGGATCAATATGGACATGCACCCTACCTCCGCCGGCAGGATAAAACCCCGGCCGCTCCAGCGCAATCTTCAAGGAAGGACCCATACGGTTAATCAATGGGATAAACGCCTGCTGCAAAAATTCAAAGGGTGGCGCCAATGGATTGTGGGTGCCACCGATTAACGCTAACCGGGAAACCCTCTTTGCCTGCAACAACGCCGGTAAGACTGTCTGGAGCACCAAGCTGGTGCTCCCCGCAGTACCAATATCAAACCGATATTGGCCTGTCTTGATCCCCTTGGGTGCAAAACTTAATGCCTCCGAACCGATGTCCGCCCCTTGCACCCGAGCATTTCCCACCTCAGCCGCGGCCCGAACTGCCGCTAAGTGCTGGGGTCTAAGGCCAGGTTTTTTTCGCCTGCTGCGAATGTTGATGATACGAAAGGGCTTGTTCAAACACAGGGAAAGGGCCAGTGAAGTGCGTAGAATCTGCCCCCCTCCTTCCCCCATAGAACCGTCAATAATCAGCAGTTCGGAGCTGATATTTTCCCCTCTTGCCATTAACTCATTGAACTATTATTCAGTAATAGCTCCTCCCGGCAACCACTTTTCCCTTAAATATTCGATAACTAAAGGCAGTATAGCCGAGAATGAGAGGCACGAGGATGACGGCACCTACCAATAAGAAGCTTTGGGATTCAGGGGGTGCTGCCGTTTCCCACAGAGTCACTTGATAGGGTATGGTGTAAGGCCAGATGCTTACCGCCAGACCAATAAAAGAAAGAAAAAATAGAGATACACTGAGGATAAACGGAGCCCGTTCACGTTGTTTTTTTAAAGCACGCCAAAGAGCGAACGCAACCACCAGGGTCGCGACAGGGATAGGAGACAAAAATAAAAAATTAGGCCAAGAAAACCAGCGCTCTGCAACTTCAGGTTTAGCCAGTGGCGTCCAGAGGCTGACCATTGCAATCCAGGCTAAGACAATGAGCAGCAACCAGCGGGCAGCCTGGTAGGCCCACTGCTGTAACTCTCCTGTGGTTTTGATGATAAGCCAGGTCGCCCCCAATAGGGAATAACCACACATTAAGGCAAAACCCGTCATCAGGCTAAAAGGGGTCAACCAATCTAAGGTCCCTCCCGTATAGACCCCTTCGGTGACCTCTAATCCCTGGATAAAAGCCCCCAGGATTAAACCCTGGGCAAAGGCCGCCACAGAAGAGCCAAAGTTAAATGCTCCGTCCCATACCCCCTGACTACGCTCAGATTTAAAACGAAATTCAAAGGCAACACCGCGAAAAACTAGGGCAAACAACATCACCAGAACGGGGATATAAAGGGCCGGCATTAAGATGCTGTAGGCTAGGGGAAAAGCTGCAAAAAGTCCGCCACCCCCAAAAATAAGCCAAGTCTCGTTACCATCCCAAACCGGGGCGATACTGTTCATCATCATATCCCGCTCCTTGGCATCTCGACCCCACGGAAAAAGTATCCCGATTCCTAAGTCAAAGCCATCCAAAATCACATATATCAAGATGGCAAAAGACAGCAGTGCAGCCCAAATTAGCACCAAATCCATAATTTTCTCCTCCCTATTTCACCCACTTGGAAGCCACGCTGTACGGGCTGAGGTAAAGGGGGGTGGCTCGGTTTTATAATCAGGTCCGGCCCGGAATAATTTGAAAAGGTAATAGACAAAGGCCAAGAACAAAATCCCATAGACCAGCACAAAGAGTGAAAGGGAGATCAGCACGGCCTGTGCCGGAATATCGGAAGCCATATCTACCGTCCGCATCAAGCCTTGCACGATCCAAGGCTGCCGACCCACTTCAGCAACCACCCAACCCGCCACCGTGGCGACAAAACCTAAGGGGGCGGTAAACATGCAAAGGCGAAAGAACCAGGGTCGTTCATAAAGTTGCTTTCGCCATCGAAGCCATAACCCTATCAAAGCTACCCCTAGGAATAAAAACCCAATAAACAGCATCAGGCGGAAAGAAAAAAAGACAATGGGTACATTGGGCCGCTGGTCAGGAGAGACCTCTTTTAGACCCTTTACCTCGCCCTCTGGATCATGCTGCAGGATCAGGCTAGCGGCCTTGGGAATACCTATCTCAAAGTGATTAGTTTCCTTCTCCTGGTCTGGCCAGGCAAAAATTAGGAAAGGAACCCCCCGGCCAGTTTCCCAAAGTCCCTCCATGGCAGCCACTTTCATGGGTTGATCTCGCTGAACCTGCAAACCGTGGAGATCGCCCATGAGAATTTGGGCAGGGGCAAGCACCGCAGCCAATCCCAGAGTAAGAGAAAAGCAGGATCGGGCCACAAACTCGTGCTGCCCCTTTAGCAAGTACCATCCGGCTACACCGGCAATCAGAAGAGCGGTACTAAGGAAGGAAGCAAGCAACATATGGGTAAAACGATAAAGGAAAGAAGAAGTAAAAATCACCTCACTCCAATCCGTTACGTAAAAAATTCCTTCCTCCAAACGATATCCTGCCGGTGTATGCATCCAAGAATTCGCCGCCAATATCCAGAAAGCAGAAATGATGGTCCCCAATGCAACCACACAGGTGGACAAAAAATGCAGGCGATTGCCTACCCGATGCCATGCAAATAGCATGACACCTAAGAAACTCGCTTCGAGGAAAAAAGCCGTCATCACCTCGTATCCAAGCAGTGGACCGAGGACATTTCCCGTGGCTTCAGAGAAACGACTAAAATTGGTTCCAAACTCAAAGGAGAGCACAATGCCAGAGACCACTCCCATCCCAAAACTGAGCCCGAAGATCCTTACCCAGAATTTGTAGATATAATAATACAAATCCTTTTTTGTCCTTAACCATAAGGCCTCAATAATCACCAGAAACACAGCAAGCCCGATGGTAAGGGTAGGGAAAAGAATATGAAAAGCTAGGGTAAAGGCAAACTGAATCCGGGACAGCAACACAGCGTCAAATTCCATCGTCTGGCTCCTTAAAAGTCGCTCTTAAAAGAGCAACCTTTCAAACTTTCTAGTGTTTATTCCCAATATTGGCTGCGACCATAATGGCCATAAAGTTTCACTTCATAGTCGCGACCGATAATCTGCCCTTCTTCGTATTCAGGCGCTGAACGGATAGCTTCGCGCAATAGGTCAACTCGCACTTTGCGGTCCTTCCAATCGACTTGCTCAATCCAAGCGGGCGCCACGAGAACTTTCTTTCCAAACCACCCCTGATGGGTACTGATTTCCAGATATCGAATGACCCAGTCTTTCTCATCCACGATAAAATCTTCGACATGCCCGATCTCCCCATCACGGGCTTCGATACGATATCCGGTCACCTCAGCAGTGCTCCGTAAATAGGGATCTCCAGCCGCTTCCTCCTTGTTTTCGTTTTTGGACTCCTGACCTAGGTGGCCAAACAAATCGCTTCTCCAGTAAGGTAACCAGCTATAGTGCCGGTGGTACTCCTCTTCCTGCTGCCGTGATATTGGTTTTTTCACATCCATGGAGGGACCAGTCTCTATCTGCTCCCGGGTTAATTCCACTTGCAATATCCATTTTTCTTCATAAATGGGGCCTAAAGCCTCGGGAGTAATCAGGATCGGGCGCCCTGCTAACCAGTTACCCGTTTCAACGACTAGATAACGCACACTCCAAGAGGAGTCGTCAAAATAAACTTCTCGGAGTCTCCCAATATCTCCATCTTTGGCATGTAATGTGAAGCATTTCAGCCCTTGGATCCTTCTTAGAACGTGTAACATCGCAACCTCTTAATTCCAGTAACTTAGATATCAACCTCTTTTGAGCACCCTAGCCCAAAATCTCCACTTTGCCCTCCTTAGCTCCGATTAGTCTAATATTTCTAATATTAAAGTGTAATGCAATTTTTTCTTTGCATCCTGCCAAGATAGGACTACATATAGGGGATAGCGCCAATCTATCCTAGAGGATAGGCAATGATCTACTGATGAGATAGGGAAAACTATGTGGGTTGAGCTTGTTGAAATAATTGAGCAGCGTTGCCTTAATGATAAATTACCACGGCAACGTCGGGCCAGAGCAGCGATATTGCTTTATGGAGGTCTTATCAATTGCGAAGAAGCATTTACACGGTACAAACACACCCAGTCCGAAGTTGATTTGGCCAATGCGGTGTTAGCCATAGATAGCTTTATTTCTACCCTCTATAATTTGGATTCTCTCCTTTCCTTATTCGAACCTGAGCTAAAAGCGAAATTAGGAAAATATGCTTTAGAGGAAAGCCGCATGGCCTACCTTTCCAAGCCCAAGGAACTGCTTAAAACCCAAGTAGAATTGCTGCGTAACATAGTGAATGCGGAAGTTGAAGTAATGCCATTGATTACCCATAACCTAAGCGCCTTCACAGGAACCCGGGAAAGGCTTGCCCGCTTTATTACCGATACTTTCTCTCCCAATGAGATTTTCGAAGGGTCCTAGTGCCCCTTGAAGGAAAAAATGCTACCACTTAACGCCGAAGAGGAAAGGATAAACTTACTCCTGCAGCGTGACGGATTAGAGGCAACCCGAAACTGGGTAGCAAGAACGCTCAATATCTATCGCGAGGCGGTCGCTAGCCCGGCCAGTCATGCTTCCCAAAAAAACTACAAGCCCCTCTTTGAAAAATCAATCAAAGAGTTTGAGGAATGGCTATCACTTACCCAGGAACCGACTCCAGAAACCTAACAACCTAATCCCATTTTAAGGATAGAGCACCCAATATCCCTTGTTTTCTTGGGTATTTATCAACCTTGCAGCCAGCGCTTTCCTCGCCTACGGTTTAGTAAAAGCCTTTTAGGATTTTTATGAGTCTAATGCAATCAACTGAATTTTGGCCTTTTGTTCTCTATGCCGGCATTGTCCTTGCCTTAGTCGCGGGGATACTAGGACTCTCCTATATTTTGGGACAGCGTCATGGGGAAAAAGCAACCGGTGAGCCTTTTGAATCCGGTATCGTGCCGGTCGACTTCGCACGGCTACGTTTTTCCGCCAAGTTTTATTTGGTTGCCGTCTTGTTCGTCATCTTTGATATGGAAGCCGTCTTTATTTTCGCCTGGGCGGTGGCGTTCCGAGAAACTGGCTGGATAGGATATGGGGGGGCACTGACTTTTATCGCCATCTTGGTGGTGGCCCTGATCTATGAATGGCGGGTAGGGGCTCTGGATTGGCAACCCCAGGAAAGAAAAAGACAAACCTCAAGGCAGTTGTGACTCTATGAGATGGTGGTTAAGCAAACCCAAAACAGCAGCTTCAATTGAACAGAGCAAAGGTTCTTTTGAGGATGCCATCCGCCGTAATTTGCTATTTGCTCGACTACAGGATCTTATTGCCTGGGGCCGGAAAAATTCTATCTGGCCTTTTAATTTCGGGCTCTCCTGCTGCTATGTGGAAATGGCCACCAGTTTTACCAGTAAATATGACCTCGGCCGCTTTGGTTCGGAAATCATCCGCGCCACCCCTCGAGAAGCCGACCTCATGGTGATCTCGGGAACGGTATTTATCAAGATGGCTCCTGTGATTAAACGCCTCTATGAACAGATGATGGAACCCCGCTGGGTGATCTCTATGGGCTCCTGCGCCAATTCCGGTGGAATGTACGATATTTACAGCGTGGTTCAAGGAGTCGATAAATTTCTTCCGGTGGATGTCTATGTTCCCGGCTGTCCTCCCCGTCCCGATGCCCTACTGGAAGGGCTATTATTGCTTCAGGAAGCCATCGGCAAAGAACAACGTCCCTTAAGCTGGATGATCGGTCCCCAAGGGGTAGAGCGGTTACCCCAGCCTAGCCTACGGGATCAAAAACGCCCTCAACGCCAGCAAGCGACCGTCCTGCGAAGTCCGGATGAAATTTAAACCCTATGGCTAGTCCTATTACGGAGAAACTCTACCACCAATTTGGCCCATCCAGCTTTATCTTGCAAGAAACCGGCGAGGGGATTCCCACTTTCTGGGTAAAAAAAGAACAAATTACTAAAGTTTTAAAATATCTCAAATCAGAGGTGGAGCGTCCCTATCCCATGCTCTATGACCTAACGGCCATTGATGAGCGGGTCCGAACCCATCGCCCTGCTCAACCAGAGAGCGATTTTAGCCTGGTGTACCACCTTTTATCCTTTGACCGGAATGAGGATATCCGTCTTAAAGTTCCCTTAAAGGGGGAATCTCCTTCCTTACCGACCATCACCCCCATTTGGCCCGCCGCGAACTGGTATGAGCGGGAAGTATGGGACCTCTTTGGCATCAACTTTGAAGGCCATCCTCATCTTCGCCGTATTCTCTTGCCACCGACCTGGGAAAGTCATCCCTTGCGCAAGGATTATCCGGCCCGGGCAACCGAGATGGACCCTTTTCAGCTGTCTGAAGAGAAACAGGTGCGGGAACAGGAGGCCCTACGTTTTAGACCGGAAGACTGGGGGATGAAACGGACCTCCAGAAGCACTGATTTTATGTTCCTTAACCTTGGCCCCAATCACCCCAGTGCCCATGGGGTTTTCCGGATTGTCCTGCAACTCGATGGGGAAGAAATTGTCGATGCGGTTCCCGATATCGGTTATCACCATCGGGGCGCTGAAAAAATGGGTGAGCGCCAATCCTGGCACACCTACATTCCCTACACCGATCGGATCGACTATCTGGGTGGGGTGATGAACAATTTCCCCTATGTCTTGGCCGTCGAGCAGTTGGCAGGCATCCAAGTCCCGGAGCGGGCTCAGATCATTCGGGTCATGCTGGCAGAGCTCTTTCGCATTGCCAGCCATCTGGTGTTTTACGGCACTTTCGCCCAAGACGTGGGCCAGCTTTCCCCGGTCTTTTACATGTTTACGGATAGGGAACGGGTTTTTGACATTATCGAAGCCATCTGTGGGGGTCGGATGCATCCAAGCTGGTTCCGTATCGGCGGCGTAGCCCAAGATCTGCCCCTCGGTTGGAAGTTTTTGATCCGAGACTTTCTCCATTATTTACCGCCACGCCTGGACGAGTACGACAAAATTGCCATGCAAAACCGGATTCTCAAAAAACGCACCCAGGGCGTGGGGAATTATACCGTTGCGGAAGCCATTGAATGGGGAGTCACGGGACCAGGTCTACGGGCTTGCGGCCTGGAATGGGATTTTCGTAAACAACGTCCCTACTCAGGATATGAACAATTCCAGTTCGATATCCCCATTGCCCAGCACGGCGACTGTTACGACCGCTGCTGGGTACGCATCGAGGAAATGCGCCAAAGCCTGCGGATCATCCAGCAATGCCTCGACCATATGCCCGCCGGTCCCTATAAGGCCGATCACCCCCTAACCACCCCGCCGCGCAAAGAACACTCCATGCATGATATTGAGACCTTAATTTCCCATTTCTTGAGTGTGAGCTGGGGTCCCGTGATTCCAGCAGGGGAAGCCTGTGTAGGGATTGAAGCTACTAAGGGCAACAACAGCTACTATCTTATTAGCGACGACCACCCGCACCCTTATCGGGTGCGTATCCGCACCCCCTCCTTCCCCCATCTCCAGATGATTCCCCTCATTAGCCGAGGGGAGATGGTCTCTGATCTGATTGCTACCCTAGGTAGCATCGACTTTGTGATGGCAGATGTGGATCGCTAGTAGCCAATCTCCCACCTAAAGGAAGGAGCTTTATGGTCGCCCGAAGACGCCACATTCCGACGGGTTACAGCGCCGGTCCCAAGGCCGATGGACCTTGGGAGCCCTGGGTTGCGAGATTGCGGCTCAGGGCTAGCACCATAATTCTGTGGAGACGTTCAGAGTTTTACCCGGCGAACGGTTCATGCCGGAACCTCATACTCATCAGTTTCAAAGAACGTGTCCTTAAACTGTTTACCCGGTGGGCGCCTTTGGACAAGTTTATTTTAGCACATAACAAAAGGAGGCGCGCTTTCCTCCCCGCCCTGAACGGCGGGGTCTCCAGCGCGAAAATTTGATGATGCTAAGTGACGAAGAAAGAAAAGAGATCGAAACGGAGTTCAAACAGTACCCCCAGAAGCAAGCGGCCTCGGTGGAGGCACTGAAGATAGTGCAGCGGCGCCATGGTTGGGTCTCTGACCCGCATCTGCGCGAGGTCGCACAAATACTAGGAATGTCGGCCGAGGAACTGGATGGGGTGGCCACCTTCTATAATCTGATCTTCCGTCGACCGGTGGGCAGGCACGCCATTTTGCTCTGCAACAGCGTCAGCTGCTGGATCATGGGCTACGACCGGCTGTACCAACACTTGCAGAATCGTTTGGGGATCGGGCTGGGGGAAACCTCGAAGGATGGCCGGTTTACCCTATTGCCCACCTGTTGTCTGGGGGATTGCAACCATGCCCCGGTGATGATGGTGGACGAGGATCTACATCGGGATCTGGCCCCGGAGAAAGTGGATGAGATTTTGGGGAGGTATCAATGAATGGAAAATTTATGGCCACTCCCCTCACCCAAAACATCACCCCTGACCGGGAACCGCTGGATATCAAGCAATACCAACAGGTTGGTGGCTACCAAGCGCTTCGTAAAGCCCTCCGGGAAATGAGCCCTCAGGAGGTTCAACAAACAGTCAAAGACTCCAAACTCCGGGGCCGGGGCGGGGCAGGCTTTCCCACGGGAATGAAGTGGAGCTTCATCCCCATGGGCGATGACGCCCCTCATCCCAAATACCTGATCGCCAATGCCGACGAAATGGAACCGGGCACCTTCAAGGACCGCCTGCTCATGGAGGGTGATCCCCACCAATTGCTCGAGGCAATGATTGTGAGCAGTTACGCTACCCAAGCCGACGTGGCCTATATCTTCCTCCGTGACGAATATAAATTGGCAGCCCACCGCCTCAAGCAGGCGGCTCAGGAGGCCCGTGAACAGGGCTTGCTGGGAAAGCATATCCTAGGTTCGGGATTTAGCCTGGAATTCCATATCCATACTAGCGCCGGCCGCTACATCTGTGGGGAAGAAACTGCCCTTGTCACCTCTTTGGAAGGCAAGCGGGCTATCCCCCGTCAAAAACCCCCCTATCCTCAGACCTGCGGCCTATGGGGCAAACCCACCGTAGTGAACAACGTGGAGACCCTCTGTAATGTGCCCCATATCATCAATCACGGCGCCGAGTGGTATCAAAACCTAAGCCGCAGCGAAGACGGAGGAACCAAGATCTATGGGACCAGTGGCCGGGTCAAACGGCCCGGCGCCTGGGAACTTCCCATGGGCACCCCAATTCGGGAGATTCTGGAGGAATATGCGGGAGGAATGCAAGAAGGCTATACCTTCCGGGGGCTGCTGCCAGGCGGTGCCTCCACCGATTTCCTGGTGGAGGAGCATTTGGAGACTCCCATGGATTTCGATGCGGTCATGAAGGTAGGTAGCCGTATGGGCACAGGAGGAATGATCATTCTGGATGACAAAACTTGTCCGGTGGCTATGGTCCTTAATCTGGAGCGGTTCTTCGCCCAGGAGTCCTGCGGCTGGTGTACGCCCTGCCGGGACGGCCTGCCCTGGGTGGCGCACATTCTACAAGCAATCGAGGAAGGCCGGGGACAAATGGAGGATTTGGAGATACTGGAAATGCACACCCAATTTCTGGGGCCGGGTAAAACCTTCTGCATGCACGCCCCAGGGGCCATGGAGCCATTGCAGAGCGCCCTCAAATACTTCCGGGAAGACTTCGAACAACATATCCGTGAACAGCACTGCCCCTGGAGGAGCTAATGGCCGTCATCCATATTGATGACCAATCCTATGAGGTCGACGCCGGACACAACCTGCTTCAGACCTGCCTGTCTCTGGGCTTTGACCTACCCTACTTCTGCTGGCATCCGGCCATGGGATCGGTGGGGGCCTGCCGGCAATGCGCGGTCAAACAGTTCCAGGACGAGAAAGATACCCAGGGGCGCATCGTGATGTCCTGCATGACTCCAGCTCAAGACGGTACCCGCATCTCTATTCATAATCCTGAGGCCAGAGCCTTTCGAGCCAGCATTATCGAATGGCTGATGATCAATCACCCCCATGATTGTCCGGTCTGCGAGGAGGGGGGAGAGTGTCATCTTCAAGACATGACCCAAATGAGCGGACATACCTATCGCCGTTACCGGTTCAAAAAGCGCACCTTCCGTAATCAATACCTGGGTCCTTTTATTAAGCATGAGATGAACCGCTGTATTGCCTGCTACCGGTGCGTGCGCTTTTATCGGGAATATGCCGGCGGACACGATCTCAATGTCTTTGCCACCCACCACCATGTCTTTTTCGGCCGCCATGAGGACGGGGTGCTGGAGAACGAGTTCAGCGGCAACCTGGTGGAAGTCTGCCCCACGGGGGTATTTACCGATAAGACCCTGAGTGCCCGCTACACCCGCAAGTGGGACCTGCAGACCGCCCCTTCCGTGTGCGTCCATTGCAGCCTGGGCTGCAATACCAGCCCGGGGGAACGCTACGGGGAGCTGAGACGAATTCAAAACCGCTATAACGGGGAGATCAATGGTTATTTCCTTTGCGATCGGGGCCGGTTCGGCTACGACTTTGTCAACAGCAAGCGGAGAATCCGTCAGCCCCGGGAGAGGAAGGGGGAAAAAACCGACCCGCTCAATAAACCAGAGGCCCGCCAACACCTGGCCTCCTTGCTTTCCCAAGCCGGTAGGATCATGGGCATCGGTTCACCCCGTGCCTCCCTGGAGGCCAATTTCGCCCTGCGCACCCTGGTGGGACCTGCCAACTTCTATTCCGGAATGGCGGCCCGTGAGCAGCAACTCGTCTCCCTTATTCTAGATATCCTTAAAAACAGCTCCGTCCACCCGGCCTCTTTGCAGGATGCGGAACAGGCCGATGCCATCCTGATCCTGGGCGAAGACGTCACTAATACGGCTCCCCGGCTGGCCCTCACCCTGCGCCAATCGGTGCGACAGCGGGCCTTTGAAATTGCCGATCAGCAGAAAATTCCCCACTGGCAGGATTCCGCGGTGCGGGAGGCCGCCCAGCAGCAGCGAAGCCCCCTGTTTATCGCCTCGCCGACCGCCACCCGACTCGACGATATCGCCACCCAGACCTGGCAGGGTGCTCCCGAGGATCTGGCCCGATTGGGCTTTGCCATAGCCCATGAACTTAATCCTGATGCTCCTGGGATAGCCGATCTTTCCGGGGAACTGGGCGAGCTGGCCCAGTCCATGGCACAAGCTCTGAAGTCAGCCAAGCGTCCCTTGGTGGTTTCTGGTACTGGCTGCCAAAGCGGGACGGTACTCCAAGCTGCAGCCAATGTGGCCCTGGCGTTGCGCAAAGATGAGCGCCCGATCGACCTTCTCTTCACCGTGCCCGAGTGTAACAGCCTAGGACTGGGCCTTATGGAGGGCGGCGATCTAGATCAGGCCTTTAAGGCCCTGGAGGAGGGCATGGCGGATACCCTAATCGTGCTGGAAAACGACCTCTACCGGCGGGCGGATAACAGGGCTATAGAGTCCGCCCTAAATAGGGCCCAACAGCTCATCGTCATCGACCATCTTGACCACGCCACCGCAGCAAAGGCCCAATTAGTACTCCCCGCCGCCACCTTTGCCGAAGGGGATGGAACCCTGCTCAACCATGAAGGCCGGGCCCAGCGGTTCTTCCAGGTGTTTGTTCCAGAGGGGGATATCCAGGAGAGCTGGCGTTGGCTGAGTGAGGCCATGGCCCCTGCTGGCTCTAAAGAAGGGCTTTGGCAACGCTTAGATGAAGTCACCCGCGCCTGCGCCGAAAGCATAGCTTCTCTGCAAGATATCACCCAAGCCGCTCCCCCAGCAAAGTTTCGCCTCCAAGGCATGCGGATCGCCCGGGAATCCCATCGCTACAGCGGGCGCACCGCCATGGGCGCTCACCGGAATGTCCATGAACCCAAAACCCCGGAAGATCCCGATTCCCCCTTCTCCTTCTCCATGGAGGGGTATTATGGCCAACTACCGGGGGCGCTGATACCCTATTTCTGGGCCCCCTCCTGGAACTCCATCCAGTCGGTCAACAAATTCCAGGAGGAAGTGGGTGGCCCCCTGCGGGGAGGAGATCCGGGCGTCCGTCTGATTGAACCCCCTTCGGGGGCAAAGATCGCCTATTTCACTCAAACGCCACCCCCCTTCCAACGCCGTGTCGATCAGTGGCTAATCTTGCCCCTGTACCACATTTTTGGCAGTGAGGAGCTAAGCGCCTTGGCGCCTGCCATTGCTGAACGTGCCCCCGCCCCCTATCTTGCCCTTCACCCGGAAGATGCGGCTCAATTGGAAGTGGAACCCAGCGGCCAGGTGGAGCTTATCCTGGCCGGAAAATCCTACCACCTGCCGGTCCGCCACCAAGATTCTTTACCCCTCGGAGTGGCCGGAATTCCCTGGGGCCTACCCGCATGGAAAGCTAGGGTAGCTCTGCCCGCTTGGGGCCAGCTATCCAAGGGGGCGCCATGAAAACCGTCTTGGCATCGCTGTTTAATATCCTCGGCATTTTAGGGACATTGCTCACCCTGACGGCCTTGTTGATTTGGATTGAGCGTCGCTTGCTGGGATTTTGGCAGGATCGCTACGGTCCCAATCGGGTAGGTCCCTTCGGCATCTTGCAAGTGGTGGCCGATGTCATCAAGCTCTTTACCAAGGAGGATTGGATACCGCCTTTTGCCGATAAGGGGGTCTTCATCCTGGCGCCAACGGTAGTGGTAATCACGGCTTTACTCGCCTTTGCGGTCATTCCCATTACCCCGGATATTGGCATTATCGATCTCAATATTGGACTGCTGTTTTTTCTAGCCATGTCCTCTTTGGCCGTCTACAGCGTGGTTTTAGGCGGCTGGGCCTCCAACAACAAGTACTCCTTAATGGGCAGTCTGCGGGCGGCGGCGCAAATGTTGAGCTATGAGGTTTTCATGGGCCTGTCTCTGATGGGGGTCGTAATGCTGGCCGGCTCCTTTAATCTGCGAGAAATTGTAGCCGCGCAACAAGGACTATGGTTTTGCATTCCCCAATTTCTTGGCTTGGTGGTGTTTCTGATCGCTGGAATTGCAGAAGCCCATCGTCTGCCTTTTGATCTCCCTGAGGCTGAAAATGAATTGGTGGCGGGTTTCCATACCGAGTATTCGGGTATGAAATTCGGCCTCTTTTTTGTTGGTGAGTACCTGGCCATCCTCCTTATCTCAGCCATGATTGTGACTCTTTTCTTTGGCGGTTGGCGAGGCCCTTGGCTACCGCCTCTAGTTTGGTTTTTTATCAAGCTTTCTTTCTTTGCGTTTTTCTTTATTTTACTACGGGCCGCTCTCCCCAGGCCCCGTTATGATCAACTCATGGCCTATGGTTGGAAACTCATGTTGCCCCTGACATTGCTCAACTTAGTGGTTACGGGCGCTGTGGTACTCACCATCGAAGGAACCTAATCTCAAAGGAGGGATGTCATGTGGAACCAATTAAAAAGCCTTTCCCTAGGCAGTGAATTGAGAAGCCTCTGGACCGTATTTCTCCATCTTTTCCGGCCCAAGGCCACGATCCAATATCCAGAGGAGAAACCCTATATTGCGCCAAGATGGCGGGGACGCATTATCCTCTCCCGGGACCCGGACGGTGAGGAACGCTGCGTCGCCTGTAATTTATGTGCCGTCGCCTGCCCCGTGGATTGCATTGCCCTGCAAAAAGCGGAAGACGAACAGGGCCGCTGGTATCCTGAGTTTTTTCGTATCAACTTTTCCCGTTGCATTTTTTGTGGCCTTTGTGAAGAAGCCTGCCCCACCTATGCGATTCAACTTACTCCAGATTTCGAAATGGGCGAATATGAGCGGCAAAATTTGGTTTACGAAAAAGAAGATTTATTGATCAACGGCCCCGGAAAATATCCCGATTATAATTTTTATCGAGTGGCCGGCTTGGCAGTTCGCGGTAAGGATAAAGGAGAAGCGGAAAACGAAGAACCCCCCGTGGATGTGCGCGGCTTAATGCCTTAGTCGCCCTAAAATCAGCTTTTAATTTAGGAAGGAGAAAAAAAACAAACTAAAAAGTCAGCTAATCCAATCTATTCTTAGGAGTAGTCAGCACCGGAAAACTAAAAATACTTATGGAAATCACCTTCTATATTGCAGCTTTTGTCGCCGTTGTTTCCACTGCCATGGTGATCACCCGCTTAAATCCCGTCCATGCATTGCTTTATTTAATCGTTTCTCTGCTCTCGGTGGCCTTAATTTTTTTTCTCCTCGGCGCGCCCTTTGCAGCCGCCTTAGAAGTCCTCATCTACGCCGGTGCCATTATGGTGCTCTTCGTCTTCGTGGTGATGATGCTCAATCTAGGAAAAGAGGCGATTGCCCAGGAAAATCGCTGGCTCAACCCCCAGATGTGGATAGGTCCTGGAGCTTTGTCCTTTATTTTGCTGATAGAACTGATTTATCTCCTGGAAAAAGAGAGCAGTCTCCTCTCCAGTGCTGAAATGGTTGAACCCCAACAGGTGGGCAGGGCCCTATTTGGTCCTTATTTATTGGCGGTTGAACTGGCGGCCATGCTGCTGCTAGCAGGCTTGGTGGGAGCCTATCACCTCGGGCGAAGAGAACAGGAGGAGGGCCCATAATGATTTCGATTCCCATAGAGCATGGTTTGTATTTAGCTGCCGCCCTTTTTTTACTGGGGTTAATGGGCGTTCTGGTGCGCCGCAATCTGATATTCATGCTCATGTCCCTGGAAATCATGCTCAATGCCACCGGGCTGGCTTTCATCGTGGCCGGTGCCCGCTGGGGGGAAGCAGAGGGGCAGATTTTTTTCATGCTTATTCTGACCCTAGCCGCTGCAGAGGCGGCCATCGGTCTGGCACTCATTCTGCTGATTTACCGGCATTTTGGCACTTTAGATGCCGATCGCATCAGTGAGATGAGGGGTTGAGATGCTAAAACTCCTATGGCTCATCCCCACCCTGCCCTTGGCCGGTTTTGTCCTGTTAATACTGGCCCCTGGCCAACTGTCCAAAAAACTTAGCGCCTTCATTGGCGTGGGCTCGGTGGCGTTATCCGCCCTCTTAGCCTTAGGCCTTGGCATGGAGTTTCTACAATCCCCGCCTTCGGGAAATGCCTATAGGCAAATTTTATGGACCTGGATGACTATTGCTGATTTTACTCCCCACATTGGTCTCTATTTAGATTCCCTCTCCCTGGTCATGATCCTGGTCATCACCTGGGTAAGCTTTCTGATCCATCTTTATTCCACCGAATTTATGCTTGATGAAGCCGGTTACCAGCGCTTCTTTGCCTATATGAACCTGTTTGTTGCCTCCATGCTGCTGCTGGTATTGGCCGATGATTTGTTATTCCTTTATCTGGGCTGGGAGGGGGTGGGACTGTGCAGTTACTTGCTGATTGGCTTTTGGTACCAGGACCCTGCCAATGGTTATGCGGCCCGCAAGGCTTTTCTGGTCACTCGAGTCGGGGATACCGCCATGGCCCTAGGGCTGCTGTTGTTGGTCACTCACCTGGGGACACTCAATATTCAATTGCTCATGGAACGGGCCTCGCAAGCGTGGCCTGTGGGCTCCGTGCTAGCCCTAGCGGCGGCCGCCCTGCTGCTCGGGGGCGCGGTCGGCAAATCAGCCCAACTGCCCCTGCAAACCTGGCTGCCCAATGCCATGGCCGGTCCTACCCCGGTCAGTGCCCTTATCCATGCCGCCACCATGGTTACTGCCGGAGTTTACTTGATCGCCCGCACTCATGTGCTGTTTGAACTGGCTCCCCCCGTCCATACGGCGGTGGCGGTGATCGGAGCGTTCACTTTACTGCTGGCAGCCTGTAGCGCCTTGGTCCAAACCGATATCAAACGGATTCTGGCCTACTCCACCATGAGCCAAATTGGCTATATGTTTTTGGCCTTAGGGGTCGGCGCTTGGTCGGCGGCTATTTTTCATTTCATGACTCACGCCTTTTTTAAGGCCCTGCTGTTCCTGAGCGCTGGGGTGGTCATTACCAGCCTGCAGCACGAGCATAACATTTTCAAAATGGGCGGCTTACGAAGGCAGCTTCCCCTTGCCTTCTGGGGGTTTCTCATCGGTGCCGCCTCCCTGGCCTCTTTACCCCTGATTACTGCCGGTTTCTATAGTAAGGATTTGATTCTATGGCAGGTTTGGTCGTCCCCCTTAGGGGGAGGCTGGCTCTGGGCAGCAGGCCTCATAGGGGCTCTATTAACGGCGGTATACATTTTTCGGGGCTGGTTTATCGCCTTTTTTGGCCCGGTAAAAACGACCGTGGGCAAAAAACCGGGCATGCTTATGGGTATTCCCTTACTGGTGCTCTCCTTGCTCTCCATCGTTGGGGGCTGGGTGGAATGGTTGCCAATGGGCGGGGATCAACCCTTTTTCTCTAGCCTATTGCACTTAACCCTTCCTGAGCTGGAAGCAGGGCATGGAAGCCCATGGGTGGAGCTTAGTTTGCAAATTACAGCCTCGACGGCCTCCTTGCTAGGTGTTGTGCTGGCTTATTTATTTTTCTTGAGTAAGCCCCAATGGCGCCAGGCCCTGCTAGAAAAAAGGCCGGTTTCGGCATTAAGGCGTTTCTGGTACGCCGGCTGGGGCTTTGATGGGGTATACCAGCTGTTCCTAGTACGCCCTTTGCAGTGGTTTGCCCACCTGAATAGAAATGACTTTATCGATGCCTTTTCTCGGGGAATGGGCTGGCTATTGGTATGGCCTTTCCTGTGGCTCGCCCGAGTTAATAAAAATGACTTCATTGATGCCTTTTATCGGGGAATGGCCTGGCTAGCGCAAGTGGGCCACCAGGGGCTCAGCCGGACCCAAACCGGACTGGTACGCTGGTATACCGGAGGCATTGCCGCTGGGGCTGCCCTACTTATCGCCATGGTGGTGTTCCTATGATACTCATCTGGTTACTTGTAATCTTAATCGTAGGGGGAGTTGGGGCCTGGGTTGCCGAACGCCAGCATCCCCTCTGGTCTCGGATCATTGCCTTGCTTGCCCTAGGAATCAATTTCCTCTTGGTGGCGGCATTATGGCTATCGCAAGCGAATCCCTTTGCCATTGCCGGGCAAGGGGCTTGGTTGGTGGAATTGGACTGGCCCTGGATCGCCCATTTTGGGATCCGCTTTCATCTGGCCTTGGATGGACTGAGCCTCCTCTTGGTGCTCCTGGCCTGTTTCCTGGGGCTCATGGCAGTAGTGGCTTCCTGGACTGAGATCCAATACCGGGTTGGCTTTTTTCATTTCAACTTGTTATGGGTCCTCACGGGAGTCATTGGGGTCTTTATGGCCCTGGATTTGTTTCTGTTCTTTTTCTTCTGGGAAGTGATGCTGGTCCCCATGTATTTTCTCATCGCCATTTGGGGCCACGAGCGTCGCCTCCCGGCGGCCTTCAAGTTTTTTATCTTTACCCATAGCAGTGGCCTGATGCTGCTGGTGGCGATCCTGGTGCTGGTCTGGACTCATTATCAGCATACGGGTGTGTTGACCTTTGATTATTTTGACCTGCTGGGCGCCTCCCTCGATCCCAATACCGCCTTTTGGATAGCGCTCGGATTTTTTATTGCCTTTACCGTCAAGCTGCCCGCAGTGCCCTTGCACTCTTGGCTGCCGGATGCCCATACTCAGGCCTCCACCGGCGGCAGCGTGATTCTAGCGGGAGTACTCTTAAAGACGGGGGCTTATGGATTGCTCCGTTTCGTGGTTCCCCTGTTCCCTGCCACTGCGTTTGATTATAGCCCGGTGATCATGCTGCTAGGGGTAATCGGGATCCTCTATGGAGCGGTACTGGCCTTCGCCCAACAAGATGTCAAGCGCTTAATCGCCTACAGCAGTATCAGCCATATGGGTTTTGTCCTCCTAGGCGTGTTTGCCTGGAATCCGGTGGCCCTCCAAGGCGCGGTCATGCAAATGCTGGCCCACGGCATCTCCGTCGCGGCCCTGTTTATGGTCGCCGGCGCCCTGCAAGAACGCCTTCACACCCGGGACATGGGCCGCATGGGAGGGCTGTGGAGCAAAGCTCCCCGGCTGGCGGCCATCAGCTTATTTTTTGCCGTAGCGGCCCTGGGTCTCCCTGGGCTCGCCAATTTTATGGGAGAGTTCTTGGTATTGCTGGGAACTTATCAGGTCAGTATTGCTTTCACCGCCGCCGCCGCCCTGGGGCTTATTCTCTCCGTGGTCTATGCCTTGATCATGGTGCAGAAAACCCTCCACGGTGAGGCGGAAGAACAACGGCGCTTCGCGGATTTTTCTACCGGGGATATGGCCGCCATGGGCGCCATGATTTTCATCCTCTTTTGGCTGGGACTATATCCCCAACCGGTATTCGATATGGCCCATCCTGCCCTGGAGGGGTTACAGCAATGGGTCATGGAACCGCCAAGACAAAACTGACCCATGTCTGATTTTATTGCCTTGCTGCCTTTGCTGCTCCTAACCCTCGGGTCCCTAGCCCTCACCTTGGTGGTGGCCTTTTATCGCCAGCATCGGTTGACCTTGCTGGCGACGGTGTTCCCATTGCTGCTCTGCCTAGAGATGATACCCATCGCCGCTACGGTGACCCCCCATCAGGTATCGCCCTTGTTGATCATCGATCAATATGCCCTGTTTTACACCGGGCTCATCTTGGCCGCAGCCTTGGCCGTGGCCCTCCTGGGCTATGGTTATCTGCAAGGGCTTGGAGATCAGCCAGAAGAGTTCTATATGCTCTTGCTCTTAGCCACCCTAGGGGCAACCGTCCTGGCTGCCAGCAATCATTTTATCTCCCTCTTCCTGGGCCTTGAAATCTTAAGCGTCTCCCTGTTTGCTTTGCTGGCCTACCCGCGCCACTTCCGACCCTCCCTTGAGGCGGGGGTGAAATATTTGATTCTCTCCGGCGCTTCTTCGGCGATGTTACTGTTTGGTATCGCCCTTATCTATGCCGAAATGGGGACCCTAGAATTTGGGCATCTCAGTACCCTTCTGAACCGCGGCGAAATTTCTTCTAATGTCTTTTTTCTGGCGGGCCTCGTTTTCATCATTAGCGGTTTGAGCTTTAAACTTTCATGGGTGCCTTTTCACCTCTGGACTCCCGATGTTTATCAAGGGGCACCGGCCCCGGTGACTGCTTTTCTCACCACCGTATCCAAAGGGGCGGTATTTGCCCTGTTATTGCGTTTTTTTATTCAAGTGGAAGGTGACAACCATCACCTCCTCACCGTGATACTCAGCCTGATCGCCTGGCTCTCCATTTTGGTCGGTAATTTACTTGCGCTGCTGCAAAATAATATCAAGCGGATTCTGGCCTATTCTTCCATCGCTCACCTGGGCTACTTATTAGTAGCCCTTCTAGCCAGCGGAAGCCTGGGCATGGAAGCAGTCATGTTCTATTGGGTAGTCTATTTCATAATGAATTTAGGGGCCTTTGGGGTAGTAACCGTGCTCTCCTCACCGGCCCAGGAAAAGCAAAACCTAGAGGACTATCAGGGGTTATTCTGGCACCGGCCGGCGCTGGCTGGCATGTTTACTTTCACCCTGCTCTCCCTAGCGGGTATCCCCCTGACGGCAGGGTTTATCGGCAAGTTCTATATCTTCACCGCCAGTGTTGAGGCCGCCCTATGGCCACTCCTGTTTACACTCATCATTGGCAGCACCCTGGGCCTATTTTATTACCTGCGAATCATCATTGCCCTGTACCGCTTGCCTACCGCAGAAATAGAACGGGTTTATCCTTCTACCCTACCGCTGACCAGCAGTTTAATGCTCGCTTTACTTGCCTTGTTGCTAGTGTGGTGGGGGGTCTACCCTGAACCATTAATGCAGTTCATTCAAACTGTAGCCATGACGCTGCTTTAGCCCCTTAAAGTTTAATCCTAGACTAGCTTGCTCCAGACTGCCGAAAACGTGGAGAAATTTAAAAGCCCGAAGGCTTTTAATGGTATGACTGGTAGGCTGAACGCAAGGGCAATTGACGATTTTCTTGCAACAGGACTTCCATCTCCGAGGCAGGTAAAGGACGGCTGAAATAATGGCCTTGCATTTCCTCGCAACCATTTTCCCATAAAAAGCGAAGCTGTTCTTCCGTCTCCACACCTTCAGCAACCACCTTAAGGCCTAAGCTATGGGCTAAAGAAATCACCGCCAGTACAATAGTCTCATCCTCTGGAGTCTTGGTGAAGTCATGGATGAAATCCTTACCGATCTTCAACCGGTTCAAGGGAAAACGCTTGAGGTGGATCAGCGAAGAATAACCCGTGCCGAAATCATCAATGGATAAATGCACCTTCATTTCCTTGAAAGCCCTCAAGGAAGCGATCGCACTCTCCACATCCTGCATAATCTGGCTCTCGGTAATTTCTATGGCAAGGCAAGAAGGCGGTAAACCGGTTTCATCTAGGATGTGGGCGACCCGATCGGTAAGATCGACCTGGATAAACTGTTGCGTCGAGAGGTTCACCGACATGGTCAGCATAGGCAACCCAGCATCCTGCCAACGGCGGGCTTGAAGGCAAGCGGTCCTCAGCACCCACTCCCCAACCGTGGGCATTATTCCCAACTCTTCGGCCAAAGGAATAAACTTGGCAGGGGGAACAACCCCCAACTGGGGGTGTTGCCAACGCAACAGTGCCTCCACCGCCACCATACTGCCGGTCTGCAAATCCATTATCGGCTGATATTGGAGTACGAACTCCTCTCGCTCCAAGGCCTGGCGCAGTGACTGCTCCATGGTCAGGCGCTCCACCACCTGGGCATTCATCTCCGAGGTATAGCTGCGAATGCATCCCCGTCCCTGGGCTTTTGCCCAATGAAGCGCGGTATCAGCGCTTTTGAGCAGTGTCAAGGCATCCTTCCCATCCCTGGAAAAGAGGCTAATACCCACACTGGCGTTGATACGGAAAGTCTGTCCCTCAAGGGCAAAAGGGGCTTGCAGGGCCGCTAGGATTTTGTTGGCGATGAGGCGTGACATCTCGCCCCCACGCAATTCTTCCAACACCAAAACGAATTCATCACCGCCCAGGCGGGAAACCGTGTCCTCGTCACGAACACAGCCCCTTAACCGCTCGGCCACGGCCTTTAACAGTGCATCACCAACATCATGGCCCAGGCTATCATTGACCATTTTAAATCTGTCCAAATCCAAAAAAAGCACGGCGACCCCCTGCCTGATGCGCCGGGCATGGGCAATGGCGTGCTCGAGTCGGTCCTGCAGCAGATTCCGGTTAGGTAAGCCTGTGAGACTATCATAATTGGCCTGGTACTCTAGTTGGGATTCGTAGGCCTTGTGTTCACTGATATCCCGGGCTACGGTGGAAAAAAACTCAACCTCCCCCTCAGAAGTGCGATGGGCTAGGATAAGCTGAGATACGGGAATTTCGCGGCCCTCCCGGTGCAGCAAAGCCGTCTCCCCCCGCCACCAACCCTGGCGCTTCGCCGCTGGTAAACCTTCATTTTGGATGATAATGTTGGCCCAGTCCGGGGTAAATACGGTGATCGGCTGGCCCACCGCTTCCTCAGCGGTCATCCCCGCCAGGCGGCAGCCGGCCTGATTGACATATTGGGCAATCCCCTCATTATCCGAAAAGCCGACAAAATCGGTAGAAGCTTCCAAAATAACACTTAACCGTTGCTGCCTCTGCTCTACCCGCTTGCGATCAGTAATATCAACCCAATAGCCAACGATCTCCAAGGGCTGTCCATCTGCATCCCTCACCAATTGCAACTCATCATGTATCCAGAGGTAGCTTCCATCTTGATGCCGGAAACGATATTCATAACAAGCCTTACCGCGCTGAAGTAATGCCCCCAGATCCGCCGCCACTCGCTCCTGGTCCCTTGGATGCACATGATTAATCCAGAAACAAGAATCCTCAATAAAATCCTTGGGCTTATAGCCTACTAAGGCCTGGACATTTTCACTGACAAAGGTATTGACATAGTTGCCGCCGACTTTGCAACAGTAGATAACGGCGGGGCTGGCAGTGAGTAGGTGCTCAAGCCTTGCCCGCGTTATTTCCAAAAACTCCTGCGCTTGCCTGCGCACAGCGACTTCTTCCGCCAGGGCCAAATTGGCGGCTTTTAATTCACCCGTGCGGGTTTCCACTGTCGCTTCTAGGGCTCTTTCCACCTGCTTGCGACTCTCCACTTCCCGGGATAATCCATGGACAGCCGGCATCCACCGCATCAATCCCAGCAACAGCAAGAGATAGCCCAGGGGAAAAATTACGACCTTTTCCAATAGCGCCTGGATATGAGTGTTGCCGACAATAAAAAAAGGGTTTAACGCCTCGAATTCATCGGTAATATCAAGGAGACTTCCAAATACCAGCAGGCCAAAGCCGCTGAGGAGGGTATTCCAACCCCTTGGAGGCAAACTACGTCGTGTCCTACCCACCCACAGCAGATACCCAAAAATGGCCAGTAAAAAACCAGTACGGAAGATTTCAGAGCCGAGATCGATAAAATTAATCACTACGCACCATGACTATCTTTATCGTACCCAACCAAGCACCTGAAAAAAACACAATGGCGGGATACCATAGGCAGTGACATGGCACCATAGGACTACTTAGCCTAGGTCGACGCCCCCTCCTATATTTATGTTTTTAGAACGGCCTAGCAGGGTAGAACTAGGGTACAGGGGAATAGATCCCCAAAACTTTTGTCGAGGTATTGGGTAATATCGGCCGGAAAACTGAGATTATAAATAAAATCACATTTCCGGGGCCGGCACTTCTAAGCTCCTGGTTTTATTCCACTCCATCTAAGCGATAATGGTATTTTGCTGCAACGAACATAAGTGGGAATCCACCCCCCTGGCGGGGATAAATCGAGGCTATCGGGGCGGCTGGAAGCCCGGCCCGACAAGAGGAGAATTTGCCCTCGATAGGCCCAAACCCGCAGATCCGTCCAAAGCCGAGTATTTTTGGGTTCCTTCCCCCTCAAAAGGCTTTTGGGGATTTTTTTCTGGGCCACATAGCCGACCCCTTCCTTGAGCAGGCGGCGCAGGCGGGAGCGTCCCACCTGGGTACTGGCCAGCACACCCCTGGCGGCAAATCCTTGGGCAGGCTTAAAGATAAATTCTTCTTTCCTGCGGGCAAGTTCTTCCACATTCTCTGGACGCAGCCAGTGGGTTTCCGGAATATGGGCACTCAGAATAGCCCGTTCTTGAGGTTGAATCCCCAATGCCTGATCCCAGTCAGATAAGGACAGCCGTTCCATGAGGCGCTTATCGCTGCGGGTTGCATAGGTAAAAGGATTGGGCGCCACATAGACTTGGCCTGCTTCATAGGCAGCGCGCAGCGGAGAAAAAACCTCCGCCTGCCAGAGAAAATCCGTGGATCGATTCACAATAAAAGAAACCTTCTGCCCCTTCCAGCATAGCTGCTGCCCATCCCAGTCCATATATCCAGGGGCGGCCATTTCCGCTCGCCAACCCTGTTGCCGAAAAAGATCCCGCAGGAGCATCAATTCGTGACGAAATTTTCCCCTTTGCAACGCTTCCCTATCCTCTAAAATCAAGAACAATCCCTGGGGCCAGCGGGGAAAAAATGCCATGACTTCCTGCTTCACAGAGGCAATGATCCGTTCGGTCAATTCAGTATAAACAGGCGGGGGCTGGAGGGCAGCCTGTTGGGATAAGTCAAAGATTTGATAGTAGCGATCATTGATCAGCCCCGCAAAGAGAAGACCGGAACCATTATCATTGAATTCAATCATTTGCCAGTTCTGATCCGGTGGCAAATGAAAATCCCAAGCGCTGAAAAAACAAACCTCGGGGCGTGGGTGCCGGGCAATCTCTGGAGCGGCGGCAGTCACGGTTTCCTGCCAACTCGGCCGCCTAGTGACATCTTCAAAAGTGCGAATAAAGACCTGGATTTCCTCTAGGATCCCAGGAGAAATGGCTTGATACCATGGCACCACCGAAAATTCATCGGGGACGGGGGGCATTCCCGCCTCTTCAAGGACCGCAAACAATTGCTCTTTTTGGGTCTGCATGGGTATGCTCATGATAAGTGGGAAATCACTAGCCTATGGGCCTGACCATCGTCGGTATAGGAAAACAGGAGGGCCTGGGAAGTCGATTCCCATTGCCCGTCATTTATCACAAGGTCATCAAAGAGAACCTGTTTCGGTGGCTGGGGCAAGTATACTTTTAAAGTAAACATTCTTGGTGAGGGCTGATAGGGGCCTTGACGGCGATCAACATGGACAATGACCGCAGCCCCATCGGACTCAAGGGCAAAACGGGTTTCGGCTATCCCCCCTTGCTGATAATCATTGGAATCCCCATCATCTTCAATCAAAGTCCAATGGCCGGATACGCCGGGATAGACGGCCAGGGTAAGTTCGGCGAGCGGCTCATTCGTCGATTGCCGGGGGTTGCCCAGGGTCAGCAGAGCCCCTGCGGGAACAAAAACACCGGGTTTTCCTAAAGGAGCCTCCCAAACCCTGGGTTTTCCCCCCGAAAGGGGCTCGCCCGTCCAAAAATCATACCAGAGCCCCTGGGGAAGGTGGACCAAACGCTGTCTTGCTCCCGGTTGATAAATCGGGGCCACCATGAGGTGGGGACCCACCATCCACTGGTCTTCCACCGGGTAAAGTTCCGGTTGCTCGGGGAATTGGTAAAGCAATGGGCGCACCAGAGGCGCACCGGTGCGGTGAGCTAGATGGGCCAGGGTATAAAAATAGGGCAAGAGGCGATAGCGCAACAGAATCGCCCGTCGGCTGAGTGCTTCCACCTCCGGCCCAAAGCACCAGGGCTCTTGTAATCGGGTACCCAGTGCCGTATGGCAGCGCATAAAGGGATAAAAGGTCCCCAGCTCCATCCAGCGAGCATAAAGTTCCGAATGAGCATTTTCATAAAAGCCCCCAATATCCACCCCCACGTGGGGCATGCCACACAACCCCATGCTAGCAAGTTGAGGCAAACTCAACTCCAAGTGCTCCCACCAGGAACTATTATCCCCCATCCAACTCACGGCATACCGCTGGGTTCCTAAAAAGGCGCTTCGGGTCAGTACCCAGGGTCGCTTATGGGGGCGTAAACGCCGCAAACCCTCGTAGCTCGCCTGAGCCATGAGGGCACCATAGAGGTTGTGCACCTCGGCATGGCAAGTACGCTCTCCCGCTTCCCCCTGGGGCGCGGCCAGCGGCATAGGCTGCTGTTGGAGATTAGGTTCCCCAAAGGGGCGGTCAAAAATGGAAGGTTCGTTCATATCATTCCAGAGGCCATCTACCCCTGCCTCCAGTAAGACCCGCTGTTGTTCGCCCCACCATTCACGGACCAAGGAGCGGCTGAAATCGGGAAAAAGGGCTTCACCGGGCCAACAATAGCCCCTAAAGAGGCTGCCATCAGGATTAGTGATAAATACCTCCTTAGCAACTCCCTCATCGGCGACCCCATAGCCTTTTTGTAGTTCCCCCTTAACCCCCGGGTCAAGGATAGCCACCACCCGAATCCCCTGGGCATGGAGACGGTTTATGGTTTCCTGGGGGTCGGCAAACCGTTCTGTATCCCAAGTAAAGACCCGAAATCCCTCCATGTAATCGATATCCAAGTGCACCACATCCAAGGGAATATTGCGGGCGCGAAAATCTTGAGCAATCCCTTCTACTTCTTGATCGTTTGAATAGCTCCAGCGAGATTGGTGAAAGCCCAAGGCCCAAAGGGGCGGCAGCAAGGGCCGGCCAGTTAAACGGGTGAGTTGTTCAACCACGGCTGCGGGAGTAGGGCCGGTCAATAGGTAATAATCCAGCTCCCCGCCCAGGGTAAAAATCCGCAACCGGTCCTCTTGGCTAGCCCCCACATCGAATTGGTTGTACCAAGTGGAGTGGAGAAAAAGGCCCCAGGCAAAACCCGGGCGTGCGGCTAGAAAAAACGGGCAAGCTTGGTAAAGATTGTCATCTCCCCGGGAATGACTTGCCCCCGCCAAATCCACATTCCAATTGGTAAGGCGGCGGTAGCGGCGATTGAGCTTGCCAGTCCGCTGGCCAAAACCATAGTACCCTTCATTAGCCGCCATCCCTTTTTCCACGGCAATCCCCATCTGGGCCTTCCCTGCTGGAAGCCTGTCGCCTGCTCTAGCGACGATTTGAGTCTCCTCTAGGGAAACGGTTCGCCAATAGGGTCCACTGAGATCTTCTGCAAAAGAATGCCCAGAAATATGACGAAAACGCAACTGCCCTGTCCCCCGGTGGATTTCGATCTCACAGCTAGGCGCTTGAACAATCAGTTTTTCGGGGACTTCCCGGCATTGTAAGGGCGCACTTGGCTGCAAGCCCTCTTCCTTGACCACATCCCAGGAACGGCGCGGCGTAAAAATGCCTTGAGGATTAAACCGCACCCGCAAAATCTCATCCGCGATTAATTCAATCTCCAGGATCCCCCGTTCATGGTGGGCCATCAGCACCCTGTCAGATAATGCCCATTTTATGAGGGAGCCGCAGCTCACCGCACTCTCAGTCATGGGGGGAATTCCTTTTTTAGTTGTTTTAATGGATAGTTCAAATATAGCGACTATAAGAGAGTCGTGTAAAAGTCTAAATAAAAGGGTTATTTAAAATGCTAGTGAGACTCTGGAACAAATTTCACGATGCTCTACTTGTGCTTTACTACTGTCGCTTCAGCGTTTTGGTGGTAGCACTAGGAGGCGGAGGGTTGCTTTTCATTCAACAAGGGCAAGAATTGGCGCTACGGGTAGGGGATAGCGGCGTCCACGCTTTGTTTTTTTATCTGGGTATATTTTTCTGGGCACTGCATAGTTGGTTTGCTTGCCGGCGTCTGGTGGAGTTTCGCTTTGGGCGTCCCACTTGGGAAGAAAATCCCATTCTTTCTTGGAGTGTCAATCATATTCCCCGTATTATCGCCGTCATCGCTTATTTCTGCGCAACCCTTTCCTTGCTGTTTGCCTGGAAACAAAAAGGCTATTCCCTGATGACACTTCATGGGGCTTTATTGTTACTGACAGTGGCCACGGGAGTCATTTTTTATTTCTCCTTGGTAAAGCGCCGCCACTGGATGCAACATTTTAACCTGGATTCCTCATCCAAGGGCTCGAGCGCTGATTTAGATTTTATCCAGAAAATTCTGCTTCCTGTAACCGTGACCTACAGCCTCGTTTTCCTCCTAGGCGGCTTTGCAGCCCCCGCCTATTTCGGATTCTGGGTGGGCTCCCTGGGGATTTTATTTTTTGCCCTCAGTTCCATAGTTCCAGTGGGCAGTTGGCTGGTCTATAAAACCACCCGCTTCGACCTGGGTACCGAAACTAGAGCCCGGGATTTTCCAGTAATTTTGACGCTTTTTTTAGTGGCGGTGGGGTTCAGCTTTATCAATGATAACCACGATATCCGCACCCTGGAGTCGGTACCGACCCAGCAACCCCTGGAAAAGGCCTATAGGCAATGGTCCGAATCAGCCCCTTTGATCGAGGGGAATATTAAGCCGTTGATCATTGTAGCAACCACGGGAGGTGGTATCCGCGCTTCCCAATGGACGGCAACCGTGTTAGGAGGCCTGACTGACGCCGAACCGAAATTTCAGAATGCGCTCTTTGCTATCAGTTCGGTATCCGGGGGCAGCGTGGGCGCTGCCTTCTTTGAGGCCACGTTGCGGGAAAACAACACCCAATGCGAACAGGCCAAGGCACAAACCCACGATTGGAGCAAAACCTGTTACCAATGGCAAACACAACAGGCCTTATCCGCCGATTTCCTTGCTCCTAATTTTGCCAGCATGCTGTATCCGGATTTAATGCAGCGTTTTCTCCCCCTCGCAGTCATGCCGGATCGACAAAGAGCCATGGAACTGGGATGGGAAAAGGCCTGGCAAAATATTTTTGAGAATGCCTATAGCCGTGGTTTGGCGGACGGATTTACCAAATTTAGCCGCAATATGGAGGAAGCCCGGCTGCCCCTGTTGATGGTCAATAGCACCCATATGGAAACTGGCAAGCGCATTGTCACCACTACTCTCAAACTAGAACCGGAGCAGTTTACGGACACGGTAGATTTTTTCCAACTGACCGGAACGGATCTTCCCTTAAGCACCGTAGCAGGAAATAGCGCCCGCTTCCCCTATGTCAGCCCCCCAGGCACCCTCCCCTGTAGGCCGGATGAAGAAATGGGGTTCTGGCAGGGTTTACTGTGCCGCAATGGCCATATTTTAGACGGCGGTTATTTTGAGAATTTCGGCGCCATCACCGCAATGCAATTGATGCAAGCGGTCCTT
Organism: Nitrosococcus halophilus Nc 4; assembly: GCF_000024725.1. Taxonomy (NCBI): domain Bacteria; kingdom Pseudomonadati; phylum Pseudomonadota; class Gammaproteobacteria; order Chromatiales; family Chromatiaceae; genus Nitrosococcus; species Nitrosococcus halophilus. The sequence continues at coordinate 2,196,622 of NC_013960.1, read as the reverse complement.
GCCAAAAATCCTGGCGATAACTTAAAACCCATTTTTGTCCTCATCAGCAGCGATCCTGAATTAGCCCAAAATAATACCATTGAAAATGACAAACCCCTTACGCAACTTCCCACCAACCGAGGCGCCAATGAAGCCTTCGGGCCAGTACAGGGCCTTTTAAGCACCCGCGGAGGACGGGGAATCCTCGCTGCAAAGGAGTTGCGCGACTGGGTGAAACGCTGTCAAGCCCAACCCACCCCATGCAGGGCGACGGTGAAACCGGAATTCTTTCATTTCCGCATGGACGTGGCGGAGGGGGATCCCGAACCTGCCCTAGGCTGGCTCTTGTCAGAGGAGGCGGAACAGCAGATTTGGCGCATGCTGACCTGCAGCAGGTTTAACCTTACAGAATTCGAGCGGTTGCTACACCTTATGGGCACCCCCCCAGCACACATTGAGAAGGCAAGCCGATGTGATAATTTGAACTCAAGCTGAATCCATGAATGCTGTGGACTACACTAATCTATATACCAAGAGGCAAGGGAACTGCCCCTTGATTTTACGGCTCGCAAGGGCGGCCATAGGTTCGAAGTTCCACGCCACTCCTCCCAGGGGTATCAACCAAGCCATCCAAATCTCTATGATTTCCGTTATCATCCCTGCCTATAATGAGGAAAAGGCTCTTCCCGCCACCTTGGACTGCCTCTTCAACCAACCTGGTGTTTTTGAAGTTATCCTGGTTGACGGGGGCAGCGTTGATCGAACCCAAGAGATTGCAAAAGCCCATGATTCCATTCAACTTCTGAGTTCTCCCAAAGGCCGGGCCTCTCAAATGAACGCCGGTGCCGCTCGAGCCAGGGGGGATTGGTTACTCTTTCTTCATGCAGACACTCTGCTCCCTGAAGATGCCCTCATGACGATTGACGCCTTGGACGGCAATATAGCTGCAGGAGGATTTCGCCATCGCTTCTCTGGCCAGAATGGATCCTTGCGATTGATCTCCCTCATGGATAATTTCCGCTGCCGTTCAACTCGAATTATTTATGGGGATCAAGCCATGTTTGTTAGGCAGCGGCTGTTCCAAGAACTGGGTGGATTTCCAGACCAGCCCATCTTGGAAGACATTGCCTTTTGTCAGCAACTTATTCAGGTGACCCAGCCCATACTTATGGAAAGCACGGTCGTCACCGATTCCCGTAAATTCATCAAGAAGGGAATATGGCGTAGCACCGGACAGGTCGTCTTGATTCAGTTGTGCGTGACATTACGCTTGCCTATTCCAAGGACGGCTTTGACTTTCTTTCAGGATGTACGCTAAATCATTGAGAGGGTATCTTCAATTCCCATCCTTTGAATCGCATTGGATACAGTTGAGTACTCGCCCCAACCTGGACTTGCGCCCTTCCGCAGTCACGACCCAAGGTCGATTGATAAATGGGGGTTGGTGCCGAACATGTTGGCTATGACCACACTCCAGATCCGCCACCCAATCGCCCTCCTCATCTTGATGATAATCGACTATTTTGCGCTCCATAGGATCTCTATAATTCAATATTAAATAACCGCTGTAAAGAGATGCTGTGCATGATGAAAACACTAATCCGACTCATTGTTCTTATTGTTTTAATGCTATTACCATTAACTGGTTTTTTATTAGAAAATCAAATGATTATTGACTTTAGAAACCAAGAGCCTCGCTCCTGGCAAGTCATCAATGATGGGGTCATGGGCGGCCTTTCAAAAAGCAACTTCCGGACAACCTCATCGGGAACAGGTGTTTTTGAAGGGCAGGTGTCCTTAGCAAACAGAGGGGGCTTTGCCTCAGTACGTTGGCCGGTTAGAAAATTAGATCTGTCGTCTTTCACTGGTCTAGCAGTCCGTATTCGTGGCGATGGCCAGCTATATCGCCTTAGATTGCGTACCGATGCTCAATTCGATGGAATCGCCTATCAAACAAAATTTCAGACCTCTAATCAAGCTTGGGAAGTAGTGAAACTACCCTTTTCTGGGTTTGTGCCTACTTTCCGTGGCCGCATTTTGGAAGATGAAAAACCACTCGATTCTAGCGCAATTTTCCAGGTAGGCGTGATGATTGCCGACAAGCAGGCAGGCGATTTTCAGTTGGAGATTGAATGGATTAAGGCCTACTAATAGGGTCAATTCTCATTCACTGCTTTGTCCTTACTCTCCCTCGCTAGGAAATTAAGGCTCCTTATAAATCCCCTCCTGTCAATAGGGATTCGGGCTACCTGAGTAAGGAACCCGTTTTATATTATGGGTAACTGCGCTATATAATGCTTGAAGGGGCACAACCAGGATTCGCCCATCAGGGTAAAAGTAGCCGTTCGAAGGTCTATTAGGACAATTACCAGGCCTACTTAATGCCAATATCCTGACAAGCGATTTTCTGAAAAAACCCAATTGAGTGCAACACACAACGATAAAGGAGAATAATACATGAAAAACCCTTTGAAGTTAGTGGCTATAATCTGTGCTTTGTCTCCACTCTACGCCTATGGGGGCGGGGACCCTGAATTTGTGAAGTTTCCAGAAGGTTATGAGCAATCTTTTAGTCATTATGCCACAATCAACCGCGCCAACCAGAAACAGGTAGCCAAACTCTATGCTAATGAGACTGCCGTTTCCAGCCATAAGGAAGGTCAGACCGCGGATTCAGGATCGGCCATTGTCATGGAAGTCTATAAACCCAAGACAGATGCTGAAGGTAAACCCATTCCCGGCGATAACGGTATTTTCAAAATTGATGCACTCGCTGCCGTTGCCGTCATGGAAAAAAAGGACAATTGGGATGCGGCTTACCCCCAGGAGCATCGTGCAGGCAATTGGGGATTCGCCGTGTATAACCCTGACGGTACCCCCAAGAGCAATGATCTAGAGTGCGCCCAATGCCATACTCCTCTGGAAAGCCAGGACCACATGTTCACCCACCAGAAACTTATCGACTACGTAAAACATCATTAAAAGCAAAACCCTAAACCTAAGTCTAAGCCACGCGGCAATGGTATGCCGCGTGGCTTAGCAGCTAACCGCACTTCTCAAACGCGCCTCACCGAGTCTCAGCACAAACTTGCTATTTTTAAAACGGTTTCTCATCAGTTAACGCGTAAATCCTCACCCAATAGCAGTCTGTTTCGCATTGCCTTCCTTGCATTCAGTAACGCGTAGACAAGTGAACCGCTCCTACAAGCCGACAAAACACCTTTAACAATTCTTAATATTTTTTAATAAATCTTGTAATAATCCTTTTCTTCGATAATAGGATGGTAAAGTCCCAGCACCGGCCCTAATTTCCTGACCTTTTCAATCCCCCCGCCAATACAGTCTTTGTAAAAGTCATAACCCAGCAATCGGAAATAATAGGTGCAAGACGCTCTCCCATCCAGATTGCTGCTGGGTTGCGCTGCGCAAATATGGTACTTAGACGATCAAAGCCCGCCCTACGTTTCTGGGCGATGGCAGGAGGAACATCATCGGAGGAAAAAATTGTGTCTCGTCATAGTCATAATTTGGAATTATGCTGGCAATCAGCTTCGATATTTTGGCATGACCGGAGAGGGAGCCGTGTTTCGCCTGGGACAAAAGAAACCTTGATCGTAACTGGGGCAATAAAAAAACTAGCGCGCTTCCGCCAAGTAACATAATTGTAATAAAAATTGTAGTTTCTGAATTCATTGTCTTATTTACCGTGCAAGGACATCAATAATGAAAAAAAACTTTGTTGTTCAATTTTTTCAGCAAGAGAATATCAATTTCTGGCTGACTAATCGAATTCCCCGTCGACTCCTGACTTTGTTCATGGGTTGATTTAGTCGAATAGAAAATCCTCTAATTGCCAAAGTTTCAATTGCGATTTGGCAATTATTTGTGGACGATCTACGTTTGGAAGAAGCGCAAAACAAGTCCTTTCGAAGTCTACATGACTGTTTTACCCGCAAGCTTAAAGACGGTGCCCGAACGATTGATCCCGACCCAGCAATAGTGATCAGTCCCTGCGATGCTATCGTCAGCGAGATAGGGGCCATTCAAGGGACACAATTGATACAGGCGAAAGGATTCCCCTGTACTTTGGAAGACCTACTGGGCGACTCGGAACAAGTGGCCCGTTACCGGGATGGCTGGTATGTGACACTGCGGCTCAAATCCAGCATGTACCATCGCTTTCATGCCCCCTGCGATGGCCGAGTTCGAACGGTCAACTATATCTCCGGCGATGTCTGGAATGTCAACCCGATTGCCTTGCAACGCATTGAACGGCTCTATTGCAAAAATGAACGGGTGGTGATTCCCCTAGACACCGCCGCCTTTGGTCAGGCCATCACTTTGGTGCCCGTCGCCGCCATCTTGGTCGCTAGCATTCACCTGAATTTTCTGAACGTCCTGCTTAACCTCAAATACCGAGGACCGAATCACATCCCTTGTGAAGCTTCCTTTAAAAAAGGCGAGGAGATGGGCTATTTTCATCAGGGCTCCACCATTATTGTTTTTTCTACCCACCAATTGAAACCCTGTGCCTGGCTTCGGCCGCAAACCCAAGTACGAATGGGACAACCCCTACTGGACAGAAATTTAAAATCAAGCAAAATCAATAGGGAGCATTTATACTTAGGAATTTAAGGGACCAGGGAACGGCGTATCAAAGAAGAGGTGATTTCAAACCCATTAGGTTGGAGTTTCATCGTGACTGATTTCAATTTTGTCCATTCAAAATTTCATCAGTCCGACAAATTCGCGTTTCTCAGCAGTCCTCGGCAAAGGGTTTACCTTGACCTCGGGGTCTTTACCGCTCCACGCGCTTTGACTTCGGGTCCTCCCGACCCTAGGCCCCGTGAGCAAGAAAAGTGTAGTACGAATTTGACGCTGAAACAACATTTAACCGGCCCTCGCGTTCCGTGCGCCGCTGCGCTTTGCATCGTCACTAGGGGGTCGCCTAACATCCATGTGAGGCTTTAAAGCGAAATGGCAGCAAGTCATGTATTATCTATCGATGCGGGCACGACCGGCATCACCGTTTTGATTTTTGATCAGCAGGGGCGCATTCAAGGCCGAGCCTATTCAGAGTTTACCCAACATTATCCCCGGCCAGGATGGGTGGAGCATGATCCTAACGAGATTTGGTCAGTCACCCAAAAGGTAGTCGCCACCGCCTTGCACGAGGCCCATTTAGATCCCGCTAATCTGGCAGCAATCGGCATCACTAACCAGCGGGAAACAGTGGTGATGTGGGACCGGCGCACGGGAGAGCCCGTGGCAAAAGCGATTGTCTGGCAAGATAGGCGCACCACCCCCCTCTGTGAAGCACTCAAAGCCAGGGGTCTAGAGGAGACCTTCCGGCACCGAACCGGGCTGGTCATCGACCCCTATTTTTCAGGCACTAAGGTCAAATGGCTTCTCGACCATGTGGATGGCCTCAGACAACGGGCAGAAGCCAGTGAGATCGCTTTTGGAACCGTTGATTCCTGGCTCGTCTGGAAACTCACTGGCGGCAAGAATCATATTACCGATTACTCCAACGCCAGCCGGACCCTGCTTTACAACATCCACGACCTACAGTGGGATGAGGAAATCTTGCAAATGCTCCAGATTCCCCCTGCCCTGCTGCCCCAAGTCAAGCCCTCTTCTTATGTCTATGGGGAAACAGTCCCCCAAGCCCTTCCCGGAAGCGGCGGTATTCCTATTGCGGGAATTGCAGGGGATCAACAGGCCGCCCTCTTCGGCCAGGCCTGCTATGGGGAAGGATTGGCCAAGAACACGTACGGGACTGGCTCCTTTGTGCTGATGAATACCGGTAAAGAGGCTATTTTCAGCCAGGAAAAGCTGCTGACCACCATCGCCTGGGGGATTGGCGATGACCCCGTTGAATATGCCTTGGAAGGCGCCATCTTTATTACCGGGGCAGGAATTCAATGGTTGCGAGATGGCCTAGGAATCATCAGCCACGCCTCAGAAACCGAGGCCCTAGCCCGCTCGGTGGAAACCAACGAGGGGGTCTACTTTGTGCCGGCTCTCGTCGGCCTTGGCGCCCCCCACTGGGATCCCTACGCCCGCGGCACCTTGCTGGGAGTTACCCGCGGCACCACTAAAGCCCATCTGGCGCGGGCAGTGCTAGAAAGCATGGGCTACCAAACCCGAGATGTGGTAGAGGCTATGGAACGGGATTCGGGAATCCCGCTAAAAGTGCTACGCTGCGATGGGGGGGCTTCAGTCAATCGCTTTCTGATGCAATTCCAGGCAGATATCCTCGGCGTGGCGGTAGAAGTTCCTGAGATTACAGAAACCACCGCCTTGGGGGCGGCCTATTTGGCGGGACTTGCCACCGGATTCTGGCATAGCCGTGAGGAGCTGGATTCCCAGTGGCAACTTGCCCACCGCTATGAGCCCACTCTACCTGAATCGGAGCGCATGGGCCTTTACCATCAGTGGCAAAGGGCCGTAGAACGAGCCAAAGGTTGGGCCCAGGAAAAGGAGTAGCTTTGCCCATGCAACTGCGAGCGCGCAATCTGGAAAGGCTGCCTCAAACCACTTATGATGTTCTGATCATTGGCGGAGGGATTAACGGCGCGGTCTCTGCGGCCGCCCTTGCTGGCAAAGGCGCTAAAGTCGCTCTAATTGACAAGGGGGATTTTGCAGGTTTTACCAGCCAGCACTCCTCTAATCTCATTTGGGGCGGAATCAAATATTTGGAAACTTACGATTTCCGGCTGGTCTGGAAACTGTGCCAGTCTAGAAATCAATTAATGAAGAATTATCCCTCCACCGTCAAAGAAATCCGTTTTTTTACAACGGTTCCCCAAAACTTTCGATACCCCCGCTTACTCCTATGGCTAGGTGCTTGGCTCTATTGGTTGATGGGCAAGGGGTTTACCCAACCCCCCCGCCTCCTGTCACGGAATGATATAAAAAAAGAAGAAGACATTATCAATATAGAAAGCATCCAAGGAGGATTCGAGTATTCGGATGCCTACCTATACGACAATGATGCTCGGTTTGTCTTCAACTTTATCCGCTCTGCCTTGAACTGTGGCTGTATCGCCGCCAATTATGTGGAATCCCTAGGAGCCCAAAGAGGTACCGATAAGGTGTGGAGAACCCAGGCCAGGGATCATATGAGTGGTGAAGAATTTGAAATTAAGTCTAAAGTCCTGCTCAATGCCACGGGCCCCTTTGTGGACCAACATAACCAGCTGACCGGCCAAAAAACGCCCCATCAACATGTCTTCTCTAAAGGGGTACATTTAATCGTCGATAAACTCACCCCTCACCAACGGGTACTTGCCTTTTTTGCCAGTGACGGACGCTTATTTTTTGCCATTCCCATGGGCGTAAAAACCTGTATCGGAACGACCGACACCCCGGTAAAAGATCCTACTACCACCGTCACGGCGGAAGATCGTCAATTTATTCTTGATAATATCAATAAATTGCTTACCCTCAAGAAACCCTTGAAGGTGGAAGATATCATTGCTGAGCGCTGCGGGGTCAGACCTCTAGTCGTCAAAACAGGCACCTCGAGAAAAAGGGATTGGTTGGAGCTTTCCCGCAAACATGAGATTGACATCAATTGGGAAAGTGACCATATCAGTATTTTTGGGGGAAAACTGACGGATTGCCTCAATGTGGGGGAAGAGGTTAGCGAATTAGTACAGGCGCTAGGAGTCACCCTTCCCCATCCCCAACACCCCTGGTTTGGTGAACCACCGGAAGCCATAAAAAAAGCCTTTTTGCATCAGGCCGAGTTAATGGATTTAGACCGCTACACTCCACCCAATTCGACGGAAAAACTGACCTGCCGCCTCTGGCGAAGATATGGATCAGAGGCGATTGGCCTATTAGAAATGATCCAAGCCGATCCTCAACAAGCTGAAGCTCTCATTGAAGGAACAGAATATCTCCGCTGCGAACTACAACTAGCCGCGCGAGGCGAAATGATTGTCAAACTAGAAGATTTTCTACGCAGACGCTCTAAAATCTCTTTAATCGTAGGGCCGCAAGACCTTAAAAGATCAGCAGAACTAAGGGAAGCCTGTGAGACCCTGTTTGGTCAACAAGCTCAGGAAAAATTTGCTGAGTATTTTTAGGAGAATTAAATCTGTTGCGATAATTGACCAAGAAATCGCTCTAGCCTATTGAAACCTCAGCTATAGTGTTCTAGATAATACTAAGGATTGTATTTTTGGCTTGGCTAGCCTTTATTACCTTTATTAAAAGAAATTAAGGAGAATTAGCAATGCCGAAAGAAAGCGGAAAACAAATGTCAGAAACGGGGAAAGAAATAGAAAGGCAGAGGGTGGAACCCGCCCGCATGCTCTCTCCCTTTGAAGAAATGGAACGGTGGTTCGAAAGCGCCCTTCCCCGGGGTTGGATGCGCCCTTTCCAACGGGAATGGCCGATGTTGGGTGAACTCGCCTGGCCCCCTGAAGGCAGGATTCCCCGGGTTGATGTGGTCGACCGGGATGAGGAAGTGGTTGTCCGCGCCGAACTGCCGGGAGTAGAAAAAAAAGACCTGGATATCTCGGTTACCGATAACACGGTCACAATTAAAGCCACCACCAGCACCGAGGAAAAAGAAGAAAAAGGAGATTATTTTCGCCACGAGATATCCCGTGGCAGCTTTGCCCGCACCGTCGCGTTACCCAGTGATGTAGAAAGTGAGAAAGGGAAGGCCTCTTTCAAAGAAGGTATCTTGGAGCTCACCTTGCCCAAGGTGAAAAAATCAAAACGGCGCCGCATCAAAGTCGAATAGAGCACTCCTCACAATATCTCCGGTGCATAGCGGCATTGCTCTGCCACGGCAGCTTTGCCGCTATGCACCGGAGTTTAGGATTACAAACTCACTCTCAATAAGCCCCATTATTTTTCTACTCAACCCTGCAAAGGGTAACTTCCTTTAGGGAAATGCCGGAACAGTAGGCTCAGTCCCACTAATTTCTGCTTCGGGATGATGTTTTTTCACCAATTCATCAATTTCATCGACCCGAGCTTTGGGGACATCTACTATCATCAGGAGTTCTCCTTCTTCAATGGCTTTTTCAAACTTCTTAATACGGGAATTGGGTACATCTGAGCCAATCATAGAGGAAAACCACGCTCCGAAACCGGCGCCTGCAAGGCTCATCGCTAATACGGCACCTCCACCAAGGACAATCCCTGCCGGCGGAAAGGTAACGGCCACTAATCCCGCCAAAGCACCGGTAGCACCACCTACCGCAACTCCTCTCTCAAGCGCGGGAATAAAATCACTTTTTTGCATCAATCCTGCTTCCGGAAGATTTTCCAGGGAAATTCCTTCCTTGGCAATAATATGGATATGCCGCTCTTCCACCCGGGCCAACAACAACTCGTTGACAATTTCTCGGGCATCTTTAACATCAGGTACCAAAAAATAAAGTCTTCTCATGTTCTTTTCCCTCTTTGATGCATCTGCATATAGGCTTCTGAACGAAGCACTTGTTTTACTCTATGTTGTATAGTAAAAACTTCGCTTAATTTCGAGATTTACTTTTCAGCTCCACCAAGAAACTAACAAAAAAGAGAACAGTACAAAGAATTGAACCTACCCCTGTGCCTTCGCCGTTTTAGGAAATAGGCAAACCCAGCGCTTTTTACAATCCCACTGGGTTTGAACCAGCAGGGAGCGCTATATTCGATTAGAGGGTGAGCTTAAAAATCCGTTCCCCGGGACTGGATCATCCCTGTTAGCGGGAAAGACCAGCCGGGGAGAATTGACGAGGGCCTCAGAAACGAGGCCCTTCTCCTATTGGAGTAGGGAAGAAAAAACTTGGATATTAGGGAAAGGCCGGAATGGTAGGCTCGGTCCCATTAATTTCGGCTTCGGGATGATGTTTTTTCACCAATTCATCAATTTCATCGATCCGATCTTTGGGAACATCCACCATCATCAGGAGTTCTCCCTTTTCGATGTCTTCCTCAAATTGCTTAATCCGCGAATTGGGAACATCCACACCTATCATAGTGGACATCAGACTTCCCACACCTGCACCCGCAAGGCTAATCGCTAATATAGCCCCTCCCCCCAAGGCGAGCCCTGCCGGCGGAAAGGTGACCGCGACTATTCCCGCCAAGACACCGGTGGCGCCACCTAGCGTAATCCCCCTCTCTAATGCCGGAATAACATCGCTTCTTTGCGCGAGTCCCGCCTCCGGTAGATCTTCCATGGGGGTTCCTTCCTTGGCAATAATATGGATATGCCGCTCTTCTACCCGAGCCAACAGTAGCTCGTCAACAATAGCTTTGGCACTGTCAACATTAGGTACCATAAAATAGAGTCTTCTCATATCTTTTTTTCCTCTTTGCGACGTCTTCTGCACATGAACTTCTATATACCGCCTGTACTCAATGATACTGATTTGACAAATTTGTGCAGTTTTGAGCTTAATTTTTCATTCCACTACAGCGATGTATCGTGACTTCGCTATTTTTCAGGAATATTTACTTTAAGTTTAGCATGCGATCCCCCAAAGATCCTTATATATGAAATTGGTATTAGAAATACCGACCCATTAAGATCATGTCTCAACTATCCGAAACAGTAGAATATTCCTATTGAAACGGCCAAACACGACTTATGGAGATAACAATGAAAAAAATTACTTTATATTCAATGGTATTTATATTAAGCATGGTCCCGAGTATCTGCTCAGCCGACTCTTTCAGTGAAGCGTCCGAGAAACTTTGTGAGAAAATAAAATTCTGCGCCCTTAAAAGCCTAGAGCAGAAAGACCTATCGCCACAAATGAAACAAATGATGGCCCCCATGATGGAAAATATGTGTGCCTCTATACAGCAAAATTATAACGCTGCACTTGAAAATCATAAGCTATATGAACCCGCTACCCGCTGCATGGAAAGTATGCAGGGCCTTACATGCGGGGACCTTCAACAAGCTGACGGACCGCTAACACCAGAATGCGAAGCTTATCAAAAGCTTGTCGAAGAATAGCAGTCATAAAAAAGGGGCTCATACCCATTTCATGGGATTTTGCATTGTATAGATGCAGTTTAAACAAGCACTTGGAGACTTAATAAATTACATTCTTTGATTAATTGGTATCAAGTAAAAAAAAGCGGCAGATCGCCGTTACCGGTGATCTGCCGCTCGTTCTCATACCCTGTCAGGGGTTTTTATGGACTAGCGACCCCCTGACCAACCACATCCCAGGCATACGTGTCCGAGATGTAGCCGTCTATGTACCAAACCCGCCGCCACATGGCATCGGACTCAAAATCAGGCCTGCCCGGATTGGCGCCGGCGGAATTGCCTTGACCCAGGCCCTGGCCTGGGTTGACCGCAGGCGCATTGCCCGGAGGCGTGGCCTCGCCCGTGGCCTGCGACCACACACCATAGAGCCATTCACCGCCCGGATTGGCCTCGATGCTGCCCTCACCGGAGGTGATGTCCTGCTTGCCCTCCAGATCGTCGAACTCGTTGCAGAAGCCAGAACCTTCCACCACCGAGTCAATCACATCGGGGTCACCGTGTGGATCAGAAGGATAGCACACGCTCAGATCGTCCTCTTCGGCCCAGACCTGATAGTTGTTCCCGAACTGGACGCCGCGGCTGTAGAACAGATTTAGTGATTCTGCCTCACCAAATTCCACGGTCCGGTTGTCGCCGGTCTCGTAGACAATGAAGTAGCGCGAAGGATCCCTAGCGTCTTCCTCTCTCCCAGTGTCCGGGATGGTCGGCGCCGTTTCCGAATAGCGCGGGTCCAAGATAGTGAAGCGCATGGATTTGAGCTGCGACACGTTACGGGCCTGTTCAGCGCCGCCGGCATCATAGCTGAAGCAGGCTTGGGGTTCATCGCTTACCTCACCTTGATCACTTCCTACCTGGGTTTCTGCGGTACGGAAGGTCTCGCAGGTGGTAACCGTGCCATTGCCATCGAAAATCTCGCCCGAATGGGAATAATTATCGGGCAAAGTGGTCCAGGTCTGACCGCCATCGAAGGAACGCCGGATGTAGAGTTCATAACGATCCCGGCCGCGGGTATTGAGCTTCCAGTTGGGCGACCAGGCATAGAGGAGCATGATGAAGTCGCCGTCCACGAAGCCCCGGTGGCCTTTGGCCACATCCAGGGGATTGTACCAAGACTGGTCGAGGATGTTGTTGGCCCGGTTGGTGGCGCTGTCCTCGCAGGCCGTCACCGGGCTGATACCGTCGCTATAGCTAACCACCGCAGCGTCGGACGGGCACTGATGCCAGGTGAGCACCTTGGTGGTGTTGGGCTCTGGGATCTCGCTGCCCTGCAGAATGGGATTGGTATCCCCGATTCCCGTCGCCGGATCAACCGACGGACAGTCGGCATCTCCTGGCTGTGGATTGTCAAGTGAGGTATCGGTACAGGTATCCGGGGTCACCGACGACAGATTGATGGCCGGTGCCCCGCACAGTCCATCTGGATAGTATGGGTTCTCTCCTGCGTTAACGACCCAGTTGTCGCAGGCCATGTTGGTGAAAGCATAGGGGTTGTGTTCACCCTCTTGGTAGCCGCTTGGCAGCAGCATCCGCCGGGCCATGACATCGGCCGGGCCGCAAACCTTCCGGATCTTCCTGCCAGGTGATCACGGCACCGACACCTTCCACCATATCCGCCTCGACCCGGTTGACGTCCCGCCGACCAGAGGTGAGCCGCTCGGCCTTACGCCAGACTATCTGGTAGGTGTCGTCATCCTGTTGTTCAAGTGTGCCCCGTGCGGCCCACAGACAAGCGTAGGGTACCTCGCCAACAATTTGATTTTTTTCAAATTCATCCTCCGCATAATCCACCGATTGCTGCTGTCCGGAAACCCTGTACATGTCGGTGAGATAGAGATCATCGGGGGACGGGTCGCTCAGATCGAGGCCGAGATAATCCACAATCGCGCCAAGGCGCGCCTCATCGTTCTTCAGCGAGTAGTTCGGCTGCCCACTGCCGCAGTAGCGGCTAAACCAAGCCACGATGGTCTGCTTGCCCGCGGTGGCCTGGGCGATGTTGAGAACGTCGCCCGGGTAGTTGATATCGTCATTTTTGTAGAGCTTGACATCCCTCCGGTCGAAATCCGCGGAACTCTTGTCGGCCGATTCAGACAGATTGGTCAACTTCCAGGTGTTGCCGTCGTCCAGGCTCACCGCCGCATAGGCCTCCCGCTTGCCGTGGCCGGTGAAGCCGATCTCCTCGTTGCCTTCCACGTGCTCAACGGGGCCGTACAGAAACACCCCAATCTGGGGCTTGGCGTCGCTAAGTGTCTCCTCAAGGACGCCATCGATGTTGTAGTGCTCGACTCCTCCATCGGTGTTGAGTAGGGTACCATCGGCCGCCTGGGCCGGCACATACAGATTCATCACATCAATGAAGGCGTGTTCTGCTTCACCACCTGGGGGTAGTTTCTGCGACATGCTTTTCTGGAACGGCGAACCGGGATTGCCGTTGCCGCCGTCATCGGCAAAGGCCGCCCCACCCGCCAGAAATGCTCCGATTAGAAGCGGGGATACTTTCCATCTCATCAATAACTCCTCCCTTTACTACGGTCAAAAAAATATAGGCAGTGATCGAACTTTCCCTAAGCCGCTCACTGCTCTTTGCTTAAACCGACTTTCTGTGCTTAATATGGATTAAGAACGCTTCACATGGTTAGGAAAATCTTGCAGACTTTTATGATTATTTATGACTATATGATTACTTTATTCTCTTCATTAAGTTGATACCAATTTCATGTGATTTTGCATTGTATGGATTCAGTCTAAACAACCACTTGAAGCCTTAATAGATTGCATTCTTTGGTTAAATTGGTATGAGTTTAAATTTATAGATAGCCTATAAATTTTAATTTTTCTATGTTTTTTCATCCCTTGAATTTAACGAAGTGATAACATTGGTGTGGTTGCTAAACAGAAATGCAATATTCCAGACCTAATCTCTGGGAAACCTTTATTAATCTAAATTTTTAATCTATTAATCTTGAGTAGCAAAGCTGCCTGATAATTCTTATAGTTTTGATCATGCTTTTTTACAATAATTGAATCGAGCATTAGGCAAGAGCAAAAAACGAAAACATGCGCCTATCTATGGTTTACAAAAAGAGGCATTTTTACTACACAGGTCATCACCGAAGCATTCCCTTTTACGAATAACAGCTTTGACTGCCAGAGATCCGTGGGATTGAAGTTTTGCGTAGCGGCCATGGCAAGGAGGTTTTTGTGGTGGTCAAGATACGCCGCGCCTTGTCCATCTAGAAGGGGGTTTGCTCGCTGTGTTGCTTGCACTCAATAATCAATAAGGTGCCCCGGAGCAAATAACATGGAAAATACATTCTGGGTGGCATTGGCCGCCAGTTCCTTGGCAGCACTGGTGACGGCACTGGGTATCTACACCATTCGCCATTTTGAGGCCTGGGGCCGAAAATATAGTATCTACTTCGTTTGCTTCGCGGCTGGCGTGCTGATTTCCGTCTCCTTTTTGCACATTATCCCGAAGTCCTTCGAGATGAATGCCAATGCTCCCGTGTATCTGCTTATTGGGTTTGTCCTACTGCACCTGTTCAACCGATTTATCACCGCTTTTGTCTGTGAGCGGAATCCAAATTCCCGCTACGGTATCGGACTGATCCCCATGCTCGGCATCGGTTTCCATTCATTCATCGACGGGTTCGTGTACTCCATCACGTTTACCGTCAGCATCTTTACTGGAGCGTTGGCCGCCACCGGCATGGTGCTCCATGAATTTCCTGAAGGAATCATCACCTATTTGCTGCTTTTGCGCGGGGGGTTTAGCGAAAAAACTTCTTTGATTCTAGCCTTCCTCGCCGCCTCACTGACCACCCCTCTAGGTATGCTGATTTCTTATCCCTACATTAACCAGATCGACAAACCGTTATTGGGAGCTTTACTATCCCTGTCGGCAGGCGCGCTCGTCTATGTGGGCGCCACCCATCTGTTGCCTCAGACGGAAAAGGAACACCGAAAGTACAGCATGTTTGCCTTCGGTGCTGGCATCCTGGTGGCCGTCCTCATCGTGCTAACCAAGTGATGGATGACACCCGTGGACGGTGGGTCCACCAGCTAGGGGGCACCTCCCCACAACTCGGCCTAGATGGGAGAGCGGGAAGGAAGGGGCTCTCGCCCTAGCCCAGGACAGACGGGCCTCTCGTGAAACCTTAGCGTGCCCGCCTGCCCTTTAGCTGGGGCTATCTTAAGCCCATGCAGTTGGCATAGTAGGTCACCGTAGCAGGCCAATCGGAAAAAATGCCCAGGATACCCACATCCTTCGCCAAGACATCAAGCACTTCCAGCATGTCGCCATCATTATCGATGGCGTCGGTAGTGGTCTGATAGTACCAACCGCCGCCGCCCTTGAGCGGACCGGAACGCTCAATCGTCCAGGTGATGATATCAAGACCAGCAGCCTTGGCATTCAAGGCATACTCCGAGGGCACAATCTCATTATTCTCATTCAGTTCCAGCAGGGCCCACAGGGGGGGCGCGATAATTGTCACCCCCTGGGCAACGAGGCTCTCCATGGCAGCCGGGGAGGAATCCAACTCGCCGACGGAGTTGGCGTCGTCAAGGAACACCGCCTGCCTGCCGAAGGCGGGTTCATTATGAATCCAGTAGAGTACATCATTGAGATTGAAAGATTGGGGATACACCTTCCTCGCTCGAACACCTGCCTCATGGTACTCATCAATCAACTGCTGGGCATAATCCTCCTGGGTATAATCGCCTTCAAAAGGCATGGCAACGGCAGGAGTTTTGAGCTCAGGGGCAAACTTCACGCCCAACGTCTTAAAGAGCTCAATGCTCTCTGCATGACTCAGTAAAGTACCCTTGGCGGAGTACAGATCAGTACGCCAATTTGGCGTAGCATTCATGTACTCTTCGACGGTAGTGGCGTTGGAGTTGAAAGCATCCATCTTACCCTGGAGGGTCTTGAACTCCTTAAGGGTAATGTCGCTGGTACAGCATTTGGCCGAAGCCGGTGCGATAGTTTCGCCGGTCACGGGATCGATCTCAGCGGGCGTAAAAGGTACAGAGCACTTAGCGGCCAGGCCGGTGGCAAGGATATTGGTGGTGGTATGTAAGTCGCACTGGGAATGGCGACACACCAACTCTCTGTCCTGAGTGAAGGTGACATCGCACTCTAGGATACCGGCCCCCATGCGGGCGGCTGCTTCGTAGGACTCCTGGGCGTGCTCGGGGAACTGCAGGGGAGCGCCCCGGTGGCCTATGGAAAAATCGGTCTTATAGAAGGGACCTTTGGTGCACCCTTGAAGGGCCTCCTTGAGCTTACTCTCCTCCATGTCCTCCACGAGGTAGAATGGCCGGGGACCCAACTGCACATGTTGCCCCCCTTTTTTGTTGGCGGACAGCTTTTCCCCCTTATCTTTTCCCCACTTATGGTTTTCGTTATCTCCAAAACCGTCAGCAGGGGCAAGGGCGGATAACGCCATAAAAATAGTAGCAATCATAAGCATAGAGCTATTTAGGCGCATTAGATCCTCCAGTTCTTTAGCATAAAGAGGGTTCAGGCAGGATCGAAAAGGATCCAACGCGCCACACTACTGAAGTTTTATGTCTGTTAAATGGCAGTATCGTTAAGGGCTAATGAAAAGCCAATAATAGACGTTATTTTCTCCCTTTGCCGCCCGGCCAAAGCTAAATAGGTGCCCATAGCCCCTGATTCTTTTAATACAATTATCTATAATATGTAAAGCTCAAACACCAGCGCAGCCGGGTCTAGTCCCACCGATATTTACCCTTGATACCACACAGAAGGTAAAGGTGCTTATTTTTAGGTCGTTTCATTCATGTGGTTTTACAAAATTCTAGGTTTCGTTTTTACGGGTCTTGCCACAATGGGAGTTATTCTTCCCCTCCTTCCTACGACCCCTTTTCTCCTTTTGGCCGCGGGATGCTTTGCCAGATCCTCTCCAAGGCTTCATCAAATGCTTATAGAAAATGCCACCTTCGGACCGATGATCAAGAACTGGCATGAGCATAGGGCGATTCCCCTGAGAGCTAAGATCATTGCCATCCTCTCATTAATTTTTTTCGGTGGTTATTCGGTGATCTTTGCTATCGAGAATACTATCCTCAAAATTTTAGGCACCTTAATCATTGTCTATGCCCTGTTTTTTATTGCGAGGATTAAAATACACCCTGTCCACCCTACGCTTGTTGAATGATTTCAACAGCGTCACCCACAGTGTTCGCAATATGGATAAGATCTATGTCTTTGGGGCTAATCACCCCTTCGCCCAACATGGTCTCTTGAGCGAAGCGCCGTAAATGTTCCCAGAAATCGCCACCCATGCCGATAATAGGAAACCGCTCTAACTTGCCTGTCTGCACCAGCGTGACAACCTCAAAGGCTTCATCAAGAGTACCAAAACCGCCGGGCATGATCACAAATGCAGAGGAATATTTGACAAGCATTACCTTACGAACAAAAAAATGTTCAAACTGGATAAACTTATCAAGATAAGGGTTAGGCTTTTGCTCTTGGGGGAGTTGGATGTTGCAGCCCAGACTCAAGCCTCCTCCTTCTTTGGCGCCACGATTAGCGGCTTCCATAATTCCGGATCCGCCACCGGTTATCACCGCATACCCTGCCTTGGCCAAGGCACTGCCAAGCTGTCTTGCAAGTTGGTAATAGCGATGATTCTCCGGAAAGCGGGATGAACCGAAAATCGTGACACAGGGGGGCTTAAAGTCAAAACTTTCAAACCCCCGCAAAAACTCTAGAAAAAAAGTGACCGCGCTTTCTAAATCTGATTCCCGGTTCCGTCTTCCCGACAGGAATACCTTCTCTGCTCCCTCCACTTTTCCGAGGAGCGAATAATGGGCTGTATCATCAGTAGTAGTTTTGTCATTCATGATTATCTCTTTTAAGAGATAATAGTATAATCAAAGAGTTGGATATACTTTGTCTCATGCATATTAAATTGATGGGTTATTTTCTAGTCACATTACAGTTTTTAGCAATTATTTTATGCTGTTTTCCTTTTGGTCTAGCAGATAGGAACTTTATGGCTAGCTTGTTATTAGTGACTATTGGATTAGTCGCTGGGATAATCACGCTATACTTTAACCGATTAAGTAATTTTAACATCCATCCTGAAATAAAACATAATGCCGACCTCATTACCCATGGCCCTTACAAGTATATTCGCCATCCTATGTACACCAGTTTATTCATAGTGATGTTGGGTATCACAATCTACAATTTTCATTACCTAAATTTTATCGGCTTGACAATTTTAGTGCCAGTTTTAATAGCCAAATCCCATATTGAGGAGACTCTATTGAAGGATTCTTTCCCTGAGTATCTCGATTATATGGCAAGAACAAAAAAATTTATCCCTTTTGTTTTCTAAAAACCATGGGAAGGTTTAGTCCATGCAACTTAAAGGTTTGTGCCATTGCGGCAACGTACGCTTTACACTTCATTCCCCACACCCTTACCCCTTTAACCTCTGTTATTGCTCTATCTGCCGGAAAACAGCAGGTGGTGGAGGCTATGCTATCAACCTAGGTGGAGATTATGAAACCCTGAAAATAAAGGGTAAAAAACATCTCAGTGTATACCAAGCAAGAATTTCAGACCCTAAAACAGGGGAAGTTAAGAAAAGCCCAGCACAGCGGAATTTCTGCAAAAATATGAAGAAACCAAAGCGGACAACACAGTACTCAGATAAGGCCTTCTGGGAGAAAATCAACATATATGCAAAATCAGTAGGGCTAGATGTTATCGAAACTTCCTTAAAACTTTATTATGCTTTACAAGATGAAGATACTCCCAAATGGGCAAAAACGGTTATTTATAGTGCTTTAATTTATTTCATCTCTCCAGTTGACGCCCTACCCGATTTGCTGCCAGGGGGTTATGTGGACGATTTAGGCACGTTATTATCTGCAGTTGCAACAGTATCGGTTCATATTAAAGAAGAACACTCAGACAAAGCAAAGGTTAAAGTCGAACAGTGGTTTAAAAGGTAACTTATGGGAAATAACAATAAAAAAACTATAAAGGTGTACTACAACAGCGCATGCCCAGTCTGTAATGCAGGGATAAAAAATCAAAAGTCGAAAATGGCTAACTGTGAAATAGACTGGAAAGATGTTCATACCCAATTAGGCATTCATAATGAGGTCTCACCTGATCTTGAATTTGTCCGCAAAAGACTTCATGCAGTGAATGAGAAAGGAGAAATAAAAGTAGGAATTGAGGCATTCGAAGTCATTTGGAGACATTCACCTAATGAGCACTGGAAAGCCAAGCTCATCTCTCTTCCCATAATAAAGCAAATTTCTATCTTTCTCTATAATACGTTTGCCTGGTTTTTATATAAGTGGAATCTGCGAAAACACCACTGGTAATGATTACTACGAAATTAGAACAAATCTCAGACATAGGGTGAACAGTAAACACACACAGGTTCTTCCCCTTGATGTCCGTAAATATAAAATCGAACTTCCGGATCAACACCAGATTGTGGTGTTTTAATTTCGATAAGACCAAGATTTAATCCACCATAAGGATTTTTTCTATAGTTTTTTATCCCCTTTAAAAAATTAACTTTTGCACTCAATAAACCATTATTAATTGATATCTTTCGATTAGCCCGAATAAGCAGTTTTGAGAAAAATTGAACAAAAAAAGAATTAATATGGGTAATGGGACTGGAAACCACTTGATAAATGTTAGGTCCTTCTTTCTCCCATTTAATCCGGTGGACACATCCAATATGAATATCGCCACTCAGCAAAATAATTTTTTGTGAAGGATGTTTAAGCTGATGCTGATAAATCGTTTCTAAAAACCTATTTCTATCCTGCACATGGGCGCCAGAAGACCATCGATCTGAGAAATCTTCGCCAGAATAAGTGATTTTAGCCGCCAGTTTTGCTAGAAAACGAGGTAAATGGATAACGGGTACACTCAGCACAAAAAACAATACCTTTTTCTTTCTATGAGTTTTTAAGAATTGTTTAATTTTTATATGCTGATTTTCAGAAAAAAGCTTACCATTCCTTCCAGCTTTTCGATTAGAACGCAGATCCAAGACAAAAAGGGCTATATTTCCATAGGTAAAGCTATAATCAAATGAATCGGGTAGCTCCTTCTGAGAAGCCATAACGCGGGAAGCCTGATAATCAAAACAAGATAATTTTGCTCCTTTAAAGAACTCCTGCCACTGGGGGTTTTGATGATTTGGATCAGAACCCCAATTATCAACGATGTCATGATCATCCCAGATAGGATAGCATGGATACTCAGTGTGTATTACTTTTAAATCAGCAAGATTACAGAAATATCGGTAACGGCGTTGAAGTATCTTCCGTATACTTTCAGATTTATATTCCAGAATATTTTTATTACCTTTAGGCGCAATAAGAGAAAAGTATTTTGGATTAAAAAGAGAAAGGTTTTGAGGATGATCAGAATACATCTGATCTCCCACCATCAAAACGAATTTGGTATCATGACGCCTCATACATCGCTTTGCGGCACGTAGCATTTGAATAGATTCTAAGCGGACTGAACCATCTTCATTAAATGGCTGATTACAGCTCATTAATGCAATTGAAAAACGATGTGGAGTTTGATCGGGATGGTCAGGAGCTGTTTCAAAGGATCCCACTCCAATGAGCTGATCATCTGCTACATTTTTTACTTCATAAACATACCAGGTTAAAGGCTCTAAAAATAAATTATCTACAGTAAGTGGCAGTTCCACACTGCGAGTGTTATCATTTTTATTCTCATATTCAATTTCTATATATCCTTCCTGTGCATTTTCCTGATCTCCCATTTTCCACCAACGTAAACGCAAAATTCCGGGTCTTTCTGAGCGAATCCATAGCCGGGCTGATCTTGCCTTTACAGCACTGACAGATACCATATTTCGGAGCGGCTCAATCTGAAAGCTTTTTAAATTTTCCATATTATTTAAGCGGCTAAGGATATGGGTAAGCTAATTTTCAAAAAAAATATTTATTTTTTATCAGGGCTAATACGCTTTAATATCTGCTCAACTACCGGATATTTCCCAGCTAGTCGTTCTGTCCAATTTCGTACACGCGGTGAATGTTTTATTAAAATTGGCAATCCAATTAAGATTAATGGAAGACCAAGCGGGATTGGTAACCAAAATATTATCAAACCAGTGAAGACAGAAACGGTTCCAAAACTGATATATATTAACTTAATCATTTTTCTTAAGCTCCA
This sequence comes from Nitrosococcus halophilus Nc 4, assembly GCF_000024725.1. Lineage (NCBI taxonomy): Bacteria > Pseudomonadati > Pseudomonadota > Gammaproteobacteria > Chromatiales > Chromatiaceae > Nitrosococcus > Nitrosococcus halophilus. Next base: position 2,175,398 of record NC_013960.1, on the reverse strand, counting down.
CTATCAGCCTCCCCCGCCACACTAAGATTTGCCTACATTCATAATCACAATGGCCATGCCGGAGAAGACTCGTTGAAAAATGATCTTAAATAGGCTTTCCTAAAAGGCGTCCAAAAATTGAGCAAGTGGACCCCCTATAACATCGTTCAAACAGAACCACCCTTTACCATTTTAGGCGCTTTATCCTTAATCCCAATTTACGCCTTTGTTGATACTAATGCTAGTAAAATCGGATAGTTTAATATGGCTTTACACTTCCCCTCGGTGGGATGAGTCACCTACTTGTAATGGGAAACGGGTTTATGGGCTACCCAAATGGACAAGAAGGGCTATCGGCTAGCACCTCGTGCCCTTATGGGGATCATCATTGTGGGAAGAGATCTTGGTATCTCGGAAATGCCTATTCCCTATATTTAATAGGGTATTTTAACTTCTAGACTTTGATTCCTGGATTCCTGTCTCAATATATCCTAATTTTTAATATAGAGCCATTTACAGCTTTAATAATTGGAACAAAGCAAGGAGGTTCTATGAATAAATTCACTCTGACCAGTTCTCGTATCTTTGCCATTGCCATGCTGTCTGTGGTGGCGACCCATCCCCTCAATGCAGCCGACCCAGAGGAAGAAAGCAAGGTAAAAGAGTTTATGCAGGTGAAGCTCTCTAGCTCCCATGATGTTTTGGAAGGCTTAGTCGAGGAAGATTTTTATAAGATCTTAGGGGAAGCAAAAAGAATGCTAGCAATGAGTCATGCAAGTGAATGGTATGTTATGAAAACCCCCAAATATAAAGAATATAGCACTGAGTTTCGTGACCACCTGCAGGAACTCATAGGTGCGGCTAAGGATAAAAACCTTGATATAGCGGCCCGTAGTTACTCCCAACTGACCGTAACTTGCGCAAAATGCCACAAGCATGTGAGAGAGGAGCAATAGCAGAACCTTTGGCTTAGCTATTTTCCCTCAAAAATGGATTTGATCGTCGCTCTTCTCCAAAAGTGGACATAGGTCCATGACCTGGAATAAATCGGACCTCATCTCCTAGAGGAAGCAGGCGTTCACGAATAGATCGAATTAAGGCATCATAATCGCCACGGGGAAAATCAGTGCGGCCAATGGAGCCCTGAAACAGGACATCCCCAACGAGGGCCAGATGACTGTCCAGATGAAAAAAAATCACATGGCCAGGCGTGTGTCCTGGACAATGATAGACGTTAAGGACCACTTTGCCAAAGGAGACCGTATCGCCCTGCTCCAACCAACGATCAGGCACAAAAGCTTCAGCGGGAGGAAAACCAAACATTTCGCTTTGTGAAGGCAATGAATCGATCCAAAATTTATCCTCTATTTGGGGGCCTTCTATTGGCACGTCTAACCGGCGTGCCAATTCGGTCACCCCCCCCGCATGATCAATGTGCCCATGGGTTACCAGGATCTTTTCTATCTTTAATTGGCTAGCCTCAACTTTTTCCAAGATTTGATCCAAATCGCCCCCGGGATCCACAACCGCCGCCTTCCCGGTCTCTTCGCAACCAAGCAGTGTGCAGTTCTGCATAAACCGGGTAACGGGTAAGATTTCAAATTTCATACACTACTTTTATCAACAGGGTGAAATAGGTTAATTCGCAAGGGAAACCTTTGAGTCTACGCCAATATCGGCAAGCAAACCTTTATCATCAGGCTCATTAAGAATCGTTACCGGAGTGCCGGGCCCTATAAATTGACGCAATTCATCAATTTCAGTGTTGGTGAGAGCAATACAACCTCGAGTCCAGTCAAAATCCTGGTGGATCGCCAATTTTTGATTTGTTTCTTCCCCGATACCATGAATCCCAATAAATCCCCCTAACCGGGTTTGCTGGGGGGGAGTACCATTTTGTTCTTGATGGGCCCGATAAATATGGATTAGCTCCTCCCATGAAATCAGCCCCTTTTTGTACCCCGCCATGGCATCCTGACGACCAGGATAATTGAGATGTATGAAGTAATAAAACTTACGACTGGGCCAAGAACCGACTATCTCATATTCTCCCTCCGGGGTGCGTTTGTCTCCCTCAACACGCTTCCCCCCTATTCCCCCTTGTCCCAGGGCAACATGATATTTTTTAATCACCCGTGTTCCCTTTTTCACCACCAGTAACCGTTTGGACTTTATGACAATGATTTCGTAAGGAAACTCGGTAGGCGGCGTTGCGAGCACAAATGGGCTTGCTAAACTTAATGCCAAGCTAATGAATAACAACAAAAAATTAGGCATTGTTCACGATGTCCTATTGTTATTTTGGAACAATTATCCTGCCGCCAATGTTTTGACTTACCCAGAAGTTTTAGCAACTTCTATGCCTTTTTTGCTTATTATTGCCTATAGGGGCTATGTTCTCCCAATTCCACCATGGCGTTCCTTATCATCCGGCGTTCTTGGGCAAGAAAATCAGCAACCGCCCCACGGAAGCCGGAGTCACTGAGCCAATGAGCGGACCAAGTAGCGGTGGGCAAAAAACCACGGCTAATCTTGTGCTCCCCCTGGGCTCCAGGCTCGAAGCATTGTAAACGGTGCTCAATACAATATTCTAGACCGCGGTAATAGCACAGTTCGAAGTGCATGCCAGCCAAGTGCTCGTGGCACCCCCAATAGCGGCCATAAAGGGTGTCTTGGCTTCGGAGGTATAAAGCCCCCGCAATGGGCTGATTCCCTCGAGTAGCCAACGCCAATATTACGGCTTGCCCCATGGTCTGCCCTAGAGACTTAAAAAAGGGCAAAGTAAGAACAGGGTAATTTCCTTTGGCATTAAAAGTGGCCTGGTAAAATTGATACATGGCGTGCCACTCTAAGTCGGTAGTTTCATTGCCATGGATAACTTTGATGTCTACCCCTTGTTTTTGAGCCTGGCGACGTTCTCGCCTAACCTCTTTGCGTCGCTTTGAACTCAAGGCCGCCAAGAACTCCTCAAAATCTCGATAACCTCGGTTGCGCCAATGAAACTGATAACCCTGACGCAAGAGCAACCCGCAACTCCCTAGCCACTCCATCTCTCGCTGGTGAGGAAATAACCAGTGAAGGGATGAAACTCCCCATTCTTTAGCTAGCGTCATTGCCATCTGAATAAGCCCATGGACAACCGTTTCATCCACATCCGGCCTCAACAGCAGCCGTGAGCCGGTCACAGGGCTAAAGGGTACGGCGGCTACCAATTTGGGGTAATAACGCCCCCCGGCCCGTTCCCAAGCTTCAGCCCAGGACCAATCAAATACGAATTCGCCAAATGAATTGTATTTCAGGTATAAAGGGACCGCTCCAAGCAAGTTCCCCTGTTCATCCTCAGCAAGAAGGTATCGCGGAAGCCAACCCACATGAGCGCCGATGCAGCCATGGCGCTCAAGGGCACTTAGGAATTCATAGCATAAGAAAGGATTATCGGTTCCCTTCAAAGCATTCCACTGCCTAGAACCAAGAACCTCGATAGACTCAGTAACCTTAAATCGCATGGCAACCCTATTCTGCATCGTCTATCTTGACTAGAATACTCAAGATTTATATACAGCGCACTGGTGATTTTTTGACGCTCTGTATGTTACTATCTTATCTAGTCCGGTAATGTATTAGTTGCCTATGAGACTTTCTAACCGTCCCCGTTATGCGATTAGCGCTATGATGAATTTGGCCTTGGCCAAGCAGCCAAGCTCAGTTACTCTAGGAGATATAGCCCAACTTGACAATATCTCTGTTTCTTATCTAGAGCAAATCTTTGCCAGCCTACGCCACCATGGTTTAGTGGAAGGAGTGCGGGGTCCAGGAGGAGGCTATCATCTTGCGCGAGCTGCGGAGGAAATCACCATTGCAGAGATTATTGCCGCGGTAGATAAACAACCGGGTAAGCTCAATCCTTTAGCGATCGCAAATAATTCCGTGAGTGAAGCAGAGCGGCTTTGGAATGACTTCAGCGCACGGCTTTATGATTTTCTCAATCAAATTACCCTAGCGGATCTCACCCGGCGCTGGCCCCACTTACGCCAGTGCTAATCTTATCTGTAAATGTATATTGATAAAAAAAGCTTTTCTCTATCTTAGAACATCCCCCCGGCGTTACATGAATGTAAAGTAACGATCAAAGTCTCGTGCTTGCAGCTGCCTGTGTAGTTCTGGGCGACAATTAACTATATTGATATCGCTCTGATCCTTTCCCGTACATTCTCTTAACATTAATAGCAAGGCATAACCAGAATCGCGAATCATCTCAGTCTGCCCCATATCAATAACAAATATTACATCCCTATCACGGGCTTGTTGCGCTGCATGCCAAAACTCTTGGCACACGGAAAAATCTAGTATTTCAGAGGTGGCCAAAGTAATCACATTCGTTTCTGTAGCAGTGCCAACGTTAAAAGACATAGCAGGCTCTCCTTGGTTCAATAGGTTGGGAATTGCTGCAGCAGCAGTACTTCCCTTTACTCTGCACTGCTTCACACTACGAAGTAGAACGCGGCAGCTATCCTCTGGACCTTTGGCCTTTTGATTAACAGGTCCGGCGAATATCCGCCCCAGTATAAATAGCAAGCTGTAGGAGCTAAATAGGTAATTCTACTTATATAAGAAGGGTCATTTTCGCGCTTGCGGCCAAGGCTATGAGGAACGTCGGAGCATGAGTACAAGGCGTGCTAATTCCGTAGCACGCCTTACTCTCATCTTAGACATAATCCGGGCGCGGTGGATTTCCACAGTACGGATGCTAACCCCCAATTCGGCGGCAATCACCTTATTGAGCTTTCCTTCGATAACCTTGTTGAGGACATCCCGTTCTCTAGGAGTTAGGGAAGCCAATCGTTTTTCGATGGTATCCCGTTGCGCTCGCTCGGCCCGTTTAACCTGGTCTAAGTCAATGGCCTTATGAACGCACTCTAGTAAGGTCTCAAAGTTGAAGGGTTTAAGTAAGAAATCCACTGCCCCCTGCTTCACCGCCCGCACTGCTGTAGGCACATCGGCATGGCCCGTGATGAAAATAATCGGAATATCGACCTGTTCAGAAACAAGATATTCTTGCAGCTCCAACCCTGTGTTCTCTGGCATACAGACATCTAAAACAACACAGCCAGGCTGATTGGGCTCATAGGCTTTGAGAAAAACTTTGACGGATTCGCAGCACCTTACGCGATAACCCACTGAGTAGAGCGACAGGGCCAACGAGTCTCTAACTGCAAAGTCATCATCGACAATAAACACCACTGGTTCACGTGTAGCCATGCTTAAGCTTTCATCGGGGGGTCACCTTCGATTCTTAGGGGGATCAATGGAGACTATCGACTCCACCCCGGGTTTAACCCGCTTAGCCTGCTACTGTCAAGAGCAAATTATTTAAACGTTTAACAAACAGGGCGGGTTCTTCAAGGCGCCCTCCTTCGGCAAGCAAGGCTTGTTCAAACAATAAGTTAGCCCAATCATCGAAGCCTTCTTCCGTCTCCTCCCCTTTAAGACGAATAACGAGGGGGTGAGTCGGATTCAGTTCAAGAATAGGTTGGACATGGGGCGCCTGTTGCCCTGCCTCCTTAAGGAGGCGCTCAAGATAGCCGCTCATATCATGCTGTTCAACGACTAAACAGGCCGGAGAATCCGTTAGACGGTGGGTAACTCGCACTTCCTTGACTTTGTCACCTAGACTTTTCTGAACCCTATCAACGAGGCCTTTAAAGTTTTCTTCAACCTCTTTTTGCTGTTGTTTATCCTCCTCATCCTCCAAGTTGCCCAAATCCAGTTCGCCTTTGGTGACCGACTGCAAAGGCTTACCTTCAAACTCAGGGAGCGATGCCGCCAACCACTCATCCACCCGATCGGAAAGCAGCAACACCTCAACCCCCTTTTTCCGGAACACTTCCAGATGGGGGCTACTCTTGGCGGCCAGGAAACTGTCAGCAGTGATATAGTAGATTTTTTCCTGCCCTTCTTTCATCCGTGACAGATAATCGGCCAAAGAGACGGTTTGCTCGGCACTGTCATGATAAGTAGAGGCAAAGCGTAACAGCCTGGCAATCTGCTCTCGGTTATTGGGATCTTCACCGGGCCCTTCTTTCATGACCTGCCCAAATTCTTTCCAGAAGCTTTGGTATTTTTGGGAGTCACGCTTCGCCATATCTTCCAACAACCCCAGAACTTTCTTAACCGAACCCGCGCGGATACTATCAATGATCCTGTTGTTCTGGAGAATTTCACGGGAAATATTGAGGGGTAGATCATTAGAGTCCACCACTCCCCGGACAAAGCGGAGATAGCGGGGCATCAACTGCTCGGCATCATCCATAATAAATACCCGTTGCACATAGAGCTTGATACCGTGCATACGGTCCCGGTCCCAGAGATCAAAGGGAGCCCGGGAAGGGATAAAAAGTAGCGAGGTGTATTCGAGTTTACCTTCCACATGATTATGGGTCCACGCCAGGGGATCTTCAAAGTCGTGGGCCACATGTTTATAGAAGGCCTGATATTCTTCCTCCTTGATTTCGCTTTTAGGCAAGGTCCAAAGAGCAGTAGCTTTATTGATCTGCTCCCATTCTTCCTGCTCCCCCTCCTTGTCACCCCCGCTTTCCTGCTTCATTTCAATGGGCAAATCAATGTGATCCGAGTACTTAGTGACAATATGGCGCAAACGCCAACCATCTAAAAATTCCTCCTCCCCTTCCCGCAAGTGGAGGGTCACCTCGGTCCCACGAGGCGCTTTCTCTATGGTCTCAATGGTGTAATCGCCCTCGCCTCTCGATTCCCAGCATACGCCGTGCTCCGAACCTACTCCTGCCCGCCGGGTTTCCAAAACCACCTTGTCAGCGACAATGAAGGCAGAATAGAAACCCACGCCAAATTGCCCGATAAGATGCGCATCTTTAGCTTGATCGCCAGAAAGAGCTTCCAAAAAGGCCCGGGTGCCCGACTTGGCAATGGTGCCGATATTATCGACGACCTCCTGGCGCCCCATACCAATACCGTTATCGGTGATGGTAATCGTACGCTTCTCTTTGTCGTAGCTGAGACGAATACGGAGGGTACTGTCACCCTCGTAAAGCGCATCATCGGTGAGGGCTTCGAAACGCAGCTTATCAGCCGCATCGGCTGCATTAGAGATTAGCTCCCGCAGGAAAATCTCCTTGTTACTGTACAAAGAGTGGATCATGAGGTTCAGCAGTTGCTTAACCTCGGTTTGGAAGCCCAGAGTTTCCTTATGGCTTGCTACAGTCATAGTATGTGGATCTCCTCCGTATGATGGAAACTAGATTGATGCCAATCAGCTAACATAAGGGCAACTCCTCCGGAATCAAGGGTCGATTTCAAATACTCCTTATGGTTGAATGGGGCTATTTCATGATATCTAAATATTAATAGAGAGTAACTCAGCCTCCGCGAGAGCACTGTTTACCATGAATATCCATACTGTATCGACAACCCCCTATTCTGACCAGCGCCCAGGGACTTCTGGTCTGCGCAAAAAGGTGAAACACTTCCAACAACCCCATTACCTGGAAAATTTTGTGCAATCCCTCTTCGATTGCCTGGGGGAGCTTACTGGAAAAACGCTGGTTTTAGGGGGAGATGGGCGTTATTACAACCCGGAGGCCATTCAAATTATTCTCAAGATGGCCGCGGCCAACAAAGTGGGCCGGGTACTCGTGGGCCGCGAGGGGCTCTTCTCTACCCCTGCGGTTTCTTGCGTCATTCGCCGCTATAAAGCCTTGGGTGGGATCATTCTTTCCGCCAGCCACAATCCCGCGGGGCCGGAGGGCGACTTTGGAATTAAATATAATATTAGCAATGGCGGCCCAGCGCCCGAATCGGTCACTGACGCCATCTACGCCCGGAGCAAGGAAATTGACCGCTACCTGATGGTGGAGGCCGAGGATATCCCCCTTGATTCCCTCGGAATCCGGAATCTGGCTGGGATGGCTGTCGAGATTGTCAACCCCCTCGCTGATTATGCGGAGTTGATGGAAGAATTATTTGACTTTCCCCGGATCAAGACCCTGTTTGACACCGGGGTCTTCCACATGCATTTTGACGCCATGCATGCAGTCACCGGTCCCTATGCCAAGGAAATTCTAGAACACCGTTTGGGGGCTGATCCCGACACCGTACTAAACAGCGAACCCCTGCCGGATTTCGGCGGGGGCCATCCGGATCCCAATCTTGTCTACGCTAAGTCCCTGGTGGCCAAAATGTATCGGGGCAATGCCCCCAGCTTCGGCGCCGCCTCGGATGGGGATGGGGATCGTAACATGATCCTAGGCAAACGTTTCTTTGTGACTCCTTCCGATAGTCTGGCTATTTTGGCAGCTAACGCCCATCATATTCCCGGTTACCGCTTAGGTTTAGCCGGAATTGCCCGCTCCATGCCCACTAGCCGGGCAGCCGATCGGGTTGCTGAAGCCCTGGGAATCGAGTGTTTTGAAACCCCCACTGGATGGAAATTTTTCGGCAACCTTCTGGATGCGGGGAAAGTCACCCTGTGTGGCGAGGAAAGCTTTGGCACAGGTTCCGATCACCTCCGAGAAAAAGACGGCCTCTGGGCAGCCCTGTTCTGGCTCAACATTTTAGCGGTACGCCGCCAGTCGGTGGAGGCTATTGTCAGGGAACATTGGGCCAACTGCGGCCGCAATTTTTACTCCCGCCATGACTACGAAGATCTTCCCGCCGATCTTTCCCAGCAACTCATGGAGGATCTGCGGAAACAACTTCCTACACTAAAGGGTAAACGCTTCGGGCAACGGGAGGTGATACTGGCTGATGACTTTAGCTACACCGATCCCATCGATCACAGCCTCACCACCGGACAGGGAATTCGGCTCTGCTTTGAAGACGACGCCCGGATTATTTATCGTCTCTCCGGGACAGGAACTGAAGGGGCAACCCTGCGGGTCTATTTGGAAACTTTTGAACCGGATCCAGCTCGGCACGATCTGGATACCCAAGTGGCCCTCGCCAGCCTCATTCAAATTGCCGATCACGTAGCCCAAATTCAGCAGCGTACGGGCCGAGCACAACCCTCGGTCATCACCTAAACTTAGCTCTAACAGTCAACCAGACCATATGGATTAAGTAGTTGATTAAAAAACTTTTAATTCCCAATCGAGGTGAGATCGCGGTACGTATTATCCGTGCCTGCGCCGAACTGGGCATCACTTCTGTGGTGACCTACACGGATGTGGACCGCCACGCCCTCCACGTCAAAAAAGCGGACGAAGCCTATAATGTAGGCGCAGATCCCCTGGCCGGCTACCTCAATGCCCGCCGTATCGTCGCCCTTGCCCGCGCCACCGGATGCGATGCCATCCACCCCGGCTACGGATTTTTATCAGAGAATCCCCACTTGGCGGAGCGCTGTGAACAGTATGGGATCCGTTTTGTAGGCCCCCCCGCCCAAGTCATTCACCGCCTCGGCGACAAGATCGAGGCCCGTCATACCATGGAGGCGGCGGGCATTCCCATCGTCCCTGGCAGCCACACCAGCTTAGGAGGGGTAGATGAGGCCCTAAGCCTTGCTGAGCAAATCGGCTATCCCGTCATGCTAAAAGCCACCGCTGGCGGCGGTGGGCGAGGTATTCGCCGCTGTAATTCCCCCCTAGAACTAAGCCGTAATTACGAGCGGGTGGTCTCCGAAGCCCAAAAGGCCTTCGGCAGCACCAAGGTTTTTTTAGAAAAGTGCGTGGTTAATCCACGTCATATTGAGGTCCAGGTCCTGGCCGATCACCAGGGCCATGCCATTCACTTGTTCGAGCGGGACTGCTCCATTCAACGGCGCCACCAGAAACTGATTGAAATTGGCCCTTCTCCTCAGCTCAGCGAGAAACAACGGGCCACAATTGGTAAGCTGGCCGTTAAAGCCTGCCGGGCGGTGGGTTACCGTAATGCCGGCACAGTGGAATTTCTACTGGATGCCCAGGGCAATTTCTATTTCATGGAAATGAACACACGGCTGCAGGTGGAACACCCGGTCACCGAAGCTATCACGGGAGTAGACATCGTCCAAGAGCAACTGCTCATTGCAGCCGGTGAATCCTTGAGCTACCGGCAAGAAGATATCCAACACCGGGGCTATGCGATGGAACTTCGGATTAATGCTGAAGATCCTAAAAATGACTTTTTGCCTAGTTTTGGCCGCATTACCCGTTACTATGCACCAGGCGGTCCAGGCGTACGCACCGATGGAGCTATTTACACCGGGTATGATTTACCCCCTTATTTCGACTCCCTCTGCGTCAAACTCACGGTCTGGGCCATGAGCTGGGAAAAATTGCTTAATCGCGCCCACCAGGCTTTGCATGACATTGGTATCTATGGCGTCAAAACCACAATTCCCTATTACCGAAAAATCCTGGCCTCACCAGAGTTTCGAAGGGGAGAGTTTGATACCTCTTTCGTGGACAACCACCTAGAATTGCTAAACTACAGCGCCGATACCCGCGAGCCGGAGCTAGCAGCCGTGGTGGCTGCAGCCATTGCCGCCCATATGGGAGCCTGATCTAATAAAGGCCGAAGGAGTGAAAACTTTGTCCCGGGTACATATCACCGACACCATCTTGCGCGACGCCCACCAGTCCCTTATCGCCACCCGGCTCCGCACTGAGGACATGCTGCCCATCTGTCCGGAGCTTGATAAAGTGGGCTACTGGTCCTTGGAAGTGTGGGGAGGAGCCACTTTCGATAGCTGTCTACGCTTTCTTAAGGAGGATCCCTGGCAGCGTCTCACCCGGTTACGGGAGGCGCTCCCCAATACCCGCCTACAGATGCTCCTACGGGGGCAAAATCTAGTGGGCTACCGCCACTATCCAGACGATGTGGTGCAGGCCTTTGTCCAACGGGCGGCGGCCGGGGGAATTGACGTCTTCCGAATCTTTGATGCACTCAATGACTTGCGTAACCTCAGGGTCGCCATCGAGGCCGTCAAAGCCGCCGGCAAACATGCCCAAGGGGCTATCTGTTACACGGTCAGCCCGGTCCACAACATTGCGGCCTTTGTCGCCCAAGCCAAAGAACTGGAGGCGATGGGCTGCGACAGTCTTGCGATTAAGGACATGGCGGGACTTCTCACGCCTTTTGCCACCGCCGAGCTGGTCTCCGCTCTCGTGGACTCGGTGTCGCTACCCCTCCACCTCCATACCCATTCTACTGCCGGCCTGGCTAGCATGTGTCACCTTAAGGCAATCGAATGCGGCTGCCGCCATATCGATACCGCCATCTCTTCTTTTGCGGGCGGCAGCAGCCATGAACCTACCGAAAGCATGGTGGCCGCCCTTAAAGACACCCCCTTTGATACGGGTTTAGATCTAGAACTCCTGCAAATGATTGGCTTTTACTTCCGGGATGTGCGCGGCAAATATGCACAATTCGAGAGCGACTATACGGGGGTGGATACCCGGGTCCAACTCAACCAGGTGCCTGGAGGAATGATTTCTAACCTGGCTAATCAACTGCGGGATCAAGGGGCGCTCACGGCCATGAATGAGGTGCTTGCAGAAATTCCCCGGGTTCGCCAGGATCTGGGATATCCCCCTCTAGTGACTCCTACTTCCCAAATCGTGGGGACCCAGGCGGTGCTTAATGTGCTGACTGGCGAGCGCTACAAGAATATTACCAATGAGGTTAAGCTCTACCTGGAAGGCCGCTATGGCCAACCTCCTGGCTCTATTAACGGCAGTGTACGCCAGCTTGCCATTGGCAACACGCCCGTCATTGAAGGACGCCCCGCCGATCTATTACCGGAAGAGATGGAACGCTTTAAGCGGGAAATCAGCGACTTGGCCCAGTCAGAGGAAGATGTCCTGACCTATGCCATGTTCCCAGAAATTGGTCGAACTTTTCTTCAAGAGCGGGCTGCCGGCACCTTGCAGCCAGAGCCCCTCAACCCACCGCCTGAGCAGGGCCAAAAAGGGGGCGTTCCCATTGAGTTCAATATTACTCGCCATGGCGAAACCTACAACGTTCGGGTCAGCGGCAGCGGTTTGCATCCAGGCGGTCAACGCTTGTTCCATGTCTACGTGGACGGGCTGCAAGAAGAACTGTTGCTAGAAACCCTATCGGAGGCGCCCACACCCCAGGATGAAGCCACCGCTCCGGGGAAAAAGACGGGCTCCCGACCAAAGGCAACGGCACCAGGCCATGTGATGACTTCCATGCCGGGGACCATTGTGGAGGTGCTGGTAGAAACCGGCCAGCAGGTGGCCGCCAAGGAGCCGGTCTTGGTGGTGGAGGCGATGAAAATGGAAACGGAAATCGTGGCCCCTATTGGGGGTAAAGTAACGACCCTCCATGTGGCCAAAGGGGATTACGTGACCCCAGAAGAACGACTACTTGAGATCGAAAGCAACCCCCAATGAGTTTAGCGCCTCCGACCCTCGTCCTCGCTTCGAGTTCTCCCTATCGGGCCGCCTTGCTAGAACGCTTGGGCTTGCCTTTTGAGACCTGCGCTCCCCATATCGATGAAACCCCTCTGCCCCAAGAACAGCCCGAGGAATTAGTGGCCCGCCTAGCGGAGGCTAAAGCACGGGCGGTAGGGGCTGAATTTCCCCATGCTTTGGTCATTGGTTCTGATCAAGTGGCGGTTCTGGATCGGTACATTCTGGGAAAGCCAGGGACTCACGAACGGGCTTTGCAACAACTGCGGGCCGCCTCAGGACGGGAGGTGATCTTTTATACTGGGCTTTGTCTATTCAATACTACCACCGGTGAAGCCAAAACCACCGTTGAACCCTTTCGGGTCCAATTTCGCCCCCTCACGGAAAAACAGATAGAGCACTATCTTCAGCGGGAGCGTCCTTATCAGTGTGCCGGGAGTTTCCAATCCGAGGGATTGGGAATCGCCCTTTTCAAACGCCTTCAAGGAGACGACCCGAACACCTTGATTGGCCTCCCCCTCATTCGTTTGACTGAACTGCTGGAACAAGAAAGCTATCCGGTTTTATAAAACGACCTATCGATGGGCTAGCCAATACCGAGTCAGAGCAAGATACTGTTCCAAATCCACCGTCTCCGGCCGCTGCCGGGGATCAATCCCCAGGACTTTTAAATCGGCTGAACCCAAGAGACCCTTGAGGGCATTGGCCAGAGTCTTACGCCGCTGGGAAAAAGCTTGGGAAACCACCCGATTGAGAGCAGCGTGGGGAATTTCCGGTGCCAAAGACGGTCGGTGTGGTTTCAAGCGCACCACCATCGAATCCACCTTCGGTGGGGGCATAAAAGCTCCAGGTTTCACCGTGAATAAGGGTTCAACCCCACAATAAAACTGCACCATTACACTCAAACGTCCGTAATCCTTACCCCCAGGCTTGGCGGCCAATCGAACCACCACTTCCCGTTGCAGCATAAAATGCATGTCCTCCAAGACCTCGACCTGGGCCAATAGATGGAACAACAAGGGGGTTGAGACGTTATAGGGTAAATTGCCCACCACCCGCAGGCGCTGGTTCTGTTCCCGGGCAAGGGTACGAAAATCAAAGGTTAAGGCGTCCACATTATGCAGGTGCAAATCCCCTTCCGAGGCACAGTTTTCGACCAGGTAGGCCGCTAAATCCCGATCTAACTCAATCGCTTCAAGATGCCCAAGGCGACGAAGCAGGGGAAGAGTCAAGGCCCCTTGACCCGGGCCAATTTCCACCATTAACTCACCCGGCTGGGGATTAATAACTCTGTGCAGGCGATCAATAACCTGTTTATCATGGAGGAAATGCTGCCCAAAGCGCTTGCGCGCCTGGTAGCTTGGAATATTCATTGTCTCTTTGCCAACTCCAAAGCGGCCTTAACGGCGGCCTCCAGGCTGCCACTATCCACCGGGCCGCTGCCGGCAAGGTTTAAGGCCGTGCCATGATCCACCGAAGTGCGAATAATTGGCAATCCCAAAGTAATATTAACCGCCTGTCCAAAGCCCAGATGTTTGAGTACAGGCAATCCCTGATCATGATACATGGCGAGCACTGCATCAGCCTTTTCCAAGTAGCGAGGCACAAACACCGTATCCGCGGGCAACGGCCCCAAAAGTTGCATTCCCTCTGTCCGCAAGGTTTCCAGGACCGGCTCGATGATCTCGATTTCCTCCCGCCCCAAATGCCCCCCCTCTCCTGCATGGGGATTCAGCCCACAGACTAAAATACGTGGCTCGGGGATTCCGAAGCGCTGCTTCAAGTCACGATGCAATATCCGCAGGGTACCTTCTAGACCCTGGGGGGTAATGGCATCACTGACCTCGCGCAGGGGTAAATGGGTGGTGGCTAAGGCAACCCGCAACCCAGGGGCTGCCAGCATCATCACCACCTGGGAACTACCACAAAGCCCCGCCAGAAACTCGGTATGGCCGGTAAAGGCCATTCCCGCCTGATTGATAACCCCTTTATGGACGGGACCGGTGACCAAAGCAGCAAACTCTCCCCGCAAACATCCCGCCACAGAGCGCCGCAAGCCCTCCAAGACGTAAGCTCCATTAGCGGGGGACAAGCGGCCTGGAGTCACTGGTGCTGGAGCCTCTAGCGGGAGGATTTTCAGCCTTCCGGGTATCCCCGGCTCCGGCGGCTGGACGGGATCATAGATATCAAGGGCTAGCGCTAGCCCCCGCTGCCGCGCGCGCTGAGTGAGGACCTCCGGGTCGGCCACCACCACCAGTTCATATTCCCGCCGGTGGCAAGCCAATTGGATCGAGATATCAGGGCCAATTCCAGCAGGTTCACCAGGAGTCAGCACCAGCCGCAAACAGGTCATGGGGAAAGACAACGTCCTTCAGCTATCCAGGCGATATTCCACATAGGCTTCATCTCGGAGCTGCCGCAGCCAGTTTTCCAGTTCTTCTTCGATTTTACGCTGGCGAATCTCCATCCGCGCCCGATTCCGATTGAACTCCTCGGTCATGTTTTGCTGTCGCCGATTCAGTATTTGAACCACATGCCAACCAAATTGTGTCTGGAAGGGTTTGCTGATCTCCCCCGGGTCCAGGGACCTCATCACTTCTTCGAAGCGGGGGATCATCTGGCCTGGGCTAATCCAACCCAGATCTCCCCCTTTTAAGGCGCTGGCTTTGTCATCGGAATGGGCTTGTGCCAATTCAGAAAAATCATCCCCTTGTAATGCCCGCTGGCGCAACTGGCCAAGGCGTAACCGAGCATCCCGGTTGCTGGTTAGTTCATCGGTACGAAGAAGAATATGGCGGGCATGAGTCTGAGTCACAACCTGTTGTTCTTCCCCTCGACGATCCAGGAGCTTAACGATATGGAAGCCGCTGGGGCTGCGAATTAATTCGCTTATCTCACCTACCTGGAGTTTGGGAACCACATCAACAAACAAGGTCGGGAGTTGCCCCATTTTACGCCAACCTAGATTACCTCCTTCTAAGGCTTGTTGCCCATCGGAATAGGCGAGTGCCGCCTTCTGGAAATCCATTCCCTCCCGCAACTGGCGCAACAATTGCTCTCCCTTAGCCCGAGCTGCCTGGAGCTGTTCTGGGGAAGCCGCTTCAGGCACCGCGATCAAAACATGGCCCAGCTGATATTGAACGTCCTGATTGCCTCGTTTTCTCTGGGTTGTCAAAAAATTATCGATCTCCGCCTCGCTTACGGTCACACGATCGTTAACTTCCCGCTTATGGAGCTGAGAAATGATCAACTCCCTGCGAATATTTTCGCGAAAAGAAGGAAAATTATAACCATCTTGTTCTAGGACATCACGAAACTGGCTAAGAGTTAACCCGTTATCCTCAGCGATCCGGCGCAAAGCCTGATTGAGGGTTTCATCACCAACGCGGATGCCGGTACGTGCAGCCAACTGCAACTGCAACTGTTGCATCACCAGCCGTTCCAACACCTGCTGCTCTAGCATATAGTCTGGCGGGAGCGGCGTTCCCTTAGCCACTAATTGTTCTTGAACCGTATGAACCATCTGCTCCAATTCGCTTTCCAAGACGACTTCTTCATTCACTACCGCCACAATACGATCGAGGATGGTCGCCCCAAAACTCCCCATAGACCAAAATACCGCAAGGACAGCAACAAGCAATCTTCGCATAGCTACTCCATCAGCTTCACAGTGGGATTAACCGCAAAAAACTTTATCTGTCTATGATTGTACATTTATCTGCCAGTTAGAACTGTTCTCCATAGCCCAACACCGTTCGCCTCAGCAACGATTCCACGTTTTGCCCCAAATTACCTAATCCCTTTAGCTCCAATTGGACCATAACCGAGTTGTTCCTATCCCCCTCGATGTTGGTAATGTAACTGCGCCCCACCAAGCGTATCGCCCAACAACAACTGTCATACTCCACCCCCCCCAGGACCTCAAGGAGCCGATCATCGGCAATTGAATGATACCAACGTCCGACGACACTCCAATTCTTCGTAATGGGATAGCGGCCAGAGATATCAACCTGCTCCAACAACTGCCGACGGAAACGGTAACCCATATTCAGCAGGCTCCCCCCTTTTCCACGATAACGCAACTCGGCAGACCCCAAATCCGCCCGCTCCTGATGAGGATCAAAGCGCAACTCACCTCGCAGCGACCACTCTGGCGCCAACCGAGCCGCCATTTCCGCAATAATGGAAGAACTAGAGTCAGTCTCCTCAGGAAATCCAGGCAAGGTGACCTTGCGGTCGCGAAAAAACTGAATCTGACCGATGGATGCCCGCAGCAACTCATCCCCCGTACTGGACTGCAGTAAGCGGGTAGTGACGGCTAGAGTCAGTTGATTGGCGTCGTTAAGGCGATCCGCTCCCGTAAAACGGTTGGGTTGGAATAGCCGAGCAAAGTAAAAATCCAACGGAGCGCTATCAAAAACCGGAAAATCTTCTTGATTTTCAAAAGGAATATAAAGATAGTAGGCACGCGGTTCTAAAGTTTGACGCAAACGGCTACCCCATAAAGACAGTGATCGCTCAAAAACAGCGCCGGTATCTATACTGAAAACCGGTAAGGTACGGCTGACCGTGTTGTCCGTACCCGGCGGGGTATCATCTAGGAAATAACGGGTATCCCGTACACCAAGACTTGGGGTGAAGAAGGTACCGGGAGTGCGGAAGGGCAAACTCACGGTAGGCCACAAGTCTAAACGTACCCCGTTCGGTAGCGCATCCCGCTGAAAGTTTACCACTTCCCCGTGAAAGTCCAAATCCAATCCTAAAAACCGATCGGGAAAAAAGCCATCCACTAAAAGCTGAGGTAAACGTTGGTGAGGGCGAGAAAAACCAGGAATAGTCCTGTCAATGGTTTGAAAGCCTTGGAAACGCCCTAGGGCATACCAACCCTCCCCTTGGTAGCTCACATCCAACTGATTATTGAGGTAGGTAGTACTGGCAATGCTCAGGCTGTTACCTAGATCCTCAAAATAGGTGTCATCAGAAACGAGATTGATATCCAGGTTGGTAAACCAGCGCGACCAAGGGCTGCCGGTATGCTGATAGGAGAAAGCGCCGCGATAATCCCCCTTCCTGTCATCGTGGGGCAGAATCGATCCCTGGATTTTCCCTTGGTTGCGGGGATTAAGATAACGCAATTCCCCTTCCAGCATGGGACCCCGCTCGGACAAGTAGCGGGGAGTAATGGTCGCATCCCGATCCGGGGCAATATTCCAATAATAGGGCGTACTGATATCCACACCCGAGTTACTGGAACTCCCCACGGAGGGGACCAAAAACCCAGATTTACGCCGATCGTCGATGGGAAAGCGTAGAAAGGGAGCATAGAGTATGGGGACATCCCACAATTTGAGGCGGGCATGACGGGCCCAACCTACCCCTTCTTCGTGATCCAGGCTTACCTGGCTCGCCTTCAACTGCCAAGCATTATCCCCAATATCACAAGTGGTAAAAGTGGCATCCTGCAACTCACTTTTAGCGGAACCTTCTCGCTCCACCTCAGCCGCCTCTCCACGGGCATGGTAATCTCGTAAAAAATAGCGGGCATTTTCAGCGACACCAATATCTGTCTCCAGATTTACTTTAGCGGAGTCACTGATCACATCCACCGTGGCATCCTGATAGCGCACATCGCCAAAAGCCTTCACGGTGTTATTTGGCTTGTCGTAGTGCACCTCATCCGCATCTAACCACTGTCCCCGGCGTCTAAATTTAACATCACCACTAAATATAGAGATCCCCTCCTTTTCGGATTCAACCTGATCAGCGGTAACATCCACTGGGCCTCTAGGTTCCGGGTCCAGTAACTCCTCTGAGGCGGGTTCAATAAACCGCTCACATTTTTCCCACTGGGGTATCTGTGCCCTGGCCATAGGAACTAGTCCCAACAGGAAAGAAAAGAGCCCCACAAGCAAGATAGTATTCTTTTTCTGTTCCACGCAGCATGAGTATTATTATTAATATGGCGGGTAAAAATCGCATAGAATCCACGGATCTTCAAACTTTTCAAAATGGCGCTTGACATATGACCGCCAAGCTCGTAAAGTGTGCGTTTTTTTGAAGGGGCCATAGCTCAGCTGGGAGAGCGCTTGCATGGCATGCAAGAGGTCGGCGGTTCGATCCCGCCTGGCTCCACCAGGCATTTAGGCGTGCTCGCCTTCCTAAGGTGGGTAGGCCCAGCCAAAAAACAGAATTTGTCCCCATCGTCTAGACGGCCTAGGACACCGCCCTTTCACGGCGGTAACAGGGGTTCGAATCCCCTTGGGGACGCCAATTCCCTCTGGTAAATTAACCCACAACCGCAGATAACCGACCTAGGGCTACCCAGAAACCCAGGCGAAGCGGTGGGTTTCGCTATTCTCAACCTACCAAGGGATTTTCCATCAATCTCACGGCTTGTTACTTAATTGGCTCTGCCTAGTTCCAAGACATGACTTCTACCGCTGTTCTACCAAACTAGCACAGGCAACGGCCTGTGGAGTAGATGCAGCGCTGCCTCCGCCCGCCGCCGTTCTCGCTCAATTTGAATGCGCTGAGCCCGTAACATGCTCTCTTGGTCTTCCAAGGTCTCCAACAACCGGGTCTTTTCCTGCTCATACTGAGCTCTCAAATGGTCAAATTCGTAGTTCTTTGACGAATGGAAATCTAAAGCACTTCGCCCGGTAATCAAAGCTGCCCGGTGGGCAAGCAAGTCTAAGATCAATTCCCGCTTAGCCGCTGGTGTCAGTTCGTAGTCTAGTCCCAATCCAGCCGGCATTGCCTTGACGCGGCTGATCTCCTTGTTAATTAAATGCAGGTGCTCAATCTCTAACTCTGGGCAACTCACGGGGGGCTCACGCCTCATCAATTCCCTCTGCACCTCCGCAGCAGGAACAGCTTGGATGCCTAGGGGCGGCTGATAACCATATCTCGCCGTGCCCGAAGCATCAGTCCAACGGTAAAGCGTTTCGGCTGCTACAGAAGGTAAAGTTATCAGTAAAATGATTAATGCCCATCCCAATAAATAACGTTCTTTATTCATTTCCTCACCCTCCTTCTCTCCCGCTTGGAGAGAAAAGACAGAAAAGAACCTCCATTGCTGAATTAATATAGAGCTTTTTTTCTCATGACTACAAAAAAAAGCCCCGGCGAAACAACCCTGGGCTTTTCAAACATTATTTAAAATATTTTTTTATTCAGGAGTTGGAGCATCTTCTGAAAACGTATTTCCAAGTTTAACCGAAACCCCAATGGAGGTCCCTGTTGGCAGGGTACAGTCTTTTACTTCTTCTTTATCTGTACAAGCGTTGTTGATAAAAGCTATATCGGTGATGATGCTGACTGTATTTGCACCATCCGTTATTCCTGTTTTGTATTCATTGAAATAAACTCCAGTTAATAAACCCACGATATAGATTCGCTATGAAAAAATGACCTTCCCTGGTCTAAACTGCACTCCGTCTTAGACGGAAACAGGCTCCCCAGGTTGAAAGAGACATGGTGTCGGTTTCGGTGTCCACAATGGTGATGGTGGCAGTCAAGGTGTTGGCGGTCACCACATATTCGCCATCGGGCGAAACCGGTGTTTGAATGGGAAGTCCTCCTAATGCAATCTTCTCATTTCCATCATTATCAGAGAATTCACCGGAAACAGGGTCGTAGTCGGCAAGGAGATTAATGTTTTTTTTGAGCTTTCCTGTAATCAGCTCAACGACACTCAGGGTGTTGTCTAAATAAATTAGCCACATAAAATTTGCTATCATCCGGCATCAATCCGATGGCAATAGGATGGGCGCCTGGAGAACCTGTGGGTATGCGTGACAAGATATCGTCTACGCCGAAATCGTTGTCAATATTCTGATACCAATTTAATCAAAGAATGCAATTTATTAAGGCTTCAAGTGCTTGTTTAGACTGCATCTATACAATGCAAAATTACATGAAATTGGTATGACTTCTCCCCGCCCTGTCGGGCGAGGGTTGTTGGATCACTCCAAGAACTTTCCTGGTTCAACACGCCTTCCCTAGGCGACAACGCCTGTTGTCGCCCCCGTTCCAGTCGCTCCAGAGGCTAACCCCGCCAGCCCGGCGGTTTTGATATTGATCGCCGCTGCGATGTCGCGGTCATGGACAGTCCCGCACGAGGGACAGCTCCATTCACGCACCTCCAGCGGCAGCGTTTCGTTGATATGTCCGCACCCTGGGGTGGGGCAACGCTTGGAGCTGGGGAACCCGCGGTCGATCTCGACTACGGTTCGCCCTACCCACTGCGCCTTGTACTTCAGTTGACGGACAAACTCACCCCAATGGGCATCGGCTATGGGCTTGGCAAGCCGGGGGTGTTTGATCATGTTCTTCACCGCCAGAGATTCAACGCACACGACTTGGTTTTCGTTGATCAGTGTGCGGGTCGCCTTGTGGGTGGCGTCCCTACGGCAGTCAGCTATTTTGGTGTGCACACGGGCCACCTTCAGCCGCAGTTTGTTGCGGTTACGGGAACCTTTGCGCTTCTTCGCCAGCTTACGCTGCAGATAGGCCAGCTTCGCTTCGTACTGCTCGGTGTACTTGGGATTGCCGGATTTGAATCCGTCGCTAGTGACGAACAAGTCTTTCAGACCCAGATCGATGCCGACCGTCTTGTTGACCACCGGCATCGGTTCGGACTCGAATTCACACAGCATGGACACAAAATAGCGTCCCGCTGCGTCCTTAGAAATCGTGATAGCGGAGGGCTCTGACGGCAGACCGTCCTTGAAGCTCCAGTGGATATTCAACGGTTCGCTCGACTTGGCGATGAACAGGTGGCCGTCCTTGAACCGGAACGCGGCTTTGGTCAGTCGGATTGACTGGCCCCGATGCTTGGATTTGAAACGCGGATACCCCGCTCGCTTCTCCCAGAAGTGCTTGAAAGCCTGCTGCTGATCGCGCAGCAACTGCTGGAAAATAACGCTGGAAACCTCATTCAGCCAAGAAAAGTCCTGCTTGAGTTGGACAAGCCTTTTTTCCAGCGCCGAATGGGGAATGACTTCGCCGTTCTGATAGAACGCATCGGTACGATGCTTGAGCGTGTTGTTCCAAACAAAACGCGCACAGCCGAACGAACGCGCCAGCAGTTCGGCTTGTTCAGCTGTGGGATAGAATCGTTCCTGGTACGCCCTCTTCGTCATATTTGTATTTTACAAAAATCAGAGAATCCTGTAAAGCCGCTTCGCGGCTTGCGCTTATATCACCGCCCGATTGGGCGATGCTTTACGCGCTATTGGGTAAACCCCCGCATCGCCAGTAAAGATGTTAGGGGTGATGACCTTGCTTCCATCTGCGCTGATCCAAGGGCCATGGGGATGGGCAGGGAGCTGGCCAAAATCTTGTGTCGGAATGAACCGATTGACTTTATCTTCTCCTGGAAGGATTTCATACCAATTTAGTTAAAGAATGCAATTTATTGAGGCTTCAAGTAATTGTTTAGACTGAATCTATAGAATGCAAAATTACATGAAATTGGTATCAGCGTTGCCTTCCTCCCCGTTAAGGGTCACCAGGATAGTGTCATTGTGGGGGCGAGTCATGACATGGGCAGGAGACTCGCCTACCCGAATGTTTTTGATGAGCTGGCCAGTAACCCTGTCAACAAAAGTGAGCTTGTTATCGAACCATTGGGTTTGGTAG
This sequence comes from Nitrosococcus halophilus Nc 4, assembly GCF_000024725.1. Classification (NCBI taxonomy): domain Bacteria; kingdom Pseudomonadati; phylum Pseudomonadota; class Gammaproteobacteria; order Chromatiales; family Chromatiaceae; genus Nitrosococcus; species Nitrosococcus halophilus. The sequence continues at coordinate 2,153,391 of NC_013960.1, read as the reverse complement.
ACAACTTTTTGATCCCGGTCGGTCCACATGTTGTGGGGATGGTTCATGTTGATCTCGGGTAAGGAGATCTTGCGCTTGATTGTCCAGTTCTCTGCATCTAGTACGGTAATCGTTCCTGGCTTGGTTTTGCTGTTAGTTTTTTCAAACTGGGTATCGATCCATACTTCTCCCACGCCAGGTATTTCAGGATCAAAAAGATTTGCCAATTGAATGTCTTGTCCGTACCTAGCTTCCAAGACCTCTCTTAAGTCAGCAACCGCCCCACCGGTGATCTGAACAGGAACACTAGGATACGTCACATGCCAAGGTGCAGCAGAAGTGACTTGGTCAAAGGGCATATTCTCTGCCCCCATCGGCCACAGCAAACTGGTCATGGTATGGGACGTGTGGGTATCTGACATGATAAAGTGAATACTGTCATTGGGATGAAGCAGTTCCAGAGACTGGGTATCGGTACCCGTAATATCGCCTCGGGTACTCTTAAACCAACGGCCCGGCTCGTCTGAAATCTCAAAGGTAGCTACCCCTGTTCCCGAACTGCCGAAAATGCCACCATAAAGAGAAGCGCCGGCAATGCTGACTGCCGCTTCAGACACCTCCACCACTTTGAAATGACCATGCATGCCCGCTTCCATATGGGCAAAGACATGGCAGTGGTATTGCCAGTCTCCAGGGCCTACGCCATCGCCCGCCTTGATCGTGAAGACTTCCGTCGCAAAGGGTTCGGGCATCAATCGAGTATCAATGGTGCTAGGAACCGGCGGATTGGGGATGACACCCGGGCGGGAATTTTGTTGGGCCATCATGAAAAGTGTTGGGAAAACCTGTTGAAAATGTTCATCCCGGTACAGATAAGTTCTCGCACGGTTAGCGTTGAAGGTGTAGGTCTGGGTTTTTCCCGGGTCGACCTTGGTCCCATAACTATTAAAAAAGCCAGGGACCTCAAAGCCTACCTTTACTTCCGTATTGTTGGTGAGTTCCACTTTGACCACATCTCCCTGCTTGGCAAAGAGAATAGCTCCGGGAATGACCGCAATATCAGCATATAACGCGGTATGATCTTGGGGGCCTATGGCATTGCTGACCCGGTGTTGGAGCATTTTATAACCATACTGACCGTTGGGCAGTTTCTCTGCCGCCAGCTTGATATGATGAGACGAGGTGGCTAAAACCAAATGTGGAGAGCACTTGCTGCTTCCCGAAGTTCATGGCCAGCAACAAGCAAAGTGGCTAATCGCGCTTCCATAGGCGTCAGCCCATAAAGCAGATACTTAATCAATACTGTGTCTAAGCAATAGAGCATCCTTTGTGGCTTGAAGGATCTTTAAAAAATTTGGTTTGCTTCAACAAGGCCAAAGGCAGAAATACCTCAAACTGCACCGGTTCACAAACCCTCACCTGAAGAAGGGCAAGAACAGAGGGATTGGTGTCAGTATGAGCATAGCGCGTTCTAAACAGATCCACAGATTCCGAATCCAATCGCGCGGTCCGTTTCCATCCCGTATAAGTAGAAGAAGTTAAAAGAAAAGTCAAGAAAATATGGTCCTAGAAATTTAGACAGTTGGGATCTAATATTTTTTTATCTGTGCCCCTAAACACCAACCATTCATATGAAATCAAGCCCAACACAGCATAGCCTTTTCTTTACGGCCATTCATTGGATACTGGCTTCGCTAATCTTTGTTTTAATTGGCTTGGGGTGGTATCTCCAGTACCTGCCACCCACAGCCCCAGAACGAGAGTTTTTTATCAATCTGCATATCTCCCTGGGATTGACAAGCGTAATACTGGTAGCTTTTCAAATCCTATTGTGGTTGATATTGGGTAGTTCCCCACTTCTAGGGGGTACTTCCGGTTGGCAGAAAGCAGTAGTCTGGAATTTATATCTATTGATCTATGGGTGCGTAGCAATTGCAGCAATTAGCGGTTTTCTTCAGGCTACATCCAGCGGAATCCCCATCAAGTTTTGGGGCTTATCGATTCCTACCTGGGAAACAAAGAATTCTGACTTGGTTGGTTTTTATAAAGCATTACATGAAATTACAGCGATTGTTTTGACTGTATTAGTGATTATCCTGGTGGGGGTTATTTTCCTAAAAACCCATCAACGAGATGAACTCCCTCCCCCTCACCCGCCTGCCAGGCCACAACAACCCGGCAGGCGGTTTAAATCGAAAAGAATGCCGTCGAATCTTGCCAAGGCCATTTTAAGATTAGTCAAAAATCTCCGCCGACTCGGATGGACCGTTTTCTGGATACAATTTATATTTGCGATCGCTTCTGCGCTACTATTGCTTTTTGCTACCTCAGGCCAAGTCCTTTCCCCTAACGAACTTAGCGGCGGTCTCCTGTGGGCGTTCTATGCCTTTGTCATCTTATGTCTAAGCACCATCATCTTTTTTTATTATACGCGGCTCGCTCGAAAAATATATTTGGAGCCGGATACTTATATTAGTGCAGAGAAGGAATCCTCCCCTTGGCTTTTAGGATTAAGTTCCAAAGTCAGCCTTCTAGGAACCCTAGTTAGCTTTATCGGCATGGGAGTAAGCATATCACTGCTAATAGCAAAAACGGTTTCCCAACCCCCCGGTATAGCCATTACCGATCCTAGCAAGATCATTCGCGCTCTTGATGTATTCATATTAGTGATAAATTTTTCTTTACTGACCGCTCATTCCATAGGGACAATGGTTTCCATTTGGGTCACCATCCTCGCCTCGAATGCTCATAAGCAAAAGCTACTTGCTAGCCCTCACCTTAATGCCTCTTCTATGACATAAATCACCACAAGAGTCAGGGAAGAGTCTCCCCCGGTGGAGGCGTTTTCTTATCATGAAGACCGATTCCCTGTTGAGCGAGTTCAACGAGAAGAGGCGCAGGAGTAAAACGCTCACCCCATTGCTTTTGGTAATGAGTGAGCCGTTCGACAATTTCGCCCGTGCCTTGATTATCAATAAAGCGAAAGGGTCCCCCTAAAAAGGGTGGAAAACCCAGCCCGAAAACAGCACCCACATCGCCGTCTCGGGCCGACCGCAGAATGCCGTCGCTGTAGCAGTACACCGCCTCATTAACCATCGGCAAAAGACAGCGCATGGCAATTTCATTGGCCTCAATTTTTTTGTGAGGTTTAACATCCAATAACTGATACACGGATTTATCGACTTGCTTCCCCTTAAAAACTCCTTCCACTTTCTGATAACGATAGAAACCCTGACCATTTTTTTTGCCAAAGCGATCGGCCCCCACTAATTTTTCCAGCACTGATGTGGGTTTCATCCGCTCACCGAAGGCCTCTTGCAAGATCTGGGCGATCTTTTGAACCACATCAATACCCACTTCATCTAGCAACTTTATGGGTCCCACCGGAAAGCCAAAATTAATCAATGCCCTATCAATATCCTCTATGGAGACTCCCTCGGCTAAAAGATGGGTGGCTTCATTAATATAGGGACCTAATATCCGCGTAGTATAGAATCCCGCTCCATCACGAACCACAATCACCGTTTTGTTTTGGCGTTTACCGAGCGCGACACAGGTGGCCACAACCTCCGGTGCCGTTTTTTCGGTTACCACAACTTCAAGGAGCGGCACCTTAGGCACTGGGGAGAAATAATGCATCCCAATCACCGCCTCGGGGTGATGGCTCGCCTCGGCAATTTTATGGATGGGAATGGAAGAAGTATTGGAAGCAAAAATCATCTCGGGGCCGCCATGGGCTTCCACTTCACGCAGTACCTGGTGCTTTACCTCAATATTTTCAACTACGGCCTCGATCACCACATCGGCCCGTTTAAACCCTGTATACTCGGTCGTGGGACGGACCAAGGCGAGCACCCGGTCACGTTCCCCCAACGTCATGCGCCGCTTTTGAACTTGCTCGGTCACCGCCTTCCATAGGGAGCGGAGTCCTTGCCGCAAGACCTCGTGACTGACGTCTTTCAAGCGCACGGGCAAACCCGCCTCAGCAGCGGTCACATAAGTTACCCCGCTTCCCATCAGCCCCGCGCCCAAAACGCCGACCTTATGCACTGCCCGGGGCGTCACCTCCGCCTCTGTTCCCAGGTCCTTCTTCAGCGCGGACCTCGCTAAAAACAGGGCCATGAGATTGCGGGCTTTGGTGCTCACAGCCAAATCACCAAAGGCTTCCACTTCCGCCTTAAAACCCGCTTCCAAACCCTCCTCAATGCCGGTTCTGATCACCTCCAGCGCCTGAAGGGGGGCCGGCAAATTGCCATGGGTATGGGACAGGACCTTTTTCTTTGCCTGGCTAAACAAAACAGACCGGCCTGCCGGATTCTCTTCTAAAAGCAGTGTTCTAAGTTTCCCCAGGCTCAAAAGGCTACCAAGAACCTGACCAAGCCGGCGGGAAGAGCGAACCTCCTCTTCCTTTTTCTCCCTCAACTCTTTCCAGGCAAGCTCACGGGCACGGGCCAAAGCCGCTTCTAAAAGGACCGGCCGGGGAACCACTTCATCAACCAATCCCATAGCCCGGGCCTTAGGGGCGGGAATCGTTTTGCCGGTCAAGATCATATCCAGTGCCGTTTCAAGACCCACCAGGCGGGGTAGCCGCTGGGTCCCGCCCACCCCAGGAATGACTCCCAATTTGACTTCAGGCTGGCCAAACTGGGTGCGACGGCTATTGGAGGCAACCCGCGCCCGGCAGGCCAAAGCCACCTCCAGCCCTCCACCCAGACAAACCCCGTGAATTGCCGCCACAATGGGAAGAGGAAAAGATTCCACCCGTTCCATTACCCCTTGGGCTGTGTGTGAGAGCTGCCTGGCCGCCTCAGAATCCGGCAATTGAGTTAACATCTTGATGTCGGCGCCCGCGATAAAGTCCTCTTTGGCTGAGGCCAATACCACCGCCTCCAGGTCCTTATCTGCCGTCAGTTGCTCAAGCACATGATTAAAGTCCTGCTCAAAACCTGCTTGGAGAGTATTGACGGGGGCGTCGGGAACATCAAACCAAATAATGGCAGCATTATCCTCTCGTCTTTCAACCCACAGTGATTGGGAGTTCCCGGTATCCCTCATGAGGTCACCTCCAGCACCATGGCGGCCCCCATTCCCCCTGCGGCGCAGGCGGTACACAGGGCCACCCCACCTCCCCGGCGCTTCAATTCCCCTAGGGTCTGGGCAATTTCCCGAGCGCCGGTGGCGGCAAAGGGATGGCCCATGGCAATGGACCCTCCATTGACATTGAGCTTATCCCAATTGACTTCGCCAATGGGCTTGTCACGGTTTAATTTTTCCCGCGCAAAGGTCGCTGATTCAAAGGCTTGAAGGGTGGAAAGCACCGTGGCGGCAAAGGCTTCGTGCATGTCGATCAAATCCATATCCGCCAAGGTCATTCCCGCCCGTTCTAAGGCAATGGGGGTGGCGTAAGCAGGCCCTAGCAGCAGTTGATCAAAGGGATCCAGGGCGGCGAAGGCATAACTTCGCACTTTCCCCAGAATAGGCATTCCCAAAGCCTTGGCCTTGGCTTCATTCATTAACAGCAAAGCGCTGGCCCCATCGGTTAAGGGAGAACTATTCCCCGCCGTCACGGTACCGTATTTTCGGTCAAAAACAGGTTTCAACTTGGTATAGGTCGCCAAATCGGACTCGGGCCGAAGCAGATTATCCTCCACCAAGGTCTCGGTAAAATCAGGAGGAATATGCACGGCCATCACCTCATCGGAAAATTTCCCTTCTCGCCAGGCCTGGGCCGCCCGTTGGTGGCTGCGGCGGGCGAGCTCATCCTGGGCTTCCCGGGAAATACCGTTTTCCTTGGCCATCCGCTCCCCCGCTTCCCCCATGGTTTCTCCCGTAGAAGGCTCTGCAATGGCGGGTGGTCGGGGAAGCAAATCACTGAGGGAGAGTTTCCTGAAGGCTGCAAGGCGTTGGGCCATGGTCTTGGCACTGGCGGCCTCATGCAAGGCCTCTTGGAGAGGCTTGGAGACCGTGATAGGTATATCGCTTGCGCTCTCTGTCCCACCGGCAATACCACACTCAATGGCCCCCTCCTGGATGGCTTCCAACACATTCACCGTGGTTTGGTAACTGGTGATACAGGCCTTGGAAACCGTGTAGGCGGGAATCCCTGGAGGTAGGCCAATCCCTAATACGATCTCCCGGGCAACATTAGGGGCCTGGAGAGAAGGGATGACTTGGCCAAAAACCACCTGATCCACCCCTTTGGGATCAATATCAGCCCGCTCTAAGAGTTCCGCACAGACCAACTTTCCCAGATCCAGAGGAGTAAAATGCTTAAATGCCGTTTGCCGTTTAGCAAACGGCGTGCGGACTGCCGCCACAATCACCGCTTGCCTGTTATTATTCATTCACTGGGGTTTCCATCAAAAACAGATAAAGACAACCTTAGAAGATATGACGCCAAATTCAAGGAGGGGTAAAAATGTCCCCTCCTCTCATCCTGGGAGTCGTTATCCCCCCGATACAGCCCGCTTCCGTTCCACGGCCTGCGCTCCAGTGAGATCTTCCGGCGCAAAGTCATCGACGGTAATGATTTCCCAGGTGAGCTCTTCCGCTTTCGCCACCGTCTTTGCCTCCGCCTCTAAAATGACTCCCCCGTCTACAGCCTCTTCAAGGGAGAGGCTTTTCAGCCCTTTCTCCTTGGCTGCTTGATGCAGCTTTTCATTAATCTCATCGGCAGCAATCACCGCTTCAAAGGCTTTTTCTAAACGGGCCATGGGATCTTCCTCGCTACGGCCCAGGAAAATGCCTGCCGTCAGCCGATCTCGTGCGGTAGAAGGGGACAGTAGCAGGCTGGCGCACCTCCGTCCCAAATCATCCGTGGGTTTTCTGAAACGCCTGCCCCAAGGAAAAAGAACCCCGCGCAATAACCAACCCACAGGACGGGAGGGATAATTCACCAGGATCTCATCCAATGCCTGCTGGGTAAGATAAAGCTCTCTTTGGCTACACCAATGGAACAAGGGCAGATCTTGCTCTGGCTGACCCTCATCCTCGAATCTTTTCAGAAGACCACTGAGTAAATACATATGGCTCAAGCAGTCCCCTAGACGGCCCGACAGCTTCTCCCGCCGTTTCAGCTCTCCCCCCAGAATTAATGAGGTGAGATCGGCAACCAACGCAAAAGAAGCACTGAGACGACTCAGTTGTCGATAATAATCAACCGTGACTCCCCCTTCCGGGGCATGGGCCCAACGCCCCCCCGTAAGATTATGCCACCAGGCCCGACCCAGATTGCGTAGCAGAAAACCTATATGCCCGAATAAAGCCTGGTCAAAGGCGACCAAGCCCTGTTTTTCATCCGAGTCCTGGGCGGCTTGCATCTCTTTGAGGAGATAGGGATGGCAGCGAATCGCCCCCTGGCCGAAAATAATCATGCTTCGAGTGAGGATATTCGCCCCTTCCACGGTAATGGACACGGGAATGGCGTGGTAGCTATTGGCCAGATAATTATTCGGCCCCTCGCAAATGGCCTTGCCCCCATGCACATCCATGGCATCATTGACAGTCTCCCGCATCCGGGTGGTGGAGTGATATTTGGCGATGGCGGAGAGAATGGAAGGCTTGTTCCCCTGATCAACCACCGCGGTGGTGGTCGTGCGAAGGGAATCAAGTAAATAGGCATTGGCGGCAATGCGCGTTAGAACCTCTTCTACCCCTTCAAACTTGCCAATGGGAAGATGAAATTGTTTTCGTACCCGGGCGTAATCCCCCGTGGTGCGGGCACATAATTTGGCGGCCCCGGTGCTTAAGGAAGGCAAAGACACGGAACGCCCTACCCCCAGGCACTCCATCAGCATCTGCCACCCTTGGCCCACCCGCTCCTGGCCGCCAATAATCCACTCTAGGGGCATGAATACATCCTGGCCGGTGGTGGGACCATTTTGGAAGGCTTGATAGGAAGGATAATGACGCCGCCCAATTTGGACGCCCGGCGTGCCCGTAGGCACCAGGGCGAGAGTAATGCCAATATCTTCCTTTTCACCCAACAGATGATCCGGATCATATAAGTGGAACGCCAACCCTAATACGGTCGCAACGGGACCCAGGGTAATGTAGCGTTTATTCCAGGAGACCCGCATGCCCAAAGTACGCTGGCCTTGATAATCACCGTAGCAAACCACTCCCGAGTCAGGCATGGAGGCGGCATCGGAACCAGCGGTAGGACCTGTCATGGCAAAACAGGGTAACTCCTCACCCCGGGCTAATCGGGGCAGATAATGGCTTTTTTGTTCTTCAGTGCCGTAAAGCAACAAAAGCTCCGAGGGCCCCAAAGAGTTAGGCACCATGACAGTCACCGCCGCCGTCACGCTCCGGCTGGCCAGCTTGACAATGACCGAGGAGTGAGCCAAGGCCGAGAACTCCAGTCCTCCGTAGGCCTTAGGGATAATCATTCCCCAGAAGCCATTATCCTTGATGAATTGCCAAACCTCTGGAGGCAAATCCTTCCGCTCGTGGTTGATTTCCCAATCATCCAGGAGTCGGCAAAGTTCTTCGGTGGGGCCATCGATAAAGGCCTGCTCCTCCTCCGTAAGCTGGGGCGGGGGTAAATCATGTAGATATTGCCAATCGGGCCTTCCGGAAAAGAGTTCGGCCTCCCAACTCACTGTGCCTGCATGCAATGCCTGTTGCTCTGTCTTAGAGAGAGGGGGCAGCACGCGGCGCACCCTCTTGAGCACCGGTCGACTAATCAGATTGCGCCGCAAAGACGTGAGAAAAGTAGCCATTTTTAACCCCCTGTATTTCACCCTGAGAAGCACCCTGCCTTTTTCTAGGAATGAATCACACCCTAGGGAAGAGCGAAGATCGCCTAAGCAGGTTGCACCAAACAAGTGTAGTCAACTTAAGCATAAAATTAGAGTAATGCTTTTTGCTGTTGTTCCCACAAGGAACATTGCTACAATCACCTCATCCCCTGGGATATCATCCTGTTAGGTAAAGGCCCAAGCGCATTATGTCGAGAAATAATAAAAGACCCATTTACTACACCGATATTGAAAGCTGTGTCGAAAATACTTTGTGCAAGGTGGGTAAACATATTGTGCTCGGCACCCCTATTGGGCTGGGAAAACCTAACCAATTAATCAATGAATTCTTCCGTCGGGCAGCTCAAGATCCTAGCCTGAAATTAAAAATTTTTACCGCCCTAACGCTAGCAAAACCCCAATGGAAGAACGAGCTTGATCGCAGATTAATAGAGCCACTCTCTACCAGAATTTTTAGTGATTACCCTGAACTCGACTATGTTTCGGCGCTTAAGAAGAACAAGGTCCCCCCGAATATAGAAATTGCCGAATTTTATTTACAACCTGGTAAATTTCTCAATAGCCCCCACGCTCAGCAAAACTATATGAGCAGCAACTATACCCATGTGGTGCGCGACTCTTTAGATAGCGGCATTAATGTTTTTGCCCAGCTTATTAGCAGCCCTCAACTATTAGAGAATAAAGAGCGCTATAGCTTGAGCTGCAACCCTGATCTTACTCCTGATATTATTCCTAAAATGCGTCAACAGGAACGGGCCGGGAAAAAAATTGCCATACTGGGTCAAGTAAACCCTGAGTTACCTTTTATGTATGGCGACGCGCTGGTATCGCCGGAGGATTTTGACGCCATTGTGGACCATCCTCAATATACATTCAAACTCTTTGCTCCCCCCAATATGGCAATCAATCCAGCTGACTACATGATTGGGCTTCATGCCAGCGCCCTTATCAAGGACGGAGGAACAATTCAGCTTGGAATTGGTTCACTAGGGGATGCTGTCACCTATTTCGTCAATATGAGGCATCAACATAATCCTGCTTACCGCGATCTCTTATCGGAATCAAAAGTTTTCGATAAATTTGAAAATGTGATCCATAAAGTAGGGGGAATAAATTCTTTTAAAAAAGGTCTCTATGCTAACAGCGAAATGTTCGTTGATGGTTTTATGCAACTTTATCATAGTGGAGTGCTAAAACGAAAAGTCTATCCCCATGAAACCCTTCAACGGCTCCTTAATGAAAACAAGATTAGCAGCCAAGTTTCTCCAGAAACTTTATCTTGCCTCATAGAAGAAAAAATTATCCCCCCCAAGCTTAGTGCCAAAGATGTTGCCCTACTACAACAGTGGGGTATTTTTAAAACGGAATGGGCATACCAAAACGGCCACCTCTACGCCCCTAGCGGGATAGAAATTCCTGCCGACCTTACGGATACTCACGCTGTTGAGAAAATTTATCATTATTGTTTAGGATCTCAGCTCAAAGGAGGGTATTTACTCCACGGAAGTTTCTTCCTAGGACCCCAGCGCTTTTATAATTTTTTACGGGATCTAAAAACAGAAGAGCGTGAGCTATTCTGCATGAAGAAGATCTCTTACGTTAATCAACTTTATGGTGATGAGGAACTCAAAAGGCTGCAAAGAAAAGAGGGTCGTTTTTTCAATTCCGCCCTTATGGTCACTCTTGATGGCGCCATAATCTCAGATAAATTGGAAGACGGTCGTATCGTGAGTGGAGTCGGCGGTCAATATAATTTCATTGCCATGGCCCATGCCTTATCTGACGCCCGCGCCATTATCATGCTCCGGAGCATCAGAGAAAAACACGGCGAAATCAGTTCCAATATCATTTGGAACTATGGTCATACCACCATTCCCTGTCATTTACGGGATATGGTGGTCACCGAATATGGTATCGCCGATTTGAGAGGCAAAAATGATCGGGAGGTCATCATTGCCTTGTTAAAAATTGCGGATTCTAGATTTCAAGAATCTCTGCTCAAAGAAGCTAAAAAAGCAGGAAAAATTCCTAAAGACTACCAAATTCCTGACGGTTTCAAGGACAATCATCCAGAACGCCTTAAAAAGCTTTTTCACGCTTATAAAGCACAGGGTTTTGTCCCGGAATTGCCCTTTGGCACTGAATTCACCCCGGAAGAAATGGTCTTAATGAGAGTGTTCGAGTTACTTCAAACCATGGTGGTCAAAAAAAGATTTTCTATCCCCAATAGGCGTCAGCTCAAAATGATTACTTCTACCCCAGAAAGCGCCACTGTCTTCCTAAAGCGATTACAACTGGATAATCCCACCACCCTGAAAGAAAAGTTGATGCAAAAACTGGTACTCTATGGGCTTACTCAAACTGGTGCAATCTAATGTGTGGTCGTTATACCCTTCATGCTTCCCTTGAACAGCTCGCTGCCCATTTTCATCTCTCTCAAACACAGGAGCTCACTCCCCGGTTTAACATTGCCCCTTCTCAAGCGGTTCCCGCCGTGCGGGGGGAATCCTCCCAGAGAGAATTGACCATGTTACGCTGGGGGCTCATTCCCCACTGGGCTAAGGAAGAGAAAACCTCCTACAGCATGATCAATGCCCGTGCTGAGACCGTTGCTACTAAACCCGCCTTCCGGGGTGCATTCCGACATCGGCGTTGCCTTATCCCTGCCGATGGATTCTACGAATGGAAGCCAGCAACGGATGGCGCCAAACAACCCTACTATATTCGCCGGCGTAATGGCGAAGTGTTTGCCTTTGCTGGGCTCTGGGAGCATTGGGAAGGGGAAACGGGCAAATGCATCGATTCCTGCACAATTATTGTCACCGACGCCAATAAACTCATCCAACCCATTCACGACCGAATGCCAGTCATCCTCGAACCTGCCGACTACGAAGCCTGGCTTAATCCCAAAAACCAAGCTGCCAACACCCTGACAGCGCTGTTAAAACCCTATCCCCCGGAAAGCATGGAGGCTTACCCCGTAAGTCGACGGGTAAATAGGCCAACCAATGATGATCCTGAATGTATTGTGTCTATAAGTTGATACCAAATCATTTGCCTGTGGCAAGGCCTTCATCACTATCGTTTGGTCGTAGCCAACGTCCCAATACGGACCCCGTCTTCTATCAAATTCCGGTAGATCCTGAAACTACCCAGTTAAAAATTGGCGTCGAGAACAAAACCTATTATTTCTGCTCATCCAACTGCAAAGACAAGTTTGAACATCACCCCAAAAAAAACGAAACAACCGACCCTTACGAGGTGGCAATACGGCAAAGTTCGCCTCATGGGATGGCTCGGTTACTGGGTCATCACCATCATTTGTCGCACCATTCGCTGGGAGTCTCAAGGAGATAAGTATCTGGAACAGATCTACGCGGCTGGCTCCCGCGCGATCTTCACCTTCTGGCATGGTCGCATTTTCCCGGCAACCTGGTACTGGCGGAACCGGGGCATCATTGTCATGGCTAGCATGAACCTGGATGGCGAGGCAATGACCCACTGCATTCAACGCCATGGGTATAGTGCCGTCCGCGGCTCTAGCTCACGGGGCGGCTTGAAAGCCCTCTCCGCGATGGTGAAGGAGATCCAGCAGGGACGTGACGCCGCTTTCACCATCGATGGTCCCAGGGGTCCGCGGCATGTGGCGAAAGTCGGTCCCGTTATTCTCGCCCGAAAGACAGGAGCGGCAATCTCCTGCTTTCATGTTTCAATGAAACACAAAATCCAACTCAATAGTTGGGATGGATTTCAAATCCCGATACCTTTCACCCGAGCAATCGTTTTGAAGGCACCTCCAATTTGGGTCCCCCCGAATGCCAGCGAAGACAAAATGCGCCAAATCCACATGCGGATGCAACAGGTCCTAGAGGAGCTTTGCGAACAAGGAGATCACTGGTGGAACTGAGAAGCTACGCGCACCATAGAAATATAAAGTGCAAAGCACGGCGGGAAAAACAGAAAAAAGGTCAGAGCTTGCATTGCGCCTTTCAAGGCACTCCCTATCGCTTCTTCACTAAGCCCTACTAGGTGCTTACACCTAGCGCTGAAGGTATAATGGTTTTAAAAAGCTGTCGGAAAGCCTTGCTTTCAGCGAAGGGGGGATCAAGGTCGAGAGAGATTCCCTTACTTAAGCGCTTAAAATTTTGGTGGGTACGGTGCTAACCCGCCTTACCCCCTACTTTAAAAAGGGCTTTCCGCCAGTTTCTTAGCCATGGGCAGAACCTCTGCCCTTTCTCGTTTCTCCGATAACCAGCGATTTGCTAACTTCCATGGATAAAAGCTATAACCCACAAGCGATAGAACAACACTGGTACCAGACCTGGGAACAAAAAGGTTATTTTGCCCCCCAGGGAGATAATGCCCCCTACTGCATCATGATCCCCCCGCCCAACGTCACCGGGCACCTCCATATGGGACACGCCTTCCAAGACACTATTATGGATGCCCTGATTCGCTATCACCGGATGCGGGGAGACAATACCCTGTGGCAAGTGGGCACCGACCATGCCGGAATCGCCACCCAAATAGTGGTGGAACAACAGCTCAATGGCGAGGGGAAAACCCGCCATGATTTAGGCCGGGAGGCATTTATCCAACGGGTTTGGGAATGGAAAGAACACTCAGGCGGCACCATTACCCGTCAGCTCCGCCGCATGGGGGCTTCCGTGGATTGGAGCCGGGAGCGCTTTACCATGGACGAGGGGTTGTCCAAAGCGGTGTGCGAGGTCTTTGTACGCCTCTACGATGAAGGGCTCATCTATCGGGGTCAGCGCCTGGTAAACTGGGATCCAATGCTGCATACGGCCATTTCGGATTTGGAAGTCGTTTCGGAAGAGGAGCATAGCCACCTTTGGCATATGCGCTACCCCCTAGCGGATGGCAGCGGGTATTTGGTGGTGGCCACCACCCGCCCCGAGACCATGCTTGGGGATACAGCGGTGGCGGTGCACCCGGAAGATCCCCGCTACCGGCATCTCATTGGCAAAGCGGTGACCCTTCCCCTGACGGGCCGCACTATCCCCGTGATTGCCGACGACTACGTGGAGCCAGAATTCGGTAGCGGCTGCGTGAAGATCACGCCCGCCCATGATTTTAACGACTACGCAGTTTGGCAACGGCACAAGCAGGAACTAGCAAACCAACCGCAAGGCGGTTTAATTAATATATTCACAGTAGATGCACGGCTAAAATCCAGTGAATTCGACGATTTTACTTTCGGCCGGCGCGCTACGGTGGGAGATACACAGCTCGCCGATGGAGAGGGTCTGGTCGGTAACCCCATCTATGAACTCATTCCCGAAAAATACCGAGGCTTGGACCGCTTCGAGGCCCGCAAACAAATTGTGGCCGATCTGGAAGCCGCCGATTTATTAGAGAAAATCGAAGACCATAAGCTGATGGTCCCTCGGGGCGATCGCTCCCGCACCGTTATTGAGCCTTATTTGACCGACCAGTGGTTCGTCAAAGCCGCCCCCTTGGCCGAACCCGCGATTAAAGCGGTGGAAAATGGGCAGATCCGCTTTATCCCCGAAAACTGGAACAAGGTTTATTTTGAGTGGATGCGGAATATTCAGGATTGGTGTATCTCTCGCCAAATTTGGTGGGGGCACCGGATTCCGGCCTGGTACGATCCGGAAGGCAAAGTTTATGTGGCCCCCACGGAAGCCCAGGTCCGCCGGAAATATAATCTCTCTCCAGACCTCCCTTTAGAACAGGATCCGGACGTTCTCGATACTTGGTTTTCCTCGGCCCTGTGGCCTTTCTCCACCCTGGGCTGGCCGGAGGAAACGCCCCAACTGCACACCTTCTACCCTACCAGCGTGCTGGTCACCGGATTTGACATTATCTTTTTCTGGGTGGCCCGGATGATCATGATGGGCCTTAAATTCACGGGAGAGGTTCCCTTCCGGGAAGTTTATATCCATGGTCTGGTTCGCGATGCCGAAGGGCAAAAAATGTCTAAATCCAAGGGCAATGTTCTCGATCCCCTGGATCTCATTGACGGCATCGAGCTGGAAACCTTGGTGACCAAACGGACCAGCGGCTTGATGCAACCGGCCATGGCCAAACGTATCGAAAAGGCTACCCGCAAGGAATTTCCCCAGGGGATTCCCGCCTTTGGTTGCGACGCCCTGCGTTTCACCTTTGCCATCCTGGCGACCCGGGGTCGAGATATCCGCTTCGACTTGGGCCGGATTGAGGGCTATCGCAATTTCTGCAATAAGCTTTGGAATGCCGCCCGCTATGTCCTGATGAATGTGTCCTCAGAAAGGCAATCTCATCCAGAGCAAACCACAGGGGATGAGGTACTGGGCACTCCGGAACGCTGGATCATCTCCCGCTTGCAATCAACCACCCAACAAGTCATTGAAGGCATTGAAAACTATCGTTTTGATCGCGCCGCTCAGGCCATCTATGATTTTACCTGGAACGAGTATTGCGATTGGTACCTGGAACTTTCCAAGCCGGTGCTGAACAATCCGGCCAGTCCAGAGGCCGCCAAACGGGGGACTCGCCGCACCCTGGTGGAAGTACTAGAAGCCCTATTACGGCTCGCCCATCCCATCATTCCGTTTATTACCGAGGAAATTTGGCAACAAGTAGCTCCACTGGCTGGCCGCCAAGGGGAAACGTTGATGTTGCAGCCCTATCCCCAGCCGGAAATTAACACCATCGATCAGGAGGCTGTCGAGGAGATAGAGTGGGTTATTGCCTTTGTGACGGGGGTGCGTTCCATCCGTTCACAAATGAATATCGCTCCTAATAAATCCATTCCGTTACTACTGCAAGCCGGCACGGTCCATGACCGGACACGATTAGAAACCAACCAAGACTTTCTAGCCACTCTGGCCAAACTGGACTCTATTCAGTGGCTCGGCGAGGAAACCCCGCCGCCTGCGGCAACGGCCCTAGTGGGCGAACTTAAGCTTCTCATTCCTTTGGCCGGGCTCATTGACAAAGAAGCGGAACTCAAACGCTTGGATCGGGAAATCCAAAAAATGCGCAAAGATCTAGAACGGGTCCAAAACAAGCTGGCTAATCAGAACTATGTGGAGCGGGCTCCGGCGGAAATCGTGGCAAAAGAGCGCCAACGGGCCGAGGAAGTGACTACTGCCTTAACCACCCTGGAACAACAACATGCTGAAATAGCCGCCTTATAAATGATAGGGCTATAAAAAAGTTGGGCCGGATAAAATCCGGCCCAACCATAAGCAGCAAATCAGGGCTGAACACCCTATGACTGCTTTTTCAGCTCTACAAAGTTCCTTACTGTACGACGTTCAAGGAACCAGGCAGATGGATATTCTTGGGATGGAGTTGGCACCAAATGGTGAAGGCACCAGCCTTGTCAGCCACAAAACTGATAGTTTTGGTCTCTCCCGCTTTAATCACTTCCTGAACACCAAAAGCGTCAATGGAAAACCCTTCGCTGATGGGGGACTTGTTCTCTACGGTAATCTTTACCGAAGTCCCTTTCTTGACAGTCAAGGTCTCGGGCTCATTGAGAACATTAAAAGCGCGAATATTTTTAACCGTCACACCTTCGACGTTGAGCTCAGGAATAGTGGTGTCATAAGCGTTAACCACCACCTTAAAGCTTTGTTCCGTTGCTTGTGCATTCCCTGCCAACAATAATCCAAAAGCAAAGCTTACCAAGAGAGCTTTGGTTATTTTCATCATTAACTTTCCTCTACTCAATTTCTAGTTTTAAGTGAAATGGCCCCTCTTCGGGGGCAACTTACAACTCCTTAACAGTCAAATGAACCCCTCTGGATCTTTAATTACACAGCCCAGAGGGATTTCAATTGCTGTTTAGGATTGTATTCTGTTTACGCGTTATGTTTTTTGTATTAAAACCAACCCATTTGGTTTCGGGTCGATACTTTAGATGGGAAAATCACCCATGTCAATATTGTGACTCATTGAAGCAAGTACCCGCAAGGAGATTAAAAAAAGCTAAGACGTACTATTTCTTAGCCATTCACTGAATAGAAAATCGTCCCTGCTCACTCACTTTATTGCTAATTATTTGCCAATCGCCCGGCAATTAATAATCTTCTGGACGCAAATAGGGATTAGTCCATAAAGTCACCTGAAGCACGAGGGATTTGAACCAGGCCTGATGCATTTTCTCGACTTCGTCTGCACTGTGACCTTTTTTCTCTAAGAACGGCTTGATGGTCGCCGTAATGGGGTAAATAAAGGCGATTAAATAGCGATAGTTGATGATAGGAACCGACTGCACACCATCAGTCTGGTTTTTCTTGGTGCGGTAGTGTCTCAAACCAATCTCATGCTGATAATTGAGCCAATCCTGATCATAAGGGCGGTTGCAGGTATCAAGTATCCATTGACCGAAACGCTTGCGCACAGCCGCTAAATAGTCACTGTCAGGCTCACCCTGCAGGTTAGTGAAATAGTGCACCAAATGAGGATGGGAACCCACAAAGCCATACCATAAATCCAGAACTTCATCCACCTGATCGGCCAATACTTCACCGGCAAGGCGCAAATATTTTTCGTCCTCTTCGGTAAAGAGCACCGTCTTTTTGAGAAGATCAAAATCCTCCAAAGAGACAGGAGATTTAGCTACTGCCTCTGCTCCGTAAGTATACCCCGGTATTTCTTGTTCGCTCATTATCAGTTTCCTTTTTCCTTAAGATAAAAAGTGCTAAATAAAAAGTCCCAAAAAGTTAACGGGTGCGTTAAACGCACCCGTTAACCCGTTCTAACTAATTATTAGTATTAATCCCGAAGCTGGGTAAAAACGTAATTATTATCTTTCTGGGCGGTATGGCATTCATAGCAGGATTGGCCGCCATCTTTGGTAAGCCGCTCGGTTTTGCTATTCCCGGCAAAACCTTCAAAACCCCAGTTACCCGTGGATGAAAATCGCTCCTTGTCCCACTCCATAACACCAATCAGCTTCCGCTCACCTTCTTGTAGAGCGTTGCCACCTTTCTCGTAATCCAAAAGATCAAAGACCAGAACGGCCCCCTTGGTATAATTGCCGGTCTTAAGTCCTTCAAGTCCTTTGTCGTTAGCATAGATATGGTGAATACCTTGGAAGGGATCTTCCAAGGGATGCCCAGGCATAATCACCATGGATTTGACATGATACCAGTCACGATAACCTTCTGGGTATGCGACCTTATTATCGCCGCCACCTCCTCCGGCATAACCCGCATAGGCAATACCGCCGATAACCCCCAGAAACATGAAGCTAAACATTACTTGCAGTTTTTTCTTCATCACGATGTCCTCCATCGTTAATGTTATCGAGTCGACACCATAGACGAGACTTTCAACATTTGTCAAGTAGGGTATCGATTCCATAGAAATTTTTAAGTATGATTACAGATCATGGACAAGCAAAAATTATTTGACCTCCTAGAACGCGTCGGAACCCTGCTTCGGACAGAAGAACGGAAGACCGCAGCGGCGCTGAATCTACACCCGGCCCATCTCCAGGTCTTGCGCTATCTTGCCCAATGCAACCGCTACAGCAATACACCCATGGCTGTAGCGGAGTACCTAGGTACCACAAAGGGCACCACCTCACAGTCGTTGTTGGTATTACAACGACATGGATACCTTCAAAAAGAACCTGATCCAAAAGATCGGCGTGTGGTCCATTTAGCACTCACCTCCAAAGGCCAGGCACTCGCTGAAAAGCTTTCCTCCCTGCCCAATAAGGAATCAGCCTTCACCGGGTTAAACACAACTGAGCTGCAAACGACCCAACAGGTCCTTGAGCAATTGCTACGCAACCTCCAGAAGGCAAATCATCACCACACCTTCGGGCAATGCCATACCTGCCGCTATTTGCTGACTACCGATGACAAACAGTATTTCCGCTGCGGATTGACTCAGGAACTGCTCAAAGCAGAAGAGACCTTGAAGATTTGCCAGGAACACGTCTATCCCGCTTCTTCTCGCAGACCGGAAGTGGTCACCGCGCCCTAGGGGAGTTTGTCAGTTTTCCCCAGGGCGCAGCCTATCCCTCCAATAAATACTCTCCCTACTCTTCCCGCTGACCTAATTGTCTGTCGATCATTAATAATCCAGGTTTAGAATCTCCTATCAAGCTAAGTTGATCCACTATTAACTTAGAGGATACAAGCTCCTCAACTTGCTCTTCTACAAAAAACTGTAAAAAATTATGGGTTGCTGCATCTTCTACCTGGTCCGCCAGCTTCACCAACTGATTAATCAAATCCGTGACTTTCTGCTCATGGGCGTAAGCATCTTGAAATACAGCCAAAGGGGATTCCCAGTTACCGGAGGGCGCCTTGATGCTTTTTAAAATAACGCGACCCTCGCGATCATTGACATAGTCAAAGAATTTCATGGCGTGCTCTGTTTCTTCTTCTGCTTGCAAGCGCATCCAATGGGCTGATCCCACCAAGCTTTTCGATTCAAAATAAGCCGCCATAGAAAGATATAAGTAAGCAGAATACAATTCTGCATTAATCTGTTCATTCAAGGTTTCTTGCATTTTGTCATTGAGCTTCCCTACCTGGCTTGCTTCTTGCGCCTGAGCACTAAAGAGAAAAGAACTCAACACCAATAAGCAGATGGCCCAAATAAACAGCAGTTTCCGCATCACTCCTCCCCGTCTTTGTTAAATGGATGATGGATAACAGTCTAACCCTTCATAAAATCTAGCACACCCCAACGGCCTTTCAACTGGCTTTTCTGAATATTTTCATAATCTACCTGAACCTGGGTGCAAAAAGTATAAAGAATTTCAATGCAATGAATAATGGCCCCTAAATGGGCAATCTCATAACCATGGGTGTTTTGAGTGGGGAAACCTAAACAAGCGGCCCGAGGCACATGGCCATACTTCATGGCAATAGAACCATCACTACCAAAGCCATTAATCGTCGCCAATTGCAGGGGGATTTTTCGTCGGGTCGCCGCTTGCCTAATAAGCCCATTAAGCCCCTCATCATAAAGACCATAGCCGTCCTGGGAAAGCAACACAGGAGCACTACCTTCTTTGATAACGTATTCAGAGGCCAACGGACATATTTCCAAAGCGATCAAGGCATCTAGAGCTTGTCGCTGACTAAAGTAAAGTGCTCCTATCGCGCCTACTTCCTCCTTGGCAGAAGCTACTAAATAAATATCCACCAAAGGTCTCTGGAGATTCCGCGCCAATTCCAGCAGAATCGCCACGGAAGCTTTATTATCCAGAGTATAACTTGCGATATAGTCCTTCAGGCGGAATGGGCGCTTACGGTGCTTTCCCACCACCATCCGAGTACCCGGACGCACTCCCGCAGCGTCTAACTCTTTCGGCGTGCACTTCGTTTCAACCCACGCATTCTGCCATTGTAGCGGCGCCTGATCCTGTTGGGCTTTCTGTGGGGCTTCGTGGGAGACATGGCGGGAACCAAAAGAAAGAATGCCACTAATGCAGGCATGGTCACCTAGCAAATCCACGACCCCTTCCCCGTAGACCCAGGGGAAAGCGCCACCCAACTTCCTCACCTCCACTCGCCCTCGGTTATCAATAGATTTAACGATGGCGCCAATTTCGTCCTTATGCGCCGTAATGGCAATCGCGCCAGGATTTTTTCCAGGCACTTTCACAATAAGATTGCCTGCGGCATCTTGCCAGGTTTCCTGTCCCAAGGTAGCAAAACGTTCAAGCAACCAGCCATCTATTTCCTGCTCGGCACCACTTGGAGAATGCTGTAATACCAGCTCCTCGATCAAGCAAAATAGCTGGTTATCGCTAATTAAGTCCATGGAGTGGGTTCAATTTAATTGTTATATTCGCCTAATAGCGGCCAATGACGCCATTTCGGATTAGGGTAAAAACTCTTCCGCGAGGGCATTAGGGCCATTCATCTTAATTAATTGCTCTATTTCAGCAACCAACGTTTCGTCTTCATCTGGATCAATATCGCCCCTGCCGACGAGAGTGGCCACCAAACCCTGTCTCATGGCTTCTAGCACCGAGCCAAGCGTAACAGGCTGGATAGCATCAGGATTATCTATTTCCGCCTGGATCACAATCGCTAAATTTTCACTTGCTCTATATTTCGTAAAGCTTTGGGCGAGTGTTTCTCCACCATAACCCTCAATCAGGGCGTTAATTTCAGAAAAAAGATTCTCCCGCTCATCAGCATCGATAGTTCCTTCCCTAATCAGTCTATCGACCAGACCTTCATTCATCGCCTTTAGCACTACGCGCAAGGTGGGAGGATTTCTGCCTACTCGGTCTTTTATCTCGGCATCAATCACCCTGGCCAGGCTAGGACTGATATTGCCTGTAACATCTATCTTGAAGGTCATATTTTCTCTCCTTAATTGGCGGAAAGCTGCCGACTCATTCCAAAATATCAGCTATACTATGGGGTAAGATTTTTCTCTGTTCCGTCATATTCCAGCACAATCCAGTGCTTTCTGCTATGACCATCACTTTTTCAAATTGATTTCAAGCTTACTCATCTAAGAGACTTAAACACGCGCTTACCTCTCCATATCCCTAAAGGGGCACTATATTTGAATTTAAGCGCCTAAACTTAATCAAAACCTATAAGTCAATAATAAAAATCGATACCATACCTAATCTTACTGCTGCAACATAAAAGGTGTTATTATGCAAGTTTCTGATAGAAAAGTAGTTTATATTCATTACACCTTAAAAAATAAGGAAGGCACCGTGCTAGACAGCTCTTCCCAGGAAACGCCATTAGCCTACATACATGGGATAGGCAGTATTATTCCCGGGCTTGAAAAAGCACTTGCCGGAAAATCTGAAGGTGACAAATTCAATATTAGTGTAGACCCCGAAGAAGCCTATGGAGAGCGCAATGAGACCCTTATCCAGGCCGTTCCACGGGATGCTTTCCAAGGGGTTGAGGATCTCCAAGAAGGCATGCAATTTCAGGCCCAGACCCCTAGTGGTCCCCAATTAATCACGGTGACTGAAATCGGGACCGAGCAAGTTATGGTAGATGCTAATCACCCCCTAGCGGGTGAAACCCTAGACTTTGACGTGGAAGTGGTCGATATCCGTGAGGCCACGGAAGAAGAGTTGGAGCACGGCCATGTGCATGGCGCAGGTGGCCATCACCACGCCTAACAATAGGGCTACCCCTACCTTTAACAGGCCAAATCCGAAAAAGCGCAAGCCTCGCCCTAGCGGGGCTTGTCTCTCCCAAAAGCTTTCAATTCAAATAACTTTTCCCAGCTAGGTAAAAAAGGTGCAAACCCCTTTAGATGAACAACTGGAAAAGGTTGCTACCCTCAATGAACTCAAACAACTCTGTGAACACTATTTGGGTTCCGAAGTGAGCAAAGGAGAAAAATTCGTATTTGGAGAAGGTTCACCCCAGGCAGAAGTAATGATCATCGGTGAAGCCCCGGGTGTTCAGGAAGCAAAAACCGGCCGACCTTTTGTTGGCAACGCAGGAAAATTACTCAATACATTATTGAATCAAATTGGATTGGAACGAGAACAAATCTATATCAGCAACATTCTCAAAACCCACCCTTCCGGCAACCGTAAGCCTTATCGCGGCGAAATCAAAAAAGAACTCCCTTTTTTGCTACGGCAAATTGAACTGCTCCGACCCAAACTGTTGGTATTGCTGGGGGCAACCGCCCTGCAAGCCCTATACGATCCTAAAGCAAAGATCACCGAACTGCGAGGCAATTGGATAGAAGTTAAAAACTTACCCACCTTCGTCACTTATCATCCAGCGGCGGCCCTGCGGGATGAAACTAAGAAAAAGACACTGGAACATGACTTTAGCAAGCTCCAGGAGCGTTTGGCCTCTGCAGTTTAGTTATTTTTCTCTAACCGTGAGCAGCAATGGGCCTAAAACGTGAACTAGGGCCCGTCACGGTGGCCTGGCTAGTTGCCGGCAATATGATTGGCGCTGGCATCTTTATCACCCCCGGTTTAGTCGTTGATTGGCTTCCAGGGATGATGTGGCCCCTTGCGGCCTGGATGTTGGGAGGGGTTCTTGCCCTCTGCGGAGCAGCTATCTATGGTGAACTAGGCGCCAGATTCCCCCAAGCCGGTGGTGATTACCAATACCTGACTCTTGCCTACGGCCCCGCCTGGGGGTTCCTGATGGGATGGGCTGCGCTGGCCATTACCTTCTCGGGTTCGGCCGCCGCCATGGCTATCGCTGTTGTGGCCCATTGCCAAGCGGCCTGGCCGATACTCCAGGGGGGATCCCCCGCCATCCAATTAATTTATGCTCCCTTGCTTGTCCTGCTGCTCACCCTCGCCAATATCGCCGGCGCAAGGGTGGCTGGAAGGACAACGGTCTTGTTAACTGCCCTTCCCTTAGTGGGGCTGGCAGGACTCTTCAGTGGGGGGCTCCTATTTAGTGAAACGGCGACCCACTGGCCAGAACCACCGGCTATTGAGCTTAATGACCGTTTGCTAGCGCTGGGAGCTGCAATGGTGCCGGTATTCTTTACCTACTCGGGTTGGAACGCAGCGGCCTATGTGGCAGGCGAAATCAAAGATCCGGGGCAAAATTTACCCCGGGGTCTTTTGGGAGGCACGCTGCTCGTCATATTACTCTATCTCTTGATTAATCTCCTATTGCTGATGGTGGTCCCGCAGGAAATTCTGACCGGGTCCACCACAGCAGGGACAGAAGCCGCCCGGCGATTGTTAGGTCCAGGTGCCGAGCAGCCCCTGTCGGTGATGATCGCAGTGGCCATCTTAGGATCCACCAATGTGACTCTGATGGCAGGAGCGCGAATTTATTATGCCATGGCCTGCGATGGCCTAGCCCCCCCTATCTTTAGCCGTACTAATGCTGCTGGGGCTCCCTCGGGAGCCCTCTGGATCAGTGGCCTCTGGACTGCTTTGCTTGCGGCTACCGGAGGAATCGAGCTGCTTGTCAACTGGGCCACTTTAGCTATCTTGCTATTGTCCTCCATGGCGGCTGCGTCCTTGTTCATTTTCAGGCGTCGGAATGAAACCCCTCCCCCTTTTAGCTGCCCCGGTTATCCTCTAACGCCTTTGCTTTATCTGCTGGCTTCTCTAGGCGTTGCCTTTGCCAGTGCCATTCACAACTGGGAGCAGGCCTTATACGGAATATTACTCGTGGCTACGGGTCTACCCCTTTACAAATTAATACGACGATGGATGTGAGAAGCCCTTTTAAAGATTACATAATCCCTTTCCTAAAGCCACCCGCTCGGAGGCAGCGGAGGGAATCTCCCTAAGGCCCTCAATGCGTTGGAGACGAGACCGCAAGCCAGCCTTGTTAGCTAATTGAATACTCAAGCCAGGGCGGGCATTAAGTTCCAAAACCAAGGGTCCCAGCCCCCGATCCAAAACAATATCAACCCCAATATAACCCAAGCCTACTAAATCAAAACAGCGGGCAGTCAGTTCAAGAATACCATCCCAATGGGGTATCTCTAACCCCCTTATTCCCCCACCCGTATCAGGATGATGATCAATCGCTTGCTCTCGCCATACGCCAGAGCTAGTACGGCCGGTCATCAAATCAATACCGACTCCAATAGCCCCTTGGTGTAAGTTGGCCCTGCCATCTGAGAGACGGGTAGGCAGCCGGATCATCGCCAATACGGGTACCCCGCGGAAGACCAGCGTTCGGATATCCGGGACTCCCAAATAACTGACGGCCTCAAACACCGGATCGAATTTAACCCGATATTCAATAAGGGCAGTGTCAGGCAATCCTCCCAGGCTATACATTCCACTTAAAATATTGGCGATATGATGGCCGATTTCCTCTTCGGTCAGAATTATCCCGCTGGCCTTACGATAACGCCCTTTGTAGCGTCCAGTCACCACCAAGATTCCTTCACCACCACTGCCATGGGCAGGCTTGATGACAAAGTCCTCATGGGGACCGAGAAGCTTATCCAAGTTCCTAATTTGGTGAACTATATCGACGATGCCATAAAGCTGGGGCACTGCGATTCCTGCGTCTAAGGCCAATTGCTTGGTCAGTCTTTTATCATCTACCAAGGGATAATGGCGCCGCGGGTTAAAAGGCAAAATATAGTCGGCATTGCGTTGGTTCATCCCTAGAATTCCAAGCTGCCGTAAACGCCGCCAAGGAAGGATCATCGGGTATCCGTTTTCCTCAAAAATTCCTTAAACCGCCACAGTTCCGTGAGTCGATAGCCGGCATAGCGTCCCACCAACAAAGTCATGGCCAATACCACCAGTAATAATTCAGGAAAAACAAAAACCAAATGCTCTAATAACTTATCGGTCATCAATAAATAACCCAATACGGCCACCAGAAGGCTTCCCAAGCCTTGTTGCAGGGCTTCCCCAGGACCGTGCTCTTCCCACACCAGGGACATACGCTCAATAGTCATGGTCAAAATCACCATGGGGAAAAGGGCCACAGACAAGCCCCGTTCTAACCCCATTTTGTGGGTGAGTACACTAATGACCGCCATTAAGAGAATGACCATCACCAGTACCGAAGCCAGGCGTGGTACAAGCAGTAATTTAAGGTATTCCAAATAAAAACGCAGCAGCAACCCTAGGGCCACGATCCCCGTGAACAACAGGACTCCCCAAAGGAGATCGGTTTCCCGGAACGCCAGGGCTATTAATATGGGCATAAAAGTCCCAAAGGTTTTAATGCCAACAATGTTCCGCAGCACCACAATCAAAAACGCCCCAATGGGGATTAATAAAAGAACCCGATAAACATTTTGCGTCTGAACAGGAAGACTAAATAAAGAGAAATCCATGATCAGGGAATTAATTTGCCGTGCCCGTCGTTCCGCCACCAAAACCAACTCTTGAAATTGACTGGAAATGGAATATTCAACCTTGGGTGAACCTCCTCCTTCCAAGTTGATCAGAGAATCATTGCCCACATACCAGATCAATCCATTTTCAGGAAACCCTCGACTCCCAGTTTTGGGATCAAAAGCCAACCATTCCTGCCCATTATGGACTTCCAACCAAGGGGTCAAGGTACCATGGTTTATGCCATCTTTTAGCTGTAAGAGATGAACGATGCGGGCAGGAATCCGGGCACCCGCCAAGATATAAATCACCCGGTCTACCCAGGCAATCGGATCCTCAATACCTTTACGCAGGACCTGAACATTTTCATCGGAGTTAGGGGCATTAAGACGGACCAAAAGCTCCCCCGTGAAGGAAGCCACATCGGCAGATTTACGGCGCACTTCCTCCAATAGCGCTTGCACCACTGAACCCATGGGTTCAGGATAATCGGGAACCGCTGGAAATGGAGGGGTAATCCCACTGCGTGACTTTACCGGAATGGCTACCTCAGGGGCTAATTCAACACGGTAATATAAGACTTGTTTCCCTTTGGCCCGGCGTACTGCCCACTGAGCAATGCGATTAATACCGTTGTCTTCCATGGTCAGGCCATACTTGGTAGAGATGAAATCTTCATCCACCACCGTAAAGCCAAGGGGAGTGCTGGGAACATGGAACCGGGCTTTCACAGGTTGGTTGCCTTTAGCCTCAAATTCAAGACGGGCCTCCACCATCCAAACTTCGGTTTGTTCAGCCGGTAGTATCGGCAAACCCAGGCGCGTTACCTTATAATAAGTTAGGCCCGTCCCAATAATAACGAGAAGGAGGGCAAGGATTTTGACGTGTAAATTCTTCAAATTTTATTTTCCAACAAAGGGCTAATCCCAGCGCAAGGGATTTAATCTTGTTGTGTCTCGGCTTTTTTGTCCGAGGCTTCGTCGGCGGCGTATTTTATCAAGCAAGTATTCCATCCTTCATTAGTGAGAAAGGTTTTACTGGGATCAATGAGGGCCACATCCTTCAGAAAACGACGACCAAAAAGTACAGGGTAATTTAACCGACTGCGATCAACCAAACTAAACTGGGTCTCGTAGCCCTTACCATTTAGACAAAATTTCAAGTTAACTACAGGCCGTCTTTTGGCGTTGCCCCGATGTCGTTTTATTCTCACATTACGGACCAACGGTTGCTCCACCTGGAGTGGCTCTATCTCTTCTCCTTTTCCCTCCAGTTCAATGATAAAACGCACCCATTCCTCACCATCCTTCTCAAACCGTTCAATGTCTTCGGCATGCAATGATGATGTCTTAGCACCGGAATCCAGCTTTGCTTTAAGCTCGACCCCCCAGGGAATAAGAACGACTCGCTCCACCCATCCCATGATAATTCGTTCTTTGGCCCCAACGC
The DNA here is from genome assembly GCF_000024725.1 of Nitrosococcus halophilus Nc 4. Classification (NCBI taxonomy): domain Bacteria; kingdom Pseudomonadati; phylum Pseudomonadota; class Gammaproteobacteria; order Chromatiales; family Chromatiaceae; genus Nitrosococcus; species Nitrosococcus halophilus. The sequence continues at coordinate 2,126,466 of NC_013960.1, read as the reverse complement.
CTTCACTGCCTGAATCTGCTGCTTCCGATACACCACACAGTGCCAGCCAGAACACCATTACGCTGACAAAACGTTGCATAGAACTTTTCAACTTTTTTAAGTTAAAAAAACATTAATCTTAACAAAAAACCGCTACCCCCCGCCGCCGAATTTTAAAAAACACATTAACAATTTATTAATCAAATACTTATAAAAACCCCCTATTATCCAAAACCTAAATAACGAGGGACTCGGCGCTGGTAGGCACGGTAAGTCTCTCCAAAGCGGGCTGCTAGTTGACTTTCCTCTAACAAAACACGGCGATGCATATTGAAGAGGTAAATGCCAAAACCCAAAGCCATTACCCAACTTGGGAAATAAAAGAATAAGCCAAGAAACCATCCATAATTTCCAACTAAACCAGGGTTACGGGACCAACAAAATACGCCTTCTACTTGTAATTGTGGCCAAGTTTGTTTTAAGGCATGCTTTTTCATCCCCGAACGCATTTCCAATACGCTAATAAGGGTAATAAGCGATCCTACAATGATCAAAGCAATGGCCAACCCTCGAAACAGGGAATTTTCAAAAAAGGGGATAGCCAATAAAGAGCCCTTCAACTGAGGGAAAAAGATTTGCAATAAAGGCAGAAAGAAGGCAATCACAGTCAAGCTTGTGGGTAGCAAAAAAACCCACAACTTGTGTCCTATAGGCATCCTATGGGCTTGCAGCAGAGCCCCTGAAAGTCGTGGTTCCTGAATTTGTCTCGAGAACAACAGTTGGTAAGTGGAGGCTTCACTAGGCACCGGCAGAAAAATCAACTCAACCAGCATTAACCCGTAAGTACCTAAGATGATGATCTCGGAAACCGACATTGCTTTAGCGTCAAGATTTTGGGGAGTAAAAAGAATGTATGAACCGCCCCCTGAACTGGTAAAGCATATCATCCGCAAACGAGTAGGTCAGAAAAACCAGCGCCAATGCGCTCAATAGGGTTTTTGCCGGCAAAGCCAAAGGGAGCAGCAGATTTCCTAATAGAGCGACCTGCGTGGCTGCACAAACGACCCGACCCCGGAGATTGCCTCCGGCCTTGGGCTTGGGATCATCTGCGGGGATCGCAAAAATTTCCAATAATAAGACATAGCCATAACGATAAAGAGGAAATAAAAGTAACCAGACCCCAACCCCTCCCACGGTAATCCCTAATACCGCTAGCATCAAAACCAGGGCCTGATCGGTTTCAACATCAAGAATGGCCCCCTGGGGAGTCTCTCCGTAGAGGGCGGCAAGTCGGCCATCCATCCAATCACCAAGAGAAGCCAGGCTCATCATGGCTAAAATCAACCACACCGCTTCCCCGTAGGAGGCCATTATCAAGCCTGCAATTCCTACCAAAAACCGAAATAACGTCGCCCAATCCGCAGGCGTTCGCCAAGCGCGGAGAGAATAGGCCAAGAAACCATGACTGCCCAGGACCCAAAGAATGGTCAAGACAATGCCAAAGACGTAGCCAGAAGAAACCGTTTGCAGATAAAATGCTGTCACCGCCAACAGCAAAATGGATATGGATGATTGAAAAATCAAAAACTTACGATAGATTTTTCGGGAACTGTGATCGAGGTGTTGCTCAGTCATCGTTAAAAACTCACCACTCCAATATAAGCGACAGACGATTTTAGAGCTATGGAATGTGCCGTACTTGACTCCTCGGTCGACGGGATCTGGGAAAGCCTGCTTGATTTTAAGCGTTGGTGCCGAAACGATGTTTCCGCACCAGAGCCCCCCTGTGTTTTCTTCTACCCTCTTGAAAGCAGGGGTCAGACGTCCCTATGGCAGTTCACGGCTAGCCTTGAAGTGATAGCAAAAATCAAACCCAAGGCGCTTATCCTCGTTTACTTATCCGCGCCCAAGCCCCCTTATCCCCACTTAGACAATCTAACTCTTGCCCCTATCCCAACGCTGCTCGCTTTTGATCCTTCGGCATTATCTTTGGGCGAATCGCCGTGGTGCTATTCCCGGGGTCCAGCACTGCCTTGCCACCTCCTGACCGCTTTTCGCCTCTACTTACCTTGCCTCACCGGTCATCATATCGCATCCCAAAACCACTCGCCATGGGTCAGCGGTCACCTGGCACAAACCCTGGACGGTAAAATTGCCGCCGCCAGTGGGCATTCCCAGTGGATCAGCAATCATGCCGATCGCAAACACGCCCACCGTCTCCGAGCCCTCCATGATGCCGTATTGGTGGGCCGCAGCACCATAGAAAAAGATAATCCGAGACTCACGGTGCGTGAAGTTCAAGGGGAAAACCCTGATCGGGTGGTTCTCGACCGCCACTGCCATTTACTCGCCGGAGAAAAACTCTACCGGATCTTCCATGAACCGGGAAACAATTGGTTACTCCATTCGGGCAGTCTCGATAAAGTCACGGAACGCTACCCTATTCCCGAAAAAGTCACCCCCCTGCCGATAAGAAACCAAGAAGGTAAAAATGACAGCAAAATTATGGACTTGAAAGCGGTGTTAGAGGCGATTTGGTCCATAGGGATACGCTCCGTCTTTGTCGAAGGTGGAGGAAAAACCCTCTCCCTTTTCCTCGCGGCGGGACGCACGGATCTACTTCATCTTCATATTGCGCCGCTGCTGCTAGGCTCTGGCCTGCCCTCATTCCAGTTATCTCCTGTCGACCGCATCCAAGAGGGAACCTATTTTCATATGACCCACTTCTATCTCGATAAGGAAATACTATTGGAATGCGTGCCTCGCCATCGTCCCTAGTCCCTTCTAGCACCCAGGCCTACTGGGTCGAAACTCCGGGGAGGGGTGCCATTCGCCAGGAAGCGCTTTCTCTACCGGTGCCGGAGGGCCACAGTCTCATCGAAACCTGGGTAACGGGCATCAGCCCTGGAACGGAACGACTAGTGGGATTAGGGCACGTGCCTCCCGAGTGCCGGGGCACCATGGAGTGCCCATCCATGGGGGGATCATTTGAGCTGCCGGCCAAATATGGGTACTGCCTTGTGGGCCGAGCCGTCAATGGCCCCTACGCTAACCGGCGGGTCTTCACCATGCATCCCCACCAAGATTACGCCATCGTCCCAGAGGATCGACTGCTGCCGCTGCCGGAAGATCTTCCTCCCCTGCGGGCCACCCTGATCCCCAACATGGAAACCGCCCTAAACGCCATCTGGGATAGCGAATACCAGCCCCCAGCGCCCGTTGCCATCGTCGGGGGAGGGATTGTGGGACTGCTCATTGCTTTTTTGCTCAAAACTGCCTGGGACAGCCACCCCTTGATTATTGAAATTGACAAGCAGCGCCGGCAATTGATTGAAGAACTAGGATGGGGGCTCACTACCCTTGGCCCCCAGGATTCTCCCCGGGAAGCTTTTTCCCTATGCTTTCATAGCTCGGGGCAAGGCTCAGGGCTGCAAACGGCTTTGGACAGCGTGGGTTTTGAAGGTCGGGTCATCGAAGTGAGCTGGTTGGGTCATCGCCCCGTGTCCCTCCACCTCGGCGGGTCTTTCCATTTCCAACGGAAACAGATCCTTTCCTCTCAAGTCAGCACGATTGCCAAACCCAAGCGGGGGCATCTGACTCACCGGCAGCGTTTAGAACAGGTCCTCGTCTATTTGCAAAATCCACGGCTGGATGCCCTCATCTCACAAGTCATCAGATTTGATAATCTGCCCCTTTTTATGCAGCAACTCTACCATAAAAACCCAGATGGCTTTTCCTTTGCCGTCATTTACCGCCCCTTTGAGCGCTACTTCCATAAAACTTAAATTTTCTTTGTACTTATGTATACCATTGCCGTTAAAGATCATTTTATGATTGCCCACAGTCTGCAAGGAGAAGTTTTTGGCCCCGCCCAAAAACTTCATGGCGCCACCTATAACGTTACCGCCGAGTTTCGCACCGAGAGACTCAGCCAGGACGGCATAGTGATTGACATCGGCCTGGCCCTCAACGCCCTAAAAGCCGTCTTGGCCTTGCTTAACTACAAAAACCTGGATGAAGAAGAGGCCTTCCGTGGCGTTAATACCACCACCGAATACCTGGCTCACTATATTCATGGCCAACTTGCCAAACGGGTGCGGGCTTCTTTCCAGGGAACACTGAAAATCACCTTGGAGGAAAGCCATGTGGCCTGGGGCTCCTACGAGGGAACGGTCACTTAAACCATGATTTACCTAATGGCGCCCGCGCCCAAAGCCCGCGTCTCCGGAGGATTCCGGGTCAATGAAGCCCTGCGCCAACGTCTCACCGCTACGGGAACCGGGGTTGGCATTCATGCTGATCCGGAAGAAGTGCCCGCTAAGATCCAATCCCTGCCCTCCACCGCACCGGCCCATATTGTCCTGGATAGTCTTTACCTGACTGACCTCAATCCAGCTCGCCTAAATCACGTTCTAGTAAACAGAGATTCTCCAACCCGCCTTTATTTTTTGCTCCATTTTCTACCCTGCATGAACCCTTCTCTTTCTGCTACAACACGGAAAGCTTTGCAAGAAAAAGAACACTCCTTACTTACCTTGGCGGATGGAACACTCGTCCCTGGTTCCACCCTAGCCGATTATTTGAGAAATGAGGCTTTATACACCGGCGCTATTTATCGTTGCCCTCCCGGCATTGAATTTACCGAACTGGATACCCCCCCATCCGATCCTTGGGATAAGGCTCCCTCCCCTAGATTAATAACCGTCGGCACTTTAAGTCCCAGCAAAGGGCAATTAGACATTTTGTCTCATTTACAGCAGCTAACTCCTTCCTTTAAAGGTACCTGGAGGTTGTTGGGTGATTTGCATACAGAACCTGAAGTTTACTGCCACTTTAAAAGAAAATTAAATAATAGCGGCCTAAAAGAATCAATCCATTTATGCCACAGCGTTCCCCATTCACACCTCGGCAAATTATTAACCGACGCCGATCTTTTAGTCTCAGCCTCACGCTTTGAGTCTTATGGCATGGCTATTGCTGAAGCGGTAGCAGCGGGTATTCCGGTCTTAACCTATAGGGTGGGAGAAACCCCGCAGTGGATTAAAGAAGGGGAAAATGGATTTTTAATTCCAGTGGGTGATCACAAAAAATTTAAATCAACCTTAGCAACATTACTTCATCATCCCGAAGAACTTTTTCTGTTAAAAAGGCAAGCGCAAAAAATTAAAGAAGAGATCTTCTTGCCAACCTGGGAAATAACTTTTCAGTGTTTTTTAGAAACTTTTGGAGAGTAAGCCAAAAAATGGGGTCAGCAAAAAATGGGGTCAGTTCTCACATCTCAACATTATTTTGGGTTATGCTGTTCAAATCGCCGCACCGCTCGGCTCACCGTCATATAGTGAACCCCGAAATATTCACCAATCTCCAACATCGTGTAGGCACCAGATAAATAGGCCCGGGCCATCGCCTCATCTCTATGCTCATAGCGGTCTCGATACTCCTCCAGCGACATCGCCAAGGCGCGCCGATGGGCTTTGGAAACCTCCCGCAGTTCTTCGGGCCTTTTATCCTGCCGATACCGCTTCACAAAAGCTTCATCCCCCAACACTAATTGATGGCGGGTCTGCTCCAGCGGACTGGACAGCCCTTTACCTTCCATCACAAAGCGACGATAGGACTCAATCGCCCTTTTCCGTTGCCTGCCGAAGTGACCTAGTAACCCCTCCACATCCAACCACTTCGGCACACTCGCCTCTCCTATCATGGCCAGATAACTGCTCCAAGGCCAATCCTCCAGTTTTTCCACTAATCCCCCTCGCAGCGGATTCAATACCACATATCTGGACAGCTCCAGCAAGTAGTTTTCCTTTTGGACTAAAATCGCCGGTAGTGCTCAAAAAGTAATGCTGCTCAGGGTTGTCGTATAACTTCTTGGTTGTAATGACAAATAAAGAATTTGATTGCCCCGATGTGGTTGGCCAGTTTTTTCGAAAATGAAAGGGTTTGACGAACCAAGCGCGAGACGCAAAAAATGGGGTCAGTTCTCACATCTCAACATTATTTTGGGTTATGCTGTTCAAATCGCCGCACCGCTCGGCTCACCGTCATATAGTGAACCCCGAAATATTCACCAATCTCCAACATCGTGTAGGCACCAGATAAATAGGCCCGGGCCATCGCCTCATCTCTATGCTCATAGCGGTCTCGATACTCCTCCAGCGACATCGCCAAGGCGCGCCGATGGGCTTTGGAAACCTCCCGCAGTTCTTCGGGCCTTTTATCCTGCCGATACCGCTTCACAAAAGCTTCATCCCCCAACACTAATTGATGACGGGTCTGCTCCAGCGGACTGGACAGCCCTTTACCTTCCATCACAAAGCGACGATAGGACTCAATCGCCCTTTTCCGTTGCCTGCCGAAGTGACCTAGTAACCCCTCCACATCCAACCATTTCGGCACACTCGCCTCTCCTATCATGGCCAGATAACTGCTCCAAGGCCAATCCTCCAGTTTTTCCACTAATCCCCCTCGCAGCGGATTCAATACCACATATCTGGACAGCTCCAGCAAGTAGTTTTCCTTTTGGACTAAAATCGCCTTATAACGACCTTGATACAGATGACCCACCAAGTCATGGCGGCGATTAAAGCGCTGTGTATACACCCCATTGAGCTGCCGCATCCCCTTCGAGAGGTTCCCCTCCACCGTTTCCACCACCAAATGATAATGGTTGTTCATCTGACAATAGGCCCACACCACCCAGTTGAAGCGGTGGCAGACAGTGCCCAATACCTCCAACCAGGCCTCTCTATCCTCCTCTCCCAGATAGATGTCTTCGCGCCGGTCTCCTCTCGAGGTCACATGATACAGCGCCCCCGCAAATTCCACTCTTAAAGGTCTTGCCCTATAGCGTTTCCCGAATAAATGAGATACGAATATTGACCTAGCAGGACCTTAATTCTCAATATCTCTCCTGTAAGGGAAACGCTATACACCAAATATAGCATTGAATGCTGTAATATGAGAACTGACCCCTTTTCCACTCGAGAGGTTCCCCTCCACCGTTTCCACCACCAAATGATAATGGTTGTTCATCTGACAATAGGCCCACACCACCCAGTTGAAGCGGTGGCAGACAGTGCCCAATACCTCCAACCAGGCCTCTCTATCCTCCTCTCCCAGATAGATGTCTTCGCGCCGGTCTCCTCTTGAGGTCACATGGTACAGCGCGCCTGCAAATTCCACTCTTAAAGGTCTTGCCCTATAGCGTTTCCCGAATAAATGAGATACGAATATTGACCTAGCAGGACCTTAATTCTCAATATCTCTCCTGTAAGGGAAACGCTATACACCAAATATAGCATTGAATGCTGTAATATGAGAACTGACCCCTTTTCCACTCTGACCCCTTTTCCACTCCTCAAAATTTTCATTAGACGCTCTTTGCCTCTTCAAGAAATTGTTCAATAGATAAATCTGCCAACCGTATTAAACTGCGTAATGTTCCTTTTGCTGCCTCTTTGTGATTGGGAACAGAAAGAGTAGCCGTATAACCTTCCTTGACCATAATGATATGGCTACCCCTTTGTCGCACCACCTTCCAACCGCAGCGAGAAAATACCTTCACGACCTCTTGTCCGCTCAACGTGGGTATAGATGGCATTACACCCTAACTTCTACTTGTTTGGTTTCTACCGTAAGAGGAAGACCATGTTCTGCACGCACTTCCAAGCAAAGCTGAATAGCTTCTTTTATATTTTCCAGTGCTTCCTCTCTAGTTTTTCCTTGACTAACACAACCCGGGATGGAAGGGCATTCAATGATCCACATTCCATCTTCGTCACGATCTAAAGTTACTACGAATTTCATCAGGCAACCTCTTTTTAAGACAAGGGTCAGTCCTCAATCCCTACACACTCGCCTCTCCTATCATGGCCAGATAACTGCTCCAAGGCCAATCCTCCAGTTTTCCCACTAATCCCCCTCGCAGCGGATTCAATACCACATATCTGGACAGCTCCAGCAAGTAGTTTTCCTTTTGGACTAAAATCGCCTTATAACGACCTTGATACAGATGACCCACCAAGTCATGGCGGCGATTAAAGCGCTGTGTATACACCCCATTGAGCTGCCGCATCCCCTTCGAGAGGTTCCCCTCCACCGTTTCCACCACCAAATGATAATGGTTGTTCATCTGACAATAGGCCCACACCACCCAGTTGAAGCGGCGGCAGACAGTGCCCAATACCTCCAACCAAGCCTCTCTATCCTCCTCTTCCAGATAGATGTCTTCGCGCCGGTCTCCTCTCGAGGTCACATGATACAGCGCCCCCGCAAATTCTATTCTTAAAGGTCTTGCCCTATAGCGTTTCCCGAATAAATGAGATACGAATATTGACCTAGCAGGACCTTAATTCTAAATCTAACCATATCTCTCCTGTAAGGGAAACGCTATACACCAAAATATAGCATTGAATGCTGTAATATGAGAACTGACCCTTTTTCTCTTTTTCTTCACGAACGGTATATGCAATGAAGGTAGCCAATATGATCATGCCCACAAATTTGTTTGTAAAAAACTCAATATCCAATGTGATTTCCTTAGTATGCTAAATCTTATCGGCGAGCGTAATATCCTAACTACATCCTCTGACCCACCAAGTCATGGCGGCGATTAAAGCGCTGTGTATACACCCCATTGAGCTGCCGCATCCCCTTCGAGAGGTTCCCCTCCACCGTTTCCACCACCAAATGATAATGGTTGTTCATCTGACAATAGGCCCACACCACCCAGTTGAAGCGGCGGCAGACAGTGCCCAATACCTCCAACCAAGCCTCTCTATCCTCCTCTTCCAGATAGATGTCTTCGCGCCGGTCTCCTCTCGAGGTCACATGATACAGCGCCCCCGCAAATTCTATTCTTAAAGGTCTTGCCCTATAGCGTTTCCCGAATAAATGAGATACGAATATTGACCTAGCAGGACCTTAATTCTAAATCTAACCATATCTCTCCTGTAAGGGAAACGCTATACACCAAAATATAGCATTGAATGCTGTAATATGAGAACTGACCCTTTTTCTCTTTTTCTTCACGAACGGTATATGCAATGAAGGTAGCCAATATGATCATGCCCACAAATTTGTTTGTAAAAAACTCAATATCCAATGTGATTTCCTTAGTATGCTAAATCTTATCGGCGAGCGTAATATCCTAACTACATCCTCGCCAACACATCCCGATGAGGAACCAACAATGAAAATTCCTGCTGACGCGCCTGATGCCGTTTTTGCGCTAACCATTGTTGGAATGAATTCCGCTGCCGAGCATCAGTTCCCACCAATTCAGTCATCGCTTTTTCGAAAAATTCGAGCTTGGCTAGGAGAACCTCCGTTTGCTGAGGGGATATTTCCCAAGCCGAGGAGCCGCTTTCCACCTTAAAGCCATTTTCCAGGAATAATCTTTCCATCCACTGCCCACAATGGGCCGCCATGGCTCGGCCAAAATGCTGGAGCCGGTGCATATGCTCTTCATAACGCCGACACCAGTATTCCGTTTCTTTATCAGTCGGGTTAAAACGGAGGCCTTGATCCAGGTTGAGGGTGAACAAAAACAAGGGGGAATGTTTTCCCCAGGCCTGGCGAAATAGCTGGAGCAACCGCTGAAATTGATCGGCGCTTAAGAGATCGAAGACGGCATTGGCAAGGACCAGATCAAAGGAGTGGCTATAAACAGGACAATCCGGATCTAAGAAATTCCCCCTCAAAGGATGGATGGCTTTGGGGATAATATTGCCCCCTTCTTCCCCCATACCCTCAATAAACCGAGGAAGCTGCTTTAAAAGCGCAGCATCCCGCTCCACCAGCCACCACTGGGTCGCGGAAGGCAAAAGGCGACGGTAATAGCCAATATTGGCCCCGGCGCCGGCGCCTAGATCCAAAACCCGAAGCGCCTCGCCCGCCGATAGCTGGCTTAAAGCTTGGGCTTCAAGATGCCGATTACGAGCTGTTGCATCCAGTGGATATCGGAGCGAAAGCCAATCAAAATGGGCCTTTTGGTAAGATTCCTTCAAATGATTGGTATTCATTGAAACCTACGCCATCACTTTGCGCCTAATGACAATAAGAAACTTAATTATTTGCACGCTAAACCGTTCCCTATCTTATTGCATTATCATACAGTTATGACAGAAAAAGCAGGTAAATCACTTCGACAAGGATCCCGCAACACCGAAGTGGATGCGTTCCTTAAAAAAGTCGCGGCCATGCCCCGGATTAAACCCGGTGGTCGCTATGGCCGGCTAATTTTCGCCATGGATGCCACCGCAAGCCGGGAGCCCACTTGGGATCGGGCTTGCCACCTCCAGGCCCAAATGTTCCAGGAAACAGCCGCTTTGGGTGGGCTCGAAATCCAGCTATGTTACTATCGAGGGTTTAAAGAATTTTTCGCCAGCCCTTGGGTCCGCCACTCTGATGCGCTCCTAAAACAGATGACTGCCGTGAGTTGCCTTGGTGGCTACACTCAAATTGAAAGGGTGTTACAGCATGCTCGGGATGAGGCCCGGAAACAAAAGGTCAACGCCTTGGTTTTCGTGGGCGATTGCATGGAAGAAAACGTGGACCGTCTCTGTCATATTGCCGGTGAGCTTGGGGTTCTGGGCATCCCCGTCTTTGTGTTTCAGGAAGGCCATGATCCCGTGGCGGAGCAGGCCTTTCGGCAAATAGCCCAATTAACCCAGGGCGCTTATTGCCGCTTTAATGCCGCCAGTGCGGCCCAATTGCGCGACCTCTTAAGCGCCGTGGCGGTCTATGCTACCGGGGGGCGACACGCCTTGGAAAACTTTAGCCAGCGCCAAGGTGGAGTAACCTTGCAGCTCATTCATCAAGTCAAAAAAGATTAGTCAACGTGCGTCCCGCTGTTCTGCTTGCTTTACTGGTCCTCATTGGGATTATTTTACTGCGCCGTTGGATTGCTCAAACCCCGCGCCCGGTGGTGATCCAGTCTATGCGCCGGGGCGGTATTGCACTGGCTATCGGCCTCTTTTTATTTCTCATGGCCACGGGCCGGCTGCCCTGGGTAATGGCGCTGCTAGGCGCCCTGGCGGCAGGGGTTGCACGGCTACTGCCCTTACTCCGCTTTGTTCCCCTGTTGCAGCGACTATGGGCTTACCGCCGCGCCAACACGGGTTTTGGGAATGCCGACTCCGGAAGTACCGCCCCTAACCGTTCCACCGTGGAAGCGCGGTTTGTGCGCATGACCCTGGATCACGAGACCGGGGAGATGACAGGAGAAGTGCTGGCAGGCAGTTTTTCCGGCAAACCCCTGGATGCTCTAGGTTTACCGGATCTGGCTCAGTTGCTCCTAGAATGTCAGGCGGCGGATGAAGAATCGGCGGCCCTGGTGCGGGCCTATTTGGAACGGGTCTACGGAGAGGATTGGCAAGACCAGGCCAATGCCAAAGCTCAGCAGGATCATCCTGCAAGTAATGGGGAAATGTCGCCGGAAGAAGCCTATCAAATCCTAGGCTTGGCGACCGGAGCCAGTAAACAGGAAATTATTACCGCCCACCGTCGGCTGATGCAGAAGGTCCATCCGGATCATGGAGGATCCGATTATCTTGCCGCCAAAATCAACCAAGCCAAAGACCTCTTGCTGGGGAAATAAACCCCGCCATTTTGAACCTCTGGGGTTTACCCTCCGGGACGGACTGAAATATTCTCCTGAATAGGGCCTATCCTACGAATCCAGGGGTTGTATTTTTTCCAAGGATCGGGAAGCGCTTGCAGAGCTTGCGAAGCGGAAGCCACATTCTCATAAACGCCGGTGACCACCCTGTACCGATACCATCCCCCCTCGGCAGTACGGAAATGGGCCGAATTCGAAGGAGGCGGATAACGCTCAATAAAATCCGCCAGCCACGCCTCATTGATTGCAGTTAACAATTGCAGCGTATAGTGTTCGGGCGGTTGGCCGAGCAGCCAATTAGCATTATTAAGACTCGAACCAAAACGGCTGATTTCCCCTTCCGGCGGCGACTTTTGCTCAAGAGCACTGACCCGCTGCTCTAATTGCCCCATGGAAGTATTCAAGCCGGTTGTTTTTTGTTTAAGATCGCTCCATAAACGGTTATGTTGTATAAGCGTTTCTTGAACTGCTTCCAGCTCCCCACGGGTTTGAGCGACTTGCGATTGGGTTTGTGCAATCTGGGCTTGAAGCTCATTTCGAGCCTGGTCCGCCTCATTGAGCCGGCCTGTTAATGTTGCCGGCGCTGGACCTTCCTTAGAGGTTTGGGCCTCTAATTTTTTGGTATGATTGAGATGCAACCAAACCCCGGCAATCGGCCAGAGAGCCACGGCAATTCCTAGCACCCAGAAAATTTTATGGGAGCGGGAGATGTGCTTATCGGTTCGAGTTCCAAGCGCCCTAAGTTGGGACGCCTGGTTGGCGGACTTGTTTTCAAGCTTGGTGGCCCGGGTGTTTAATTCATCTGAAACGGCCTGGAGTTCCCCAAACTGCTTTTCCAACCCTTCAATATTGGACTTCAGCCCATCGCTTTGAGAGGTTAAACGAGCAGTGGTGTCATTGAGTGCCGCCACTTGAGGATTTAGCTCACCCGTCCGTGTCTCCAACTGTTGGAGTCGTCCTGCTAAGGAGTCACCCTTTGCCCGAAGTTCCCCCGTGTGGGTATCCAGCTCTTTAATTTGCCCCTTCAGCTCATCAGCCATTCCTTCCAAAGAACCCGCCCGGGATTCCAAGGTATTGGCCGCCGCGGCAAATTGCTCATTCTTATCTACTAATGCGGAAAGTTCGGTTTTTAAAGCGTTTAATTGGGCCGCCAGTTCATCTTTAGAAGTGATCAGACCGCCGACCTTTTGCTCTAGGGTCGTTGCTGTGCCTAAGACTTCCTCCACTTTAGTGGCCAGATCGCCAGTTTTGCTCTGAAGTTCCTGGGTCTCGGAAGCAAGTTGGCGAGTGCTGGTCTCTAGGGTGTCGGAGCGGCCCTTCAGGGTCCCAAACAGGGACTCTGCGCTATCGCTCTTTTGGGTCAGCTTACCGATTTTAGTGTTCAGTTCTTCAGTACGGCGAGTTAATTCCTGAGTTGTCGCCTTAAGAGAACGGGTTTGTTCATCAAGGGAGGCCGTTTTGGTCTCTAATTCACCCGTTTTGGAAATTAGCTCTTCAGCTTTTTTATTATCGTCCATATCAGCCCCTGATTCAGTTGTGTTTATCAAATAAAATAGCCCATTACAGCCATTTTATTAAGTCATGGTGGAAGAGTAACGAAAAAAACAGGAAGAGAAACGATGGTAATGAAACCCCAAACACTCAAAGACCTAGGGCGCTAGCGCGAACAACTCAGGCTCTTAGCTGTAACGCGCTGCAACCCCCTACCCACAACTGCTAATTATTTTCTTTATAGGGATCCGCACCCAAGCTTTCTAGACCAGCACGGGCGCAGTTCTCATCTAAAACAGCGCCAGGAGCTCCCCCCACGCCAATGCCGCCCACGATTTCGCCCCCTATCTTGATGGGCAGTCCGCCCCCTAGGATCAAAATAGATTCATTCATATCTCTTAGTGCCTGAATTTCCGGTTTTTGGGCAATGAGTTGTGCTAGCTTTTGAGTCGGCTCCCGCAGACTCGCGGCCGTGTAGGCCTTACCCCGGCTACTATCAACGGTATGGGCGCCGGCGCCATCTCCTCTTAGCAGTGCGACCACCACGCCAGCCCCATCCACTACCGCGGCGCTGACTCGATAACCTTCTTTCTTGCACTGATCAACCGCAGCAAGCGCCGCCTTATTGGCCAAAGCAAGGGGCAAGATAGATTGCTTTGGAAGCTCTTCTGCGAAGACCAAATTATTAACGCCAATAACCCAACCCAATCCAAGAATTATTAAAGACCAAAAGACTCTAATTTTTAATGCCAGTTTGCTCATCATAGGATTCTCCCAAATTCCATTCCAGATACCACCATTCTAATGCCCCTCTCTAGACGAGTGAACTCCTCTTGAGATTAAGGCCCCATTTGCTAGCTTTAAAATATATGAGGAGAAAACGCGATGATTAAAACCCAATCAAGCATTCTCATTGATCGTCCACTAGAGCATGTTTTTCGGTACGTCTCCGTTGAATTTTTTGAGAATTATCCCAAGTGGTCCCCCGAGGTAATCGAACTTGAGAAGATAACCAGCGGTCCAGTGAGGGCAGGGACCAGGGCCAGACAGGTACGCGTAGATAGCGGCCGCCAGACGGAATCGACTTTTCAGGTCGTTGAGTATCAACCGCCACGGCGGATATGGTTTGAAAGCACTTCAAGCCCCCATTATCGGGCGCTCTATGATTTCGAGGCTATAAACAAAACCACCCGGGTCCGCTTTACTTTCGAGTTGAAATTAGAGCTTTTTATGAGACCCTTTGAACATGCTATCGCCCACTCAGTTAAAGCAGGTAGCGAAAGCGTAGTTTGCAACTTAAAACAGCTGCTCGAATCAGGGAAACGTTTTCAATCCACAACGACTCCCGTGCTCTAAGGAGATGACCTTAGAGTAAATTGCTCCTATCTGGGAGTGGCAATTTCCTCTCCCCTCGCCTATTCTGTCACTTTGACTGCCCACAGTGTTGTCCCAACTAACCCTAAAATAAACCGCGAATAGATATCCCCACTCTTGGAGCAACTCCATGGCAAAAAGACGAAATAACGTCCCCGCTTGGGGAGCCTTCATGCTATTTTTCTGTATCTTGCTCTCTACCGCCACGCTAGCACAGCCGGCTTGCAATCCAGATAACGGGGGGCTCATCTTACCTAAAGGCTTTTGCGCCCTTATCGTGGCGGACCAAGTGGGCCGAGCACGCCATTTAACAGTTGCCCCCAATGGGGATATATTCATTGCCATTGGCACCACCAATAAGTCAGGTGGAGTCCTGGCGCTACGGGACACCACAGGGGATGGCGTTGCCGACGTAAAAAAGCGTTTTGGCAACGGCCCTGGAAGTGACGTGGAATTTCATAAAGATTATCTTTATTTCTCCACCCATGACACCATCATACGCTATCCATGGCGGGCTGGAGATTTGGAGCCTGCGGGGGCGGCCGAGACCATTGTCCAAGGGCTGCCAGCAGCCCCGAGTCATCGGGCCAAAAGCATCGCTTTCGATTCTGAAGGGGGGCTTTACGTCAATATTGGCTCCCCCTCCAACGCCTGTCAAAAACAGGATCGGGCTGCGGGCTCACCGGGAAAAGATCCGTGCAACGAACTTGACACCCGCGCTGGAATTTGGCGCTTTGACGCCCATCAGCCCCGTCAGGATCAACAAGACGGGGCTCGCTTTGCCACCGGCCTTCGCAATACAGTTGCCCTTGCGATTCGCCCCCAAGACGGCAAACTTTATGGTGTGGTCCACGGGCGGGATCAGTTAAATCTGTGGCCCCATTTCGACGAGACCCAGAATGCGGAAAAACCCTCAGAGGAGTTGGTGCGTATCGAAGAACATAGGGATTTTGGCTGGCCCTACTGCTACCATGACCCGGCGCTGAACCAAAAAGTCTTAGCCCCCGAATACGGGGGAGATGGGAAAGCGGTGGGCCGCTGCCAGGAGAAACAAAATCCGTTGATAGCTTTTCCCGCCCATTGGGCTCCCAATGGCTTGCACTTTTATTCCGGCAACCAGTTCCCGAAAAAATATCAGGGAGGTGCATTCATTGCCTTCCACGGCTCTTGGAATCGGGCCCCACTGCCCCAAGGCGGCTATCATCTTGTCTTCGCCCCCTTTAAGGACAAAAACCCCGCCGGCGCCTGGGAAGTGTTCGCAGAAGGTTTTGCCGCTCAACACAAGAATCCCCGCGCTGCGGCCCACCGACCCGTGGGAATCGCTGAAGGACCGGATGGTTCCCTTTATATCAGCGATGACCAAGGGGGACGCATTTACCGTATTCTCTATAAAGCGTGCGACTGCTAACTAGCGCGGTTCAACAATGAAAATGAACTTGTTAGCTTCCAATTTTATCCCCATCGGTTTTGGTGATGGCAAGGACACTAGGCCGCGGAGGCCGGCCCTTACCCTCAGGCCAGTCACTGATCCTTTTGCTGAGGGTCCCCCCTTCTCCCGGATGTTGGATACTGACAAAGAGAGTCTGGTTATCCGGAGTAAATTCCGGCCCACACACCTCGCATCCTTTGGGGCCGCTCAGAAACTGGCGCACCCATCCCCTGTTTTTACCTGCCGTGGGCACTCCATAGAGGCCATTGTTAATAGGCTCGGAGAGGTTTAGGACATCAGGTTTACCATCCGTGGCGATCCATAAGTTGCCTAGACGGTCGAAGGCCAAATTGTCCGGGGAGCCGAGGGGGTTAATCCGGGAGGCGGCCGGATAACCTCCAAAATAGGTATCCTGGGGACCGATCCTCCCCTCACTGGTTAAAGAAGTTAAGAACTTGCCTTCCGGAGCAGAAGGGTTACCGCAAAGAATAAAGATTTCCCAGCTAAAGGTAAGCGCCGTCGGATCATGGGAATCCTCGGTCATTTCAATAATATGACCCGATTTGTTCGGGGTACGCGGATTTTTGGCATCCGCCGCTCCCGAAATCCGGCGGCCATTGAAAATATTCACTTCCGCGCCGCGCCAAGGATTGTTAGTCAAGGGGACATAAATTTTGCCATTGACTGGATTCGTTTCAATATCTTCAGGTCGATCCATGGGAGTCGCTCCCACCAGATCAGCCGCCCGCCGGGTGTTAATCAACACTTCCGCTTGGCTGGTAAAACCATGATCCTCATCAAGGGGAGCCTGCCCAAACACCAAAGGCAACCATTCCCCGGTGCCATCATCCCTAAAGCGGGCCACATAGAGGGTGCCCTGATCCAGTAGGGTCAGATTATGGGACCGGTTCTGGGGATCGTAGGCCTTATCGCTCACAAATTTGTAGATATATTCAAAGGGCGTATCATCGCCAGAGTAGACCGCTACCCGGCCTTCCGGCGCCACCACCACATTCGCCCCTTCGTGTTTAAACCGGCCTAGGGCAGTTCTTTTCTTGGGAACGGTATCAGGGTGATAGGGATCAATTTCAACGACCCAGCCAAAGCGAAAGGCCTCGGTGGGATGTGCAGCCACATCAAAGCGCTTATCAACCAGCTCCCAGCCCCGGCGGCTTAATTCCCTCGGCAGGGGCAAACGCTCGTGAAAGACCGCATATTTCTCTAATTCCGTTCTGTTTTCTCCCTCTTCCTCCGCCTGTTTTATTAACCCTTCAAGATTGCCGAAGTATTGATCAAAGTTTTCCTCACAGGTCAGCAACGTCCCCCAGGGGGTTTTGCCGCCGGCGCAATTATTCAGAGTGCCCAAAACCTGTTTACCGGAAGGATCGGCCGCCGTTTGCAGTAAATCATGCCCGGCAGCCGGTCCAGTCAGCTCCATGGGAGTCTCCCCCGTAATCCGACGATTAAAGGGGGAATCCTGCTTAAAATGCCATTGGTCATCCCGCCGAATCACTTCGACAATGGACACCCCATGGGCTGCTTTCATGACCGAAACCACGGCGGGAAATTGACGTATGAAACTGGCCCGAGCCGGAGCATCATCGCCAGGCCAGCCGGGAAACATGAGTTCCTCGGTGGTAAACTCATGGTTGGTGGCCAATAATCCCCGGAAGGAACGAGCCTGGAATAGGGAGAAAAAACCGTTGAAATCGCAGTTATAACCAAACTGCTTCGCCTGAAGTTCCGCCCCCTGGGGAGTCAACAGGATATCTAAATGCCCGGTGTCCAGATCCGGGACCCCGGAAAACAGTGCCTTACCCCAGGAAAGCAGTACCCTGGCCTGGTAACCCTCCGGCACGATGACTTTATCGGCACTGCTGCCGGCAATAGGCGTAAATCCTAACCCCCCCTTAGGAGCTGCCTGCGCCCGTTCCGGGGTCCAGAGGGAAGGGAGCAAGGAAAGCACGGGAGCGGCCGCCACCACCCCGACTCCTTTGAGCACGGTGCGCCGCTTGAGGCGGCGCTCGAGAATGGTCCCAATGGATTCCCCCGCGGTCGGAGGCTCCGCCTGATCCGGGGTTAGGGTATTGGGATCTTCTTCCACGTCATCAGAGCATCTAAGCGGTACATTTTTCTTCATCGCAACCGCCACCCCCAGCACGCCCCTCTTCAGGGGTAGACGGTTCAACCGCAGCTCCCTTGGCTTCACTGATAAGGGTCGCAATATCAGCCCCTATCCCCATATCGTCATCACGACCAAAACTATGCTTGCGGATATAGCCATTGTGATCAATCAAGATCAGGGTGGGGGTTCCGTGCATCCCATAGGCCCGCATGGTCAGGGGGGGTCCCGACTGCCCATCCGGCTGATCGACCCCTATGGGAAAGGTGTAACGATACTCGTGAATAAAGGCTTCAAGGGCCTGGGGAGTCATCACTTCATGGTGCTCGAACACCGTATGCAAACCGATTACGGCGACATCATTGGCATCAAAAGTGTTATAAATTTTCTGAGTCTGGGGCAAACCATGGACCACACATCCAGGGCAAAGCATTTGAAAAGCATGGATAACCACGACTTTTCCACGAAGATCAGCCAATTGCAAGGGCTGGCTGGTATTAAACCATTGGGCGATATTCCACTCAGGCGCCAAAGTTCCGCTCGACCGCATGTCCCACCTCTTTAAATCTCTCTATTATTTTGGATGAATTAACTGATTATCCTACGTTTCTATAATGGTTCCCATTTAGATAGAACTCCATTGGGCTTGGGGTCAGCGTGACCAGACCGTCGGCGGCAGGGACGCCGACGTCGAGCTTCCAGGGATGGATTGACAGCGTGTCTGGTTGCGTCTGCCCCGAGCGCCTTAGGTCTCTCAATTAAACGAGAAATGCTATTAGGATTATGCCAGGGGAAACCACTCGCAAGCAATTGACCGTCCCTGATTGTTTAATCCATTTGAGCCAGCAAGGGCAAACATCCGGCTGGAGTGCTAGAGCTGAATACCCGAGCAGGGACCTGCAGCCATTCAGCCAAGTCTTGCCAAACTTGTTCAGCCTCCCGATCCCGTAACAACATATGGTAACCCTCTGGATAAAAAGCCGCCGAGCGGGGTCCAGGGATTTCTTCCAGGAGACGGCAAACCGGCTGTTTAGGAATCACTTGATCCCGGTTTCCATACAAAACCAGGGTGGGGGTATAGAGTTGGGATATGGCCGCCCTAGCCCTATCCATGAGATGAACCACCCCATAGAGGGCATCGATTCGGGTCTTCTTAATCACCAGAGGATCAGCACGCATTTGCTTCAGCATTTCGTTATTATCCGAAGCTCTGATCTTCAAACCTCGCCCACTTACCCTCAACCAAGGTACCGTATGGGCTGACACCCATAATACTGAGCGGTAAAACCCATTCATGCTTTGCCCTCCCCAAACCGCCGGAGCGACTAGGATCAAACGCTCCACGGGGGGCGCATCCGGGGCAGCCATCGTCACCATGGCAACGGCTCCCCCCATGCTTTCGCCTAAAAGATAAAGGGGCTGATTCCGATATTGGGCGCCCACGGCTTTGATAAAGGCCTTAAGATCACTGGCAAGCAACTCAACACCGGGCCAAATTCCCCGCTGCCGGGTAGCGCCAAATCCCCGCTGATCATAGGCATAGACGGCCACGCCATGTTGGGCTAAGTAAGTTCCAACCGCCTCAAAAGCGTGGCTGTAATCATTAAATCCATGAATGGCAACCACCACGGAGGTGGCTTTCTCCTCCGGGAGCCAAGCGCGCATGGGAAGGATTTCACCATCTGCGGTGATAAACCGCTTTGCCTCAAGTCTTGGCATTTGCACCGGTTCACCTAGACGCTGCATACGGGGAATACACCCCACTAGCATTAACAGCAATAAAAGCAACAACATATTACCAAGAACTCGAAGTAACATCGCATACCCTTAAGCAAGTAGTTAATCACACGGCACTGTCCGCTCGGCCGCCCAAGAGCGCAAGTAGGCAATCTTCTCCGCCATCGTCACTGATAATGGCCGCGTCAGCGCAATCTCAGCGGCGATGGTTTGGGTATTCAGGGTGAGATTTTGTGCATGGGCGGAGTAATAGGCGGAAACAATCACCTGTTCGATTTCTGCACCGGAAAACCCTTCACTCATTGACGCAAGAGAGGGAATATCAATCGCCGCTCCATCCCCATTTCGGTTGACTAAATGAATACGGAAAATGGCTTCACGGGCAGATTGATCCGGTAAATCAACAAAAAATATCTCATCAAAGCGGCCTTTGCGGACCAGTTCCGGCGGCAAAGCCTCAATATCATTAGCGGTTGCAACGATAAATACAGGTTTTTTTTTCTCTGCCAACCAAGTCAATAAAGTCCCTAACACGCGGCGCGAAGTGGCGTTGTCCGAGCCATCGGTGGAGACTCCCTTTTCAATTTCATCAGCCCAGAGCACGCAGGGTGCCATGGCTTCAGCAGTTTTTAAGGACTCCCGCAGGTTACGCTCGGTCTCGCCAAAGAATTTATTATAAAGGGTACCAAAATCGAGCCGCAACAACGGAATGGCCCAAGTCCCTGCAACTGCCTTCGCGGCCAAGCTCTTACCGCATCCTTGCACGCCTAGCAGTAAAATTCCCTTTGGCACCCCAAGAGGGGGCGACGGCAAGCCGTCCGTTACGGGGCGGCGGCGCTGCTCAAGCCAGTGCTTAAGCCGCTTAAAACCGCCGACCTCAGAAAAACGTGCCGTATCATACTCAAAGGCAAGGACCCCTTTCTGGTTGAGAAGCTCATATTTTGCCTTCATCACCCGCTGCAGATCACTTTGGGTAATCGCCCCATCATTAAAAATTGCATTGCGAGCCAACCGCTTAGCATCCCTATAGGTTAAGCCAGACAAGTTACTCACCAGCATTTGAAGGGCCTCCGGATCGGCCTTAACTGATTGGCCGCTGTGGTGCAGGGACCATTCTCTAGCCACCTCTCGCACGAGGGCGTGCAGTTCTGAGGGGCTGGGTAGGGTTAACACGGCCCGGGCTGAAAATTTATGCAATTCTGGGGGAATATCAAGATGATGGCTCAACAACACCAGCGTGTGTTTCCTCACCTCACAAGTAAGGGCAATATCCTTCAATAAACGCACATGGAGAGGATCCTCCAAATAGGGATGAAAATCAGCGAGAATAAAAAGACCCGGCAGGGAAACCGCCTTAATGTGCTGCAGGACATCGAGCGGTTGACTATTATGGCGTTGTGGAGCGTAATCCTGGTCGAGGCGTCTCAAACCTTCGGTCACACTCCACTTAAACACCGGCCTAGCCAAGCGCCGTGTAATTTGGGTTAATAGTTCTACCGCACGCAGTTCTTCATGGGTTTCAATAACGATGATGGGGATATGGGATTTAATCAAAAGTTCGATATCGTAATGGTCGCTCATTGTGTGCTACTCAAGTGCTTGATTTATTTTGGTTGAAATTTTATCGGTAGCAAAAAAATCGGCTGAAGGTGCTCTCAAAATTTTCGTTTTCTCCCGGAATCACTTTCTTTCAGCTTTCAAAATCAAATACTTCGGGGCGGAACTTTATTGCCTGATTGCCGTGATCCTATGATTTTTATTTAAAGGGGATTTATCCACTTAGGAGCGAGGCAGCAAATCGCCATGAAAAATCAAGGAAAAAATAAGCAGAAACTCTTAGTACAAACGGCTGCCAAGGGGAAACAATCCATGGAAACCTTTTGGAAGACGCCCCCCAACATCGAAAATATCTTGGACAGCATCACCGATGCCTTTGTTTTAATCGATCAACAGTGGCGCCTCACTTATATCAACCCAGCCGCAATACGCCTCATGGACAAACCCCTGGAGGAAATCTTAGGTCAGGTGTGTTGGGGGCTCTTTCCTGAAGCCAAAGAAACTGATTTTTATACTCAACTTCATCGGGCCATGGAAGAAAACATTCCGGTCCATTTTGAAGCCTTCTATTTTCCCTCTGCCCTTTGGTATGAGTGTGACGCTTACCCTTCAGCCGATGGCCTCTCGGTCTTTTTCCGAAATATTTCGGAACGCAAACAGATGGAAAGGCAACTGCGGGAGCGGGCTGAGGAAATCGAAAAACTCATGGAGGTCCTCCCCCTGGGAATTGTCTTCGCCCATGATCCTGAATGCCAACGCATCACCGGTAATCCAACCGCCCATAAGTTACTGCAACTCCCTCCCCAGGTTAATCTGTCAAAAACAGCCCCGCCCAATGAACGCCCGCTAAATTATAAGGTTTGCCGAAACGGCCATGAAATTCCACCCCAGGAACTTCCACTGCAATATGCTGCAACCCATGGCGTGGAAGTCCGGGATTCAGAATTTGATCTGGTCTTCAATGACGGCTCAGCAACCAGCATCTATGGTTACGCCTCCCCCCTCTTCGATGAAAAAGGCCAAGTTCGAGGATGCATAGGCGCGTTTATGGACATTACCGAGCGCAAGCGGGCCGAGCAAGCCCTGAGCGAGAGCCGACGGCGGCAGAGCGCGGTTATTCAAGCCAGCAATGCCAGCTATTATGAGTTTGCCACCGACCTCAGTTGGGGGACCGTCGATAGACGATTCGCCGAAATGCTGGGGTACTCATTAGATGAGATACCCCCTGTGCCGGAGCGTTGGGATTGGTGGGAGCAGCGGCTGCATCCTGAAGATCGGGAACGGACTCTACAGGCTTATCATGATTTTGTTCAGGATTTAATTCCCGTCCTCCGCCAAGAGTACCGCCTGCGACACAAGGACAGTTCATGGCGGTGGTGGCGGGTGGTCAGCACCACAGTAAAACGCAACTCCCAGGAATATGCCACCGCCATCGCCGGATTAATTTTCGATATCACCGAACAGCGGCAAGCTGAAGAGGCCCTCCGGGAAAGCGAGGAGCGCTTCCGAGTAATGGCTGAAACGGTACCGGACATTATCTTCACCAGCCGCCCGGATGGTTCCAGAGAATACACCAATCCCCGCTTTTACGAACACACCCGGCTGACTCCCGAAGCAGCAGAGGGTTCTGGCTGGATGGCGGCCCTCCATCCTGATGACTTGGAACAGGTAAAAACCCGCTGGAGGCACTCAGTGGAAACCGGTGAGCTGTTTGAAGCCCAATATCGGCTTCGCGATGGCAACGGCCGCTACCGCTGGTTTCAGGGCCGCGCCCATCCCATCCGCAATGAAACCGGCCAGATCACCAAGTGGTTCGGCGCCTGCTCCGACATTCATGATCTGGTCCACATTCAAGAAGCCCTCAAAGAAACCGACCGCTGCAAAAATGAATTCCTGGCCATGCTAGGCCATGAGCTGCGTAATCCTCTTGCCCCTATCTGCAATGCGGTGGAGCTTATGCGGATGCACCTCCATCATCCGGCTATTCAGAGTAAGAGCATCGACATCATTGATCGGCAGGCCAAACACCTGACCCGCTTGGTGAATGATCTGCTCAATGTGGCCCGGATCGTCACCGGGAAAATCAATCTTAAAACCCAACCGGTGGAACTTAAAGAGGTGGTAATGCAGGCGGTTGAAACCGCTCAGCCTGCCATTGAAAGCGCTCGTCATGAGCTGACCCTGTCGCTCCCGGCGCAGCCACTTAAAGTGGAGGCAGATCCCGTGCGATTAGTGCAAATAGTCGCTAATTTGCTCAACAATGCGGTTAACTATACTCCATCAGGCGGCCATATCCAGTTGCAGGTAGCTCAATCCCAGGAGGGCGAGGCGATTATCCGGGTACGGGATAATGGGGTGGGGATTTTGCCCGAGAAACTACCCTATATTTTTGATATCTTCACCCAAGCTGACCGCTCCTTGGATCAAGCCCAAAGCGGCCTAGGGCTAGGGCTGACCCTGGTCCACCGTTTAACCGAAATGCATGGGGGAAAAGCTTTCGCGCTTAGTGAAGGACCGGGACGGGGAAGTGAGTTTACAATCCATCTGCCGCTTATCCTGGAATCCACTTCTCAGGAAATACCGCCCGCCCCCAGCACCGTACGGAGTCAAGGTTTACGTCGCATCCTGGTGGTCGATGACGAACCAGATGTCCGCGCATCCTTTGCCCTGCTGCTGGAAGCTTTGGGGCATGAAGTCATGATGGCGCCTGATGGCCCCTCCGCTATTGAAGCGGCGCAGAATTTCCAGCCCGAGGTAGTATTCCTGGATATTAGCATGCCGGGCATGGATGGTTATGAAACAGCTCGTCGTCTTCGGGAGAAATATTTCCGAGAAGAAATGATGTTGATTGCATGGACGGGCCATGATCTAGAAGGATACCGGGATCGCTCCGAGCAGGCGGGTTTCGATCACTACCTGTTAAAACCTATAGATATCGAGATGGTAGAAACCCTACTTGCCTCACGCCTTCCGCAAGAGGGTACCGGCTAGAATCAGCTCTACTTGAATAATTTTCTAACGGGCCAACGCTTGCTTGTCTTTAAGCTATTGAAATATTTGCGCTCATAGGCGTTTCGGGAAAATACCACTTGCCGACAACAATAGACAAATCAGGGGGACTTTTATGTACCACAACCCAAGAAGACTTCGTGGTGCTCTCTTTATATTAATATTATTTTTGCTCTCTACGACCGTTTTGGCCACAGAAGAAAAACTCGCCATAATCAAAAATAATGCTAACCAACCAGCGCTAACTCTTCAAATATATAACCCGCCGCTTGAAACCGAAGGCGGCATGGGCGCTAAACTCTTTCAAGATGTCCATATCTTCGGAAATATTCCAAGTTTTGCGACAGAAGATATCAACGGTATAGAAGGCGATGAATTCCTTTTCATCCCTCAAGGAAGAAATGGTGTTAACGGCCTTTATCTCTATGCAGCCACTGCTGAGGAGAGATCACTTTCTTTTCGCTTGCTAGCGGAGGATCGATATTTAGGGCGAAATACCCAATTTGCTACCTTCTGTGATTGTGATTCTGATCCCCAAAAAGAAGTTGCCCTCATTCACCGGCATCCAGAGGGGAACTATCAATTGGTGGTTTACGATCTTCCCACCACTATCAGGGGAAATGCTTTAGCAATCGCAGATGTTTCCGAGATTGGCAATAATATCGTGGGCCTAAGCGCCGGTGATTGGGTGGGTGACGGAAAAGACGAATTGGTCATCGCCAAGAAAAATCCGGATGACACCTTTAGCGTCGAAATTTATCAACCCCCTCACCCTATCTCTGAGGATCTTGGGCTACCCTTACTGAGCTATAGCAACCTGGGAAGAGACATTATTCCTCATGGTCTTGCTGCTGGGGATTTTGATGATGATGGGGAAGATGAAATTGCGATTGTCCGTTCCCAGGCCAACGGGGAGCACAGCTTAGAAATTTTTGATCCTCCCACCGCTGTAGAAGAGGATACCCCTGTCCCTATTGCCAGTGATTTAAGCATTGGCAAAGACATTGCCAAAATTACCGCTTTTAAAACAAAAACCCCAGAGCAATCCCAGCCCCCTCCCCCGGAAATGGTGGAATCGGCCGATGATAATGACAGCCATAGCCTCCTTCCACAAGAACAGGAACTTATCCAGTTGATTAACCAAGAAAGACAAAAAAATAATCTTTCTTCACTGACGATTCATAACGCTCTGGTGGCTGCGGCCAAAAGACATTCTGAAGATATGGCCCAAAACAATTTTCTCAGCCACACAGGCTCAGATGGCTCGACTCCCTTTACCCGGATGACGGATGCAGGTTACTCATATCGTACCGCAGGAGAAAATGTTGCTGCAGGATATACTTCACCCCAAGCGGTGCTCGCGGGCTGGATGAATAGCTCAGGACATAGGCGTAACATCTTAAATGCCAACTACTGCGAACTGGGGGTGGGTTACGTCTATAAAGAAGAGAGTACTTATCGCCACTACTGGACTCTTACCCTAGGGTGCCGATAGGTGGTAAATTGTTAATTTTTAAAAGAACCACGACTGATTTAGAAAGCGGGAGGAGACAATGAACCCCTTGAATTCTATTCTGGGCACGATTATTTCCGGGTTCGTCCTGGCGGCAGTGCTGACTTTCATTATCAAAATAATAGCAGGCGGCTAACCTGCTTTTTGCACCACCAAAACACAAAGGACACAAATAAGCTTTTAATTTCTTTGTGCTCTTCGTGCCTTTGTGGTGATCTCGTGAATTATTCGGGCTCTTCAACTTAATGGAGATAATCCTATGGAATCCATGACCTCACTTGCCCTTGATCGTTGGTTGCACTTTCTCGCAGGCATCACCTGGATCGGATTGCTTTACTATTTTAATTTTGTCCAGGTCCCCGCCCTCGCTGAAGCAACTAAGGATAAAAAGGGACCAGGCCCCGCCGCCATCAGCAAATACATCGCCCCTCGGGCTTTGGCGTGGTTTAGATGGTCAGCACTGGTGACTTGGCTGTCCGGGGCTTACTATTTAATGGCGGCGCCTCAATATAGTTTGCATGGGGCCTTCACCCTGGGTATTGGGGCTAATGATGTTGCCTTGACCACCATTGGGATGGGGGCTTGGTTAGGGACGATTATGTTGCTTAATGTTTGGGGGCCAATTTGGCGCAATCAGAAGAAAGTATTGGGTTTGGTTCCGGCCACTGAGGAACAAAAGGCCAAGGCCAAGCGGGTCGCCTTTCTCGCCTCCCGCACCAATACCATGCTCTCCATCCCCATGCTTTTATTTATGGGGGCCGCCACTCACGGCTTGCCCTTTTAGCTAGGAATGGTTATGCCCTCCTTCGCTCAGGCAAATGGGCGTAGGGGGGCAAAGTTTGCAAGCGGGTGTCCTCAAGGGGGCCTCCCAAAGTAAAATGGTACATGCTTTGAAACTGAGTCCCTCTCAACCCTAGGGTTTGGTGCAGGGCATCATCAAAATAGCAGCCAATTCCTGTCCCCCGAACACCAGCCGCCTCTGCTTCCAGATAGAGTATTTGTCCGATTAAACCCGCTTCCCAAAAAAGCCGCCGGTAACCCCAAGGACCTGCATCCAGGGCCTCTTCAAACTCGCCTATCATGCCCAAACTAAAGGCCCCGTCGGCGGCAATGGCTTGATGACAGGAAATGATGCCTGCCGCCCGCCGGGCATCGCCCTCCACTAACTGGTAAAGGGCCAAATGGTCGGGGCAATGATCTGGGCGCTGCCATAAAAATTCCTCGCCCAGGGCAGTCTGTAAGGGGACATCGGGGCGGCGCATTAGGAGATACAAACCTGGAGAGAGGCCCTCTACCCGGTGGACAAACAGCGCCAGGTGAATCCGGGGTGCCCAGGGCCAGGCCATCCAAGGGGGGCACCCGGGCCGAGGCAAGGTCATCTCTAGCATCCGAAAGAAGGTTGGAGCCGGAATGGCCGTCACCCCATCCAGGGCCTGGGCGCTGCGGCGTTGACGGATAAGATGGGCCGCTAAAAACCTGTCCCTGGTCGGCAAAGGCTCAGGCAGTGGGGGGGCACACCAAGGGGTTTCCTGGGTAGGGGGCTTGCGGCAAGCCTCAGCTACTTCCTCGATGATGGGCCATTCAAACCGATGGTGGGGGCTCAAAGCATTGGCCTGCCCCTGCCATTGGCCTGCTGCAGCCTTTGCTAGCCAGGATTCTGGGGGGAGAGCCTCAAAACCTTCGAGATTGGGTCCCACCAGGAGCACCAGATCGGGATGCTCTTGCTCCGCCCCCCGGTAGTCTGCTTCCCGATTTAACCCTAACAGGGTCGCAATGTCATCATCACTCCAGTGGGGCAGAAGCCGAACCGACCAGCCCAAAGTGGCAGCGGCATAAGCGACAGCGGCCAGGGCATGTCCCACATCATGCTGGCAGTAACGATAGGCCCGTTCCCCATACTTCCAAGCCTCCCGCCAGTGAATGGAGGACAAACCGACTAACAACGCCCCCTCAGGGAGCGACGGTTCAGAGGAATTTGGGGGGAAACGACAACGCTGCTCCAAGCGATGATCATAACTCACATAGTGATAAACTCCACCAGGAAGGCCCGCTAGGTTAGGGAAAATCCCATAGGCCTCCGTAGGATGCAGATTCCCACTGGAAGGATTACAACGCAGCGCCCAACGGGACTCCCCATATTGCTTCCAGGCCGAAATGCCAAAACTCAGTTCAAACAAGGCGGCAACCGTCTCCAGGGTCAAGGGCTGGGGCGGTATCGCCTGGGGGCGATATAGCGCCGGGTAAGGAGTTTGCAAACTATCTGCGGTAAGGGGCAAATCCACATAGTCGCACCCTTCATAACGCCGGAAGGGATCGGGCTGAGTGGCCCAGTCGAGCCCTCCCGGCCCCCTGGCGTAGCGGTTTAAATGATGTTTACTCCGCTGGTGGTATTGCCGGACCCGATCTGGGGCTGTTTTTTCCTGGGGTTTATCCATAATTCATCATCATCTCGCAAATCACCTTGTGGGTATCTTATCTTGTGGGTATCTTATAATGAGATTGATTACAGTCTCGACTATCTTTTACCAGGTAAGGGCTCTATCTGCCTCTAGCAAGTTGCTATCCCGAGAGGTTTACACTTATGTCAATGTTCAGGTTTCTCCCGGGGATTATCATTGTTCAGGCGGCCACCGCGGTCCTTGTTTTCGCTTTTGTGGAAAGCTCGAAAGCCAACTGGCAGCTATACGGTCTACTGGCCTTAATTGCCAGTTTTATGACCGCTTTCTGGTTTGGCTCCATCGCCAATCACATGAAAAAAGATGCCCTAGCGCGGATGAAGGAGAAGTTGGTTCGAGAACGAGAACAGTTACTTGTGGCCACGGAGAAAGAAAAGAGACAAGCATTCGAAAAAACTCAGCAGCGGATTGCAAAAGAGACCAACCGCGCCCATGCCAAAGCCAATTTCAAGGTGGGAGCCACCGTGGTTGGCGCCGTCGGTATTGGAGTAGGATTACTTTCTTTTCAGTTCTTTACTTTTGGTCTACTGACCCTGTTAGCCGCCGGCGGTGCTTTAACCGGTTATGTAGTGCGGGCCCGCCAGGATGCCCTCACGGGAAAAGCGGCTAGAAGAATCCTGGCCCGACGCAAACCCCCGGAGCTTATCGAGGCGGAAACTTCAGGACCCACGCCTCCCCGCCTGGAAAAGAAACCCCGATAACAGCTTCCTTTAACTTAGTGCCGCTTATCAGGAACAGATAAGCTTCGAATCAATTAGTTAGCCTAGTTAGCCGCAAATGGATGCCCATAGCGTTTCCCGAATAGATGAGATACGAATATTGATCTAACAGGACCTTATAATTCTCAATCTAACCGTATTTCTCCTATAAGGGAAACGCTATATGAACGCAAATATTTCAAGGAGCTAGATAAAGAATCTACCAAACCAAGGGAATAAAGCGTTTATTCGCGTGCATTCGCGGCTAAAAGAACCAAGCTAACATCGACCCCAGAAATTAGCACGCCTTTCCGTCCCTTCTCCTCTGGCGGGAGAAGATTAGGATGATGGGGTAATCAACACAAAGGCAGCACAATGGGCCATATTTTGATCATCAGCGCCCATCCCGATGACATGGAAATCGGGATGGGGGGAACGGCGGCCAAGAAGGCCGCCGCAGGCGCCCCTATTACCTCGGTGATTTTGACGGATGGGAGAAGAAGCCCCAATCCTTTTGGTTGGTCGGAAGAAACCCTGGCAGAGATTCGCAAGCAAGAAGCCACTCAAGCGGCAGGGGTGTTAGGGATCAAAGAAGTGATTTTTTTTGATCTTCCTGATCTAAAAAATACGCCCAATTACCGTTTGGCCAAAGATCGGCTCGGGGAGCTTATCAAGCAACTCCGGCCTGAAGAGGTCTATTCTCTCCATGATCGCTGGGACAGGCATCCTACCCACCGCCTAGCGGGACAACTGACCCGGGAATGTATTGAAAAAACGCCCCTCTCCATAGACGCCGTATGGGCCTATGAAGTTTGGAGACTATTCCCCTGTTGGGATCGCATTGAATATATCGATGACCAGGTAGGGAAAAAATTGCAGGCCATAGGAGCACATAAAAGTCAGATCGCTTCTATCCCCTATGGGGAAGGGATTTTGGGGCTCAATCGGTGGCGCGCGGTCTTCGCCGATCCTCAGCAAGCTGCCCCCCAAGGGGCCTTTGCGGAAGTTTTCCTCACCATGAAGCTATAGGCTTTCTTTATTTTTAGCCTGCACCCGCTGGTAGATATGCTCCATGGCCTCAATAAAAGAATTATCACGTTCCCAAAAGGGGGGATAATCTCCCTGTTTTTTGATTAACAACGCCGGAACCCCTGAAGATCCCCGAGGCGCACCCTCCCTGGGGGCCTCTTGCGGATGTCCCGATCGGTCAGGCAGTGAAGGACCACTCCAAAAAGCTTTGTAAGTGAGGTTTTTTTCCATAGAGCTCAGGGCGGGCTGGGGATAGCAGTGAGCCACCGCTTCGGGAGTCAATGCTTCCTGGGGCAACAACTCACTGGCCAAGGCTTGTCCAAGGGGCGTTTTCGCCAATTTCTGCTGGAGTTTTTCCTTGCTCAGACCCCGCAATTGAAATAGCAGAAAAGGATCGTGGTCTAGCAAATGGGCCACATGATAATAAACGCCGGCCACATGCTTGCAGGGATTGGCCCAATCCGGGCAGGTACAGTCGGTTTTTAAGTCTTTTTCAGAACTCGGCAGGAGGGTCTGTTTGCTTTCGGCAAAGGCTTCTTCAATGTCATCGGGCATTTCATTCAACAATAAGCGGGACAACCAGCCCGCATTGCTCCCCAAACGCTGAATAATGCCCGTCCAGGCTTTGCTGGGAATACTTTTGAGCTGGATTTCCACCTGATAGCGGGGCTCCTTGTAGACTCCGAAATAGGGATTAACATTGCCCCGGATTTTGGCCTTAATGGTGGCGCCTTCTAGGGAAAATGACAAGAGGCGACGAGGGCTTGAGTAGCCACGGCCACGGCTTAATCTCCCCGGATCAGTGCACTGCTCCAAAGCTTCAAGGAAGCGTTGTCCCCACCAAGTACGGCTTATTTTTGCCACAAATTACTCCAATACGGCGCTGCGGTTAAGTTCAATCAGGGCCTGGAAGGCGTCATTATCCAGCTCCGTTAGCCAGCTTTCATCGGTGCCGACAATGCTTCCCGCTAGACGCTGTTTTTCTTCCAACATTTGATCAATCCGCTCTTCCAGGGTACCGAGGGTCACCATCTTGTGGACAAAGACCTGCTTAGTCTGACCAATCCGGTAGGCCCGGTCAGTGGCCTGATTTTCTACCGCCGGATTCCACCAGCGATCAAAATGGAACACATGGTTGGCCCGGGTCAGGTTAATGCCCACCCCACCAGCCTTCAGGGAAAGGATAAACACCGCAGGTCCAGTATCCGGGTCCTGGAACTCGGCAATCATCCGCTCGCGACGGCGACGGGCAGTGCCCCCATGGAGATAATAGGTCGGGTAATGATAGTGGTGTTGAAAGCGTTTTTCTAAGGCCTGACCGATCTCCGTAAACTGGGTAAACAGGAGCAAGCCTTCCCCCTCCGCCATCACCTCCTCGACCATCTGGGCCACCCGCTCCAATTTGTGGGAACGGCCCTCGGAAAATTCGCTGCCATCCTGGAGGAATTGAGCCGGGTGATTACAAATCTGCTTAAGACGCATCAACGTGGAGAGGATCAATCCCTTGCGCTGGATACCCTCTGTTTCTGCCAAGGAATCCTTGACTTTCTGGATCACGGCCTCATAAAGGGAAGCCTGTTCCTGGCTAAGATTGCAGTAGATTTTTTGTTCGAGCTTATCGGGCAGCTCGGCAATGATGGTTTTATCGGTTTTCATCCGACGCAAAATGAACGGTTCCACCAGCCGTTTCAGGGTGGCGGAACAGGCCGCATCTTCCTCTTTGCGGATGGGAATCTCGAAGCGTTTTCTAAATTGGGTGGCGGTTCCCAGATAACCCGGATTAAGAAAACGGAAGATGGACCAAAGATCCAGCAATCGATTTTCAATGGGAGTGCCGGTCAGGGCGATTCGGTGCTGGGCCTCTAATTTTAAAACCGCCTTGGTTTGGGCCGCATTGGGGTTTTTGATATTTTGGGCTTCATCCACCACCAAACGACGCCAGGGAAGGGCTGCCAAAAGTTTGGCATCCTTACGGGCCAGGGTAAAGGAGGTGATGACCACATCCTGCTCCCGGCAGGCGGCCTGGAAGGCCTTAGGCTCCTGTGGCCGCTGGGAACCATGATGGATGGCGACTTTGAGCTGGGGAGCAAAGCGCTCTAACTCTTTTTGCCAATTACCGAGGACCGAGGTAGGGGCAATGAGCAGGGTGGGTCCAACGGCTTGCGCCTCACTGCGTTCCTGGAGCAACAAGGCGATGACCTGGATGGTTTTCCCAAGCCCCATATCATCGGCAAGACAGGGTCCTAAACCCAAATGTTCCAGATAGCGCAACCAGGAGAGCCCTCGCTGTTGATAGCCGCGCAGCTCCCCCTGCAGTCCTGGCGGCGTTTCCAGGGGGATGAAGGATTCTTTATTCCGAAGGCGCGAGAGCATCTCCGCCAGGGCTTCGTCGCAGACCAGCTCCATCTCCTCATCCTCCTCGCTGGCCGCAGCCCGCTGCAACATTTCGGTCAATGACATCTCTTGGGGAGTGGCGGGTTGCTTTTGCCAGAACTCCAACATCCTGGCCATTTTGTCCTGGTCCAGTTCTATCCACTGGCCCCGGAAGTGGACCAATGAGGCCTTGCTTTCCACCAATAGCTGCCACTCCTGCTCACTCACCGGTTGGTCGCCAATGGCCAGTTCGTAGCGATATTGCAACAAGGAGGGGAGGTTGAAATAGCCGCCGGCGGCTCCCTGGGAGGAGGTCGGAGCCGAAGTGCGAAGACGGAGCCGGGCCCGTTGCCGGCCTTCGGGAGTCCACCAGGCGGGGACGATTACTTTATAGCCCCCATCCTCCAACACCCAGGCACTTTCCTTGAGAAAGTCCAGGGCTTGAGGCCGATTCAAAGGGATTCCGACGGGTCGATCGGTCTTCAGCCCTTCCCACAGTTTAGGGTACATACGCGCCCCATGGGCGAGTTGTAATAACAGGCGCTGCTCAAAGCCCTTGCCAAAACGGCGCTGGAAGGTGGCGCGCTGGTTTCCCTTCAATTCCCAATATTCCTTCAAGGAAAGCTGCAAGGAAGGATCTTGGCGCGAGGTCACCAACCATTCCAAGTACCAATCATCGGGCCGTTTAGGCAAGGCCTCATGAAGCCGAAATCCTAAAATAAAACCGCCTTCTTCATGGAGGCTTTCCAAACGGCGGCGCCAATCACACCACTGCTTCCAAGTTTCCATGGAAGCGTGACCCTCTCGCTGCCCCAGGCTGCTCCCAATAAAAGTCCCTGCGACTTCCTTATAAATCTTCTGGGTAAAAGGGGTCTCGCTCACCAGCTTATTGAGGGTCTGTTCGGAAAAGTGCCGCAGTAGGTCTTGGGAAGCATACAGTTCCGGTTTTGCCTTACCCTGGTTTGGGCCTCGAGAGGCGGCCCGGCAGACCATCGGCATAGTGGCAGCATAGCTGCTGAGGAGCTCGCCATAACGGGGCGAGAGGATCCGCCAAGTGGGTTCAAAGCTGAAGGTGGAAGTCCGTTTTTGACGACGACCGGAAGGGGTTTTAGGGGAGCGAGGCAGTAACGCGGGGATGTACTCGTGCCGATTGATCAACTCACGGAAAGCACATCCATAACGGTACCAAAACAGCAGGTCATTGCCTAGCACAACCCGATCCGGATAGTGCTGGATTTGAAAATGGATCTCTTTTAACAGCGGTAGGGGATTAACCACTTCCAGGGTATCCACTTGCCAGGGTTGCCAAGTAAAGGACTCAGGCAATTCAATGCCCTGGTAATAGGCTTTCTCCAGGGAAGGCAAGGGAGTCTTATCCCCGCTCGGCAAGGTCAGCCAGGTAGGCGCCTGGCTGACTTTAAGAGGGGTAAGCAGGGGCTTAGCAAGGGGCAATACTTCAGTGAAAAAGCCCCTAAGGGCGGGTTGACTGAGATGATGAGGATGAACAGCGGACTTCCGACGCCCCCGCAAGGGGGTATCGCTCTCCACCCAGAATAGAAAACAGCCTTCATTTTCAAAATGAGCCCCATCGCCGGGCCACCAGGTACCGTGGAGAATATGCATCAGAGCTTGGAAATAGTCGTCCTAACAATTAATTTAATAGATTAGCATTTCGGCGGTGTTTCTGTCGTTAGAGGTGATTGGAAACCCTTGCTCTCATCGAAGGGTGGATCAAGGCCGAAAGAGGGTCCCCCATTAAGCGCTTAAATTTTAGTGGGTACGGCGCTAACACGCCTTAATCCAAGCTAATCCCATATTGCTCGTGTATAGTTGGCGTGGATTGTTGCGTCCTTCGTTACCAGGGGTGCACCAAATAAAGTAGCCTGAGCTACAATGAGCCGGTCGAAAGGATCCCTTGTCCAGATTTGCGATTCAGCCTCACGCACAATCGCTGGAAAAGCAGCTTTGCAAACCACAAGTCCGAGAGTCGACTCCAAGGCATCAAGTACTGGAAGTGGTGGTTGCTTCACCCGCCCAATCTCAAAAAGATACTGAAGCTCCAGCCGTACCATTGGCGAAATACGGATGTCATCAGTCTCTTCGATTAGGTGAGCCACTTGATGCGGTACCGCATCTCGTCCCTGGGCATACAGCCAAGCTGCAACATGTGTATCAAGATAAATCAGGGATGCCATTCCTGGGACCAATCCAGGTGCACGATCTCTTCGGGGGGGACCTGAAGGTACTCGGAATGCGGTTTAAGCAAATCAAGCTTTCCTCCCTGCTCGACCACAATGCGCAGCCGCCGTCCCTTGCGTTCAATCTCAACCGGCTCCCCCGACTCAAGGACATGATCGAGAATCCGATAGAGATTAGCCCGGAGCCGGGATGGAGAAAGATGTTTAATCATCTGATTACTCTCCAGCATAAAAACGTACGCAATAATACCAACATCGTACGATATCGTCTATTGCCCCTTCCCCGGATTATCGCTTTAGAATCTGCACCTGGCTCCCAAACATTCCGTTTGGATAGGCTTCGTGCTGATTAAAGAAGGCCTTGGCGACTGTCGTTAAAAAATGATTAACCGAATCACCACCCTATTTCCACTGCTGGCGCTGATGGGGGCTGGACTGGCCTACCAATATCCTGAGCCTTGGGTCTCCCTCAAGCCGGCCATCGTACCACTACTCGGCTTAATTATGTTTGGCATGGGCATGACCCTTAAAGCCCATGACTTTATGCTCATTTTCAAACAACCCCAGGTCGTGGCGACGGGCGTCCTCCTCCAGTTTTTATTGATGCCTTTCATCGCCTGGATCATCAGCGCCCTTTTTGGCTTACCGCCCTATCTTGCCGCCGGAATGATCTTGCTGGGATGTAGTCCAGGGGGCACCGCCTCCAATGTGGTTTGTTATTTAGCCCGGGGCGATGTGGCCCTTTCCATCACCCTAACGGCCACTTCCACCCTCCTCTCGGTCTTCGCCACCCCTTTTCTCACCTGGCTTTACGTGGGGGAACAAATCCCGGTGCCGGTGACTGACATGCTGCAAAGTATTTTGACCATTGTGCTGCTGCCCGTCACCTTGGGACTGATGATTAATACGTTTTTTGGCCAACGGCTGGGCAAGCTCACTGACATTTTTCCCATTCTCTCAGTCTTTGCCATTGTGCTTATCATCGCCATCATTGTGGCCATTAACCGGGATAAGCTGACCCTCATCGCCCCTGCCATCACCCTTAGCATCCTGTTACATAATGGGCTGGGCCTGGCGAGTGGCTACGGATTAACCCAGCTGCTCGGCTTTAATCCACGTCAAGCCCGTGCCGTGGCCATTGAGGTAGGCATGCAGAATTCCGGTCTAGCGGTCGCCCTCGCCTTAAAATATTTTACCCCTCAAGCGGCCCTGCCCGGGGCCCTCTTCAGCATCTGGCACAACCTCTCGGGTTCCCTCCTTGCCTACTATTGGTCGCGCCGTCCCAGGGGGTCATTAAAAGCCGAAAATCACCCTATTCGAAAGAAGGCTTCCACCTCTTTGATATCCCGACTCTGGGCGATCCTCGGCAAGCTCCTCAAAAAGAGGCGACCATAGGATTTACTGCGAAGGCGGGGATCGCACAGCATTAATACCCCCCGGTCATGGGTATCGCGAATCAGCCGCCCCACCCCTTGCTTAAGCTGAATGATGGCACTGGGAAGCTGGTAGTCCATAAAAGGATTACCGCCCCGGCGGCGGATAGCCTCGATCCTAGCCTGCAACAAGGGTTCATCGGGTGCAGCAAAAGGCAATTTATCGATAATCACACAGGATAAGGCCTCACCCCGGACATCCACTCCTTCCCAAAAGCTGCTGGTACCTAATAGCACTGCATTACCGAGGGTGCGAAAACGGCTCAATAGCTCACTGCGCGGGGCGCTGCCCTGAACCAACAGAGGAAAAGTAATTTGCTCCTGGAGCAAACTATGGGCTTCCTTCAGTGCCCGATGGCTGGTAAACAACAAAAAAGCACGGCCGCAGCTTGCAGCAAGCACCGGCAGAGCGGCTTTGATGACTTCACGAGTGTAATCCGGATGGTGGGGATCGGGCAGTCCAGTGGGCTGATACAACAAGGCCTGCCGCCCAAAATCA
Source organism: Nitrosococcus halophilus Nc 4 (assembly GCF_000024725.1). Lineage (NCBI taxonomy): Bacteria > Pseudomonadati > Pseudomonadota > Gammaproteobacteria > Chromatiales > Chromatiaceae > Nitrosococcus > Nitrosococcus halophilus. The sequence goes on along the minus strand of NC_013960.1, from coordinate 2,089,946 downwards.
AAGGGACTTTCCCAGCGGTGAGTAATGGCGGTGTCCAAACCCAATTGCCGATTGAAGTGATCAAAGCGATCCCCTACCGCCATTGTGGCCGAGGTAAATATCCATGCGCTCTGTTGACGCCCCATGTAAGCCTGAAAATTTTCACTGATTTCCAGAGGACTTGCACTTAAAATAAAAGAGCGGCTGCGGGCCTCGAACCAATACACAAAATCCTCACTGGCCTCTTCAGAAAAGACCGCAATCTGTTCCTGTAAGCTTCCGCAGCGCTTAAAGCAGTTTTCCAAGCCCTTACCCCGTACTGCCGCCAGTTCCAGTTCGGCTTCCAGATCTCCTAATGCCTGACTTAATTTTTCCAAAGCTTTAATCACCGAGGGGGTATTGGCAACCTCCCCCCACGCCAAGCGACGTTCCCCAAGCCCCAAGGCCAGGCGGAAATCGGCAGTGGCCTTCTCCAGCCGCTGACAAGTTTCACGAATACCAGGCATATCGGGGGCATCGTTGAGCTGTTCTGCGACGCTGTCACGGGCCAACTCTACCAATTGGCGACTGCTCACCCGCTGTCCAAAAAAGCGGGAGGCGATTTCAGGGAGTTGATGGGCCTCATCCAAGATATAGGCCCCGGCCGTCGGCAACAGATCGCCATGGCCCTCTTCCCGTAAGGCCATATCCGATAGCAGTAAATGATGATTAATCACCAGAATGTCCGCTTCCTGAGCCTGTCGCCGGGCCGCCATCAGGTGACATTCTGAAAATGACGGACAATCTTGCCCAAAACAATTATCCGCCGTCGAAGTGACCCGGGGCCACAAGGGCGAATCCTCAGGGATTACGCTTAACTCACTGGTATCTCCAGTGGCAGTCTGTCTCGCCCACTGTTGCACCTTAACCAAATCCGCCGCCAAACGGCTATGCCCTGTTTTTCCTTCCTGTGCAAATAAATGTAAACGGTGCAGGCACAGATAATTGGCCCGTCCTTTAAGCAACGCCAACCGGGCGGAAACGCCCAGGGCATTTTTCACTAAGGGTAAATCTCGGTGGTAGAGTTGGTCCTGGAGATGCTTGGTACCCGTGGAAATAATGACCTTCATCTCCGACAACAGAGCTGGCACCAGATAAGCAAAGGTTTTACCGGTTCCGGTACCGGCTTCGGTCACTAGGGTCTGTCCCTCCTCTAAAGCCTTGGCAACCGCTTCAGCCATCTCCTGTTGTTGATGGCGGGGGGCAAAACCCTCAATTTGACGGGCTAATGGGCCGTCTTCACCAAGAAGCTCGGCCATAGAAAATAAAGCATATTCCATGGGTGCGTTGTTGAAAGCCAATGGCCAATTCCCCTTAAGTTGAGGCCTAAGTATCTCAGTATAAAGCTTTGAGGGGTGGGTTTTCCTGGCTTCTAATCCCTCCTCTTCGTGCGCGCAGCGCACGCTACTTGTCAGCTTGTAGGAGCGGTTGAACAGCGCGAAAACGACCCCATTCCTCCCAAAATTTTTACCGAAACACTTATGTCTTGTGCCTATCTCGCAAACCTCTCTATCCAATGTACACTATAGATTGCAGCTAAGACACAGTATGGACAACTCACTGACCTAAACCATGAAGCGACCCTTAGGCGCCATTATTATTGGCGATGAACTGCTTACTGGGAAACGGCGCGACAAGCACTTTCCCCATCTTATCGAAACCTTGAACCAGCGGGGATTAGAATTAAGCTGGTGTAGCTTTATTGGCGATGATGCCAGGATAATTACCCGGACCCTAGGCCATACCCTCCAATCTGAAGATATTGTTTTCTGCTTCGGCGGAATCGGCGCCACCCCGGATGATCGTACCCGGCAGTGTGCCGCAGAAGCGGCCGGCGTCTCCCTCTTTCCCCATCCCGACGCCATGGGGGAGATTGAGGCTCAATATGGAGAGCGAGCCTATCCTTACCGCATTCGAATGGCTCACCTGCCCCAAGGAAGCCAAATTATTCCCAACCCCTTTAATCGAGTCCCTGGTTTTTCCCTTCATTCCCATCACTTCTTGCCAGGTTTCCCGGAAATGGCCTGGCCGATGATGGAATGGGTACTGGACACTTATTATTCAGATTTACAGGAGCTAACGCCTAAAATAGAGCAAATTATTCGGGTGACAGGGGTTGGCGAAAGTGATCTGCTTCCGATAATGGAAAGAATAGTCTCCCGCTACCCCAATCTGCGTCTCTCCTGTCTTCCCCACCTCGGCGGTAACCAGCCTATGCTTGAACTGGGATTACGGGGAAATACTCCAGCAGTCATGGAGGCCATGAATGAACTTAAGGATAGTTTAGATAGGAGTAATGTACGCTGGCATTTTATTTGATTGGGTGCTGCTTTAGCTAAGACAGCCATACCAAAAGGGCAACGTCACTAGACTGAGAGCCGTAGAAAGAGTCACCGCCGCCGCATAAATGGAGGTATTCAGTTGAAAGCGATCGCACAGTACCACCCCCAACACCATACTCGGCATGGCCGCCTCCAAGATCACCGCACCCCGCTGAGAGGAATCGACGCTGGAAAAATCGCTAATGAACCAGGCCCAAACGGGCATCAATCCTAGCTGGATAACAAGTACGGGGAACAGTAACGGTAAATTCCGCCACTGGCCACGGGGCCATTCTAAACCCATACCCAGTGAAAGGAGCATTAAAGGCACCACACTCGAAGCCATCATATCTAAAAGGCCATGGAACCAGGCAGGCTCTGCCACGCCGCCAAGATTAAGACTCACCCCCATGGCAGCCGCCCACAAGGGAGGCACCTTGAGCAACTCAATCAAGGAATTAGCAGGTTTTGCGCCGACACCATGAATCCGGGCAATGTGGATTCCCAGGGTAAGCACCAGCGGTGTACAGGCAAATAGATCATACTGGATAGCCACTGCTCTTGCCCAATCCCCTAAGGTGCTTTGCAACACCGGGAGTCCTAAATAAGTAGCATTGGGAAAACCGGCCGCAAGAATTAACGCGCCACGGATAGGACGAGGAGTGCCCGCCAAATGATAAGCGACCCAAGCCAAGGCGAGTCCCATTAACACCCCGCTCGCAGCCACCATGGCAATGTCCGCGGTAGCCCTTCCTAAACTCGCTGACCATAGGACATCTAACACCAAAGCAGGGAGAAATAAATAGTAAACCAACTCCGTTAAGACTTCGCGCTTGTCTTTGGGGCTGAGGCGTCGTTGAGAAAAACGGCGCCAGGCAACACCACAGACAATGAACGCCGCCATTTGAAGCAGAACTTCAATCATGGATCACTGTGTCATGGATTTTAGTTATCGAATTGTGACCCCGATCCCTTAAGCCCCTAGCTGGAGTGTCGAAATAATGTCGGAATAATGCATAAATAAATCGACCTGCTTTTGGAGGCTCCACCATGGAATTCAAGGACTACCTGAAAATATTAGTGGCCCACGATGGCTCAGATGTTTATCTCAGCGCCGGAGCCCCCCCTTGTGCCAAGTTTCACGGTTTACTGAAACCCCTTGAAAAAAAAGCGTTAACTTCTAACGACATCAAGGAAATAGCCTACAGCATTATGAATGAAGAGCAAACGGCCGAGTTTGAGCAAAAACCGGAGATGAATTTAGCCATTTCCGAATCTGGCATCGGACGCTTTCGGGTCAATATTTTCAAGCAACGCAGTGCGGTTTCGATGGTCATCCGAAATATCAAGACCACCATCCCCAATGTGGATAACCTCGGCCTGCCCCCCATATTAAAAGAAGTCGTCATCTCCAAGCATGGCCTTATTCTGTTTGTAGGGGCAACGGGCTCCGGTAAATCCACTTCCCTTGCCGCCCTCATCGACCACCGCAATAATAACAGCGCGGGGCACATCATCACGATTGAAGACCCTATCGAGTATATCCATCATCATAAAAAATCTATCGTCAATCAACGGGAAGTCGGCGTTGACACGGAGTGCTATGAAGATGCGCTTAAAAATACCCTTCGCCAAGCTCCCGATGTGATTCTAATTGGAGAGATCCGTGACCGGAACACGATGGAACATGCGATTGCCTTTGCGGAAACAGGCCACCTGTGCCTCTCAACCCTGCATGCTAACAATGCCAACCAAGCCCTTGACCGGATCATTAACTTTTTCCCCGAAGACCGGCGTTCGCAACTTCTATTGGACCTCTCCTTGAACCTACGGGCTTTTGTTTCTCAACGTCTCGTTCCCACCATCGATGGCAAGCGTACCGCCGCTATTGAAATTCTACTAGGTACGCCCCTCGTTCGTGACCTCATCCACCGCGGTGATATCCATGCCATTAAAGAGGTAATGGAAAAGTCAGAAAATCTCGGCATGCAAACCTTTGACAGTGCCCTCTATAAATTATACGCGACAAGCCGTATCAGTGTTGAAGAAGCACTGCGTAATGCCGATTCCCCTAACAACCTCCGCCTCAAAATCAACTTATCCCAGAAAGGGCCTGGGACTACCGCCCAACCCGCCTCCGCGGAAAACACCTCCTCAGAACAAAAAACGGAGAAGAAAGCACCAGGGGGGCTCTCTTTTAGCCTGGTGGAAGAAGAAGATTAAATTTTCTTGGGCACCCGCGCCAACTCATTTTTGTGTTATTCTAATAGCGCAATTAACCCGGTGCCAACGGGAACATTTCCCTTGCCTCGGTAAGCTTATTTTAAACGGGGAGTATACTTGAGAATGGCTAACGATTGGCCCTATTCCCATATTGCCCTATGTTGACTACAATCCCATCTTACCCAGGAAGGCTATAATCACTTACGAGAGGTAGGGGCATGCATCATAGTTGGCTAATGCTCGCTATTTTATTAGAGGTGGCAGGAACTACCTGCATGAAACTATCTATGGGGTTTTCGCGCTTGACCCCCTCGATTTTGATCTTTGTCTTTTATGGCCTATCTTTTACCGCCTTGACCTATAGCCTCAAAAAGATCGATCTCAGTATTGCCTATGCGTTGTGGTCAGGTATCGGAACAGGCCTTATTGCGATTATCGGCTTCGTTTACTTCAAGGAACAAATCACGTCGCTAAAGCTTGCAAGCATTGCACTTATCATGTTGGGTGTAATTGGAATTAATCTAAGCGATCTGAAACATTGAATTTTAGCCCCCCCTGCAAAAACGGCTTCTATCGTTACCAATCCAAGCTCTACAGAGAGAGTAATTTTAGTGAATTATCGATCGGCCGATAAGTTCTAAAAGCTTGCGATTACCGTTCGTAGAGTCAAAAAATCTTATAAGCACTCCTGTTCCGAGGGAAATATTATGGCAAAATTCAAGCAAAAATTCCTAGCATATCTACTCTGTCTAGCATTTTTCAGTAGCGCAACCAGCTTTCCTCTCCTCGCTAATGCGGCCGACACCTCTATGCAAAGCTATGACCGATCCCGTACTGGGTCATCCTATGCCGAAACTGAAGACGAACCCCGTTACTTCCGGATGATCGGAGATCTCCTTATCGGTCGCCCCTTGCTGTTAGTGGCCACTGGGCTAGGCACGGGTATTTTCCTGGCCAGCCTCCCTTTTAGTCTCCTAGGCGGTAATGTGAAGGAAGCTGCAGATACCCTGGTGGTTGGCCCTGCTCGACAAACATTCGTACGCTGCCTAGGGTGCCGAATGTCTGCTGTAGGATCAGGATCAAACCAACATCCAGAGACCTCTGAAACTTCAATGCAAGAGGGTTCCTCCCGCACACCCGTCAATAAGCACACGCCTTTTCACGGGATTCCCCCCACGGATTGATTGGCCCAAGTCTTGGTTGTTATCTCCAGAAGTTATTGGATAATCCCTTTATAGCTAGAGGAAATTGAATGCAGCGACCGATTTCGCCAGAAGCGAATCGGGTCGTGCGCTGCATGTCCGCAGGGTGCGGGTCAAGGATAGCCTGGGATAAATTCCCCAATTCTCCAGGCGCAAATGGGGACGTTCAAAGAATGCACGCAGGAGATGCGCCAGGGAAGACGCGTCTCCCCCAGTTTGCGGATTTCCATTTCGATGATGCCCATCGGCTATGCACCCTACTCTGATGTGACCCGTGCAAGGGAAACATTTGAAAAAATTATCCTCCCGGTGGCATCAAACACCAGGGACTATTTTTATGGGAGGAAATCGCTAAACCTATAGGGTTTAACTCCTAAGTACCCTAGCGAAAGTTTTGAGGGTTTTGTTTTCCTGGCCTCTCATCCCTCCTCTTCGTGCGCACAGCGCATGCTACTTGTCGGCTTGTAGGGGGGGTGAAAACGACCACATTCCTCCCAAAATTTTTGCCGAAATACTTAGATCACCTCAATCTTTCTCCCCTCTCCGTTACTCTGTGATATTATCTCGCGTTGTTTTAACCTCTCTTTTTTATTTAAACTAAAATTATTGGCCCTAATATTTTAGGCCTATTGTATTTGTCGTAAATATTTTGACGGCTATACCCAGTGGAGAATAATATGGCTAGGAAACCAAGCACCGCTAAAAAAACAACGACAGTTCGCAGCAAAGCAACACCAGCAGCTTCACGCACAACCACACGGGCAACCACTAAAACACTCAATAACACCGAGCGCAAACTCACTGGGCTGCGTGAACCAATGACGAAGACCCAGCTCTATGCCACCATTGCAGAAAATACCAATCTTTCCAAAAAAGACGTTGTCGCTGTGTTTGATGAACTCAATACGCTCATTAACCGCCATATTAAAAAACGTAGTGCAGGGGTATTTACCCTACCGGGACTATTAAAGATCACTACAGTAAAAAAACCTGCACGAAAGGCGCAAAAAAACGTCCCTAATCCCTTTAAACCTGGGGAGACCATGGACGTCGCTGCCAAACCCGCCAGAACCGTCGTCAAAGTACGGCCGTTGAAAAAATTAAAGGATATGGTTGCCTAGTTTTCTAGGCCAAAGCCCTTAATGGACGGCTACGTTTCAACCCCCACACGCGTAGCCGCTCCACTTTGTTAATCTCACCTATCCCTCACAAAAATTCTAAAGACTACACTTACCAAGTGCAGTCATCCAAACACCCTATCCATCCATAAGCACCTATGAATAAAATATGAGGTGTTTTAGGAGCGAGCTGGTGGTGTTCCGCAAACCCGTTTTTCCTCCCTGAAAAAAGGGTTTGCGGGGACTTCCCTGTCCCCTGGCTCGCTCCAGGAATACTTCAAAACTTTTACTGAGATACTTATCAATTTGACCTACCCCTCCCTCACAGAAGCGTTAAAAGTTGCCAAGAAAAGGTTTCCTTGCACACCCACCCATCAACACCTATAAAATCAATCAGGGTCCTCATTGTCGGCAAAGCTCAGAAGAACCATGACCACCCATTTTTTACATTCATTATTTGAACCCCAATCCGTTGCGGTCTTCGGCGCCAGTGATCGCCCTAACTCCGTGGGTATGACAGTATTTAAAAACATGCTGGAGGCCGGGTTCCAGGGTGAAATCCACGCCATTAACCCCAAGCGGGAAACAGTCCAAGGAAAACCCGCTTACCCCTCATTGGAAGCCTTAGGAAAACCCATTGACCTTGCAGTTATCACCACCCCCGCAACCACAGTTCCTGACATTATTGAAGCCTGTGGCAAACATGGCGTGGGGGCGGCCATTATCATTTCCGCAGGTTTTCGGGAAATGGGTCCTATGGGTAGGGAGCTGGAGGAAAAACTCCTATTCCAAGCGCAGAATTATGGAGTTCGACTGTTGGGTCCTAATTGTCTCGGTATTATGCGCCCCCCTCTTGGCCTCAATGCCACTTTCAATAAAGGTATGGCGCTTCCCGGCAAGTTAGCCCTGGTATCCCAATCCGGAGCTCTATGCACGGCAATTTTAGACTGGGCGACTTATAACAAAATCGGCTTCTCCTCGGTGATCTCTACAGGTATTTCTGCCGACTTAGATTTCGGTGAAATCTTGGATTATTTAGTCTTGGATCATCACACCGAAAGCATTCTTCTTTATATAGAAGGGATTCATCATGCCCGGGGGTTCATGAGCGCGCTCCGCGCCGCTGCCCGGGTAAAACCCGTTATTGCGGTAAAAGTGGGTCGGCACGCAGGAGGCTCCCAAGCCGCAGCTTCTCACACTGGAGCACTGGTAGGAGCCGATGATGTCTTTGACGCCGCCTTACGGCGCGCAGGTGTAGTACGGGCCACCACCGTGGTGCAATTATTTTCTATTGCCAGGACTTTGGCCTCAGGTTACCGCACCCGAGGCAACCAACTCGCTATCATCACCAACGGCGGAGGCCCTGGGGTGTTAGCCGCCGATCGGGCTGAGGACCTGGGCATACCACTGGCACGTTTAACCCCTTCAACCACAGAAAAGTTAAATAAAGCCCTCCCCCCTACGTGGTCTCACGCCAATCCCGTGGATGTCATCGGGGATGCTTCAGCGGAACGCTACCGAGAAGCCATTACCCTGTGTTTGCAGGATGATCATGTGGATACCCTTTTAGTCATTTTGACCCCCCAAGCCATGACCCATCCCCAAGAGGTCGCCGAAACCCTCATTAAGCTCGCTTCAGAGGATAGAAGCAAACCCATTCTCGCTTGTTGGATGGGGGAAACTCAGGTGGCTTACGCTCGCGAGGCCTTTAGTAAAGCCCAGATTCCATGGTTTCAAACCCCAGAAGCTGCCGTAGAAGCCTTTGCTTTTCTCGCCGAATATCATCGCAATCAACTGCAATTACTGCAAACACCGGGGCCCTTATCCCGTCGTGAACTCCCAGATGCCAGCGGAGCGCAGCTTATCATCGAAAATGCCCTTGCTGAGCATCGAAAAGAACTCAGCACCATGGAGGCAAGAGCTGTGTTACGGGCCTTCCGTATTCCCGTTGCCACTTGCATGATGGCCCGCTCTCCCAATGAAGCATTGGTTTTGGCGCAAGAAATTGGTTATCCCGTGGCCATGAAAATCGCCTCTGCCCAGATCACCCATAAAAGTGACGTGGATGGGGTTCGGCTTCACCTGGATAATGGGCAAGCGGTGCGGCGCGCCTATCAAGACCTTATCAATAGCGTCAAAAATCATAGACCCGACGCCCCTATTGAAGGGGTCACTATTGAGCCCATGTGTATCAAGCCCAATGGACGGGAATTGATGATCGGCATTATTCGGGATCCCATCTTTGGCCCTGCAATTACTTTTGGCGCCGGCGGCACTACGGTGGAAATACTCAGCGATCGGGTTGTGGCCCTTCCTCCGCTCAACCGAAGTTTGGTGCAAAGTATGATTGCCGGCACCCGTATCTCCCGTCTGCTAGGTCCCTTCCGTAATTTACCCGCGACCAACATGGAAGCCATTGAGCAAATTCTGCTACGCGTTTCTGAAATGGTCTGTGAGCTTCCCTGGCTTAAGGAAATGGACATTAATCCCCTCATTGTGGATGAATGTGATGCGGTGGCTGTAGATGCCCGGATAACCTTCGATTATCCGCCGCCGGCCATGACTCCTTACGCCCATATGGCGATCCACCCCTACCCCCATCATCTTGTCCAGCGCTGGCAATTACCCGACGGCACAGAAATCATGATCCGCCCCATTCGCCCCGAGGATGCGGAAATAGAACAGCGTTTTGTCCGTGGGCTCTCCGCGGAGGCACGAATGTTTCGATTTATGCAGGCTTTAAAGGAACTTCCCCCCGCCTTGCTGGCCCGTTTTACGCAAATTGATTATGACCGTGAAATGGCCTTGATCGTGGTGACCGAACAAGAAGAAGAAGTGGCCGTGGCCCGTTATATTACCCACCCTAATGGAACGAGTTGTGAATTTGCCCTCGTCGTCGCCGATGCTTGGCAACATAAAGGGATTGCCCATAGATTGATGGAAGCGCTCATGGATGTAGCGCGAGAGCGGGGTCTAGAAATCATGGAAGGGGATGTCTTAGAGAATAACTACCGTATGCTAAGCTTATGCCGATCATTGCATTTCACTATCGCACCCCATCCTGAAGATCCTGCGCTCATGCGGGTCTATCGCCGGCTATAGGGACATGGCGGGAGGGACTCTTTACCCTTTCCCCCAGAAATAGCTCAAAAGGAGTTTTCCAAAAGTTTTTAATCCTTAGCAGGCCAATCCACCACATGATCCTCCAAGTCCCGAACTTGGAATTCTAGAACTGTCCGCCCCCGTGCTGACATACCAGCCTGGTGTACGGTTTCCGGATCACCGGAAATCAAGGGATGCCAATCAAATAGTTCTTTGCCCTCGCCTATCAGACGATAAGCGCAGGTGGAAGGCAGCCACTTCAACGCCTCTGTTAACTCCTCCCGCAAGCTTAGACAATCTGATACCTTCTGAGCACGATGCTGGTAATCCGTGCAGCGGCAACTATGCAGATCCAAGAGTCGACAAGCCACATCCGTATAGAAGATCTCTCCAGTCTCTGCATCTTCTAACTTATACAGACAACATTTACCGCAACCATCACACAATGCCTCCCATTCCTCCGCGGACATGGCTTGCAAAGTCTTATATTTCCAGAATTCAGGCTCAATCATCGTATTTTCCCGTAAGGTTTGTCCCTATCCTTGTTGGCTACCGAGCTAATGGGTGACTATGATAAACAAGAACCATCGACTATTCATAGTATCCGCTAGCCTGAGGTGATGCTCACCGGAGAGGGATAACCTGCTAATTTAGCCTTTCTTAAAGGCATATTTTTTGCTTCTAGGGTATTTCATGTCGATATACTGTAGATCATTACTGCCTCCCTTTTTAATTTGGCCCTCTCAAGGTGCGGATGCCGTCCCGCAGGCAACGAACCGCTTTAATTGGATATCTCTTTTTTTTCTTGGGTTTATTGTCTTGGGAGGCTGCACCCAAACCCAAGTGCTGCGGAAAAATGAGGTTTTGGAACAACCGACCGAACCCATCCGGGTGCTCCTCATGCCTCTGGAGGTTGAACTGGGGGAATTAACCGTCGGCGGTCTGGTAGAACCCCGAGCAGATTGGACTCAAGCCGCGCAACAACACCTTACTTTGGCATTAAAAGCATTTTTATCTGCCAAGAATGCCATACTGGTGCCCTATAATCCTCCTGCACACTCTCCCCAAAAGGCGCACCATCACCATCAATTAATAAAGCTTCACCAGGCGATCACTAAGACCATTCTTAACTATAAATATAATAAACAGTCCAATCTTCCTACCAAAGAGGGAAAATTTGATTGGACTCTAGGGGAAGGAGTTAAAGCACTAGGAGAAGATTTTGATGCCGATTATGCACTTTTTATTTTTATCCACGATACTTATACCAGTGCTGAGCGCAATGTGATTAGCTTCCTGTTTTCCGTACTATTTCTTTTTCCCATTCATCCTGGCAGCGTCCAGCAAGGCATTGCCTCATTAGTTGATCTCAACGACGGCGATATTGAATGGTTCAACCGCTTCGTGAGCTATACGGGAGATCTCCGCAATGCCGGAGACGCTCAAACCGTTATTCACCACTTACTCACCGATCTACCCCTGTCAACCACCCCCAATTGAAGTGGGGGACTTCCTGGGGAGAAGCGCTATCAAACTATGCCCAAAATGCCTATCCTTCTGCTTTTGCTTGTCGGGTGCGTTGCCTGCACCTCACCCGCCCCTCGTGAAGAGCTTCCCGACCTCCGCCCTGGGCATGAACCTCCCGTGGAGACTGCCGAAGCGGGATTATGGATGCAAATGGAAAAATTTGAGCAAAACCTCAAGACTTCTGGCTTACGAGTCAGGGATCCCGCATTAAATGAATATATTAAAGATACTGTGTGTAAAATTGCCGGGCCCCATTGTGGTGATATCCGGGTCTATATCCTCCGTATCCCGGAATTTAATGCCTCCATGGCCCCCAACGGCATGATGCAAGTCTGGACCGGGTTGCTGCTACGGGCCACCAATGAAGCGCAGGTTGCCTATGTACTAGGGCATGAAATAGGCCATTTTCTCCGCCGGCATTCACTGCAAATATGGCAAGATACACGACGCAAATCCTCCTTATTCGCCTATTTCAATCTATTGAGCGCCATTATTGGTATTCCGGGCTATGCCTATAACGTAGCACAGCTAGCTACCCTAGGCAGCCTGTTTGAATTTTCCCGCGATGCCGAATGGGAAGCCGACCAACTGGGGTTTGAATTGACAACGAAGGCCGGTTATGAACCCCGAGAGGCCGCCAAGCTCTGGAGGATATTGCTCGAAGAACGAGACGCCGCCGACGAACCAACACCTTGGGTCTTCTTTTCTACTCACCCGCCCACTGAAGAACGGATTAAAAATCTTGAACGCTTAGGGAGAAAGGCAGATCCTGGAATCATTGGTGAGAAACCTTATCGTGCCGCTATTGACCCCTGGCTGGAAACTCTCCTCGACGATGAACTACAACAACGCCGTTTTGCGCGTACCCAAATTGTACTCAATCATCTATTAGAAACAAAACATAGGCAGGGAGAACTCTATTATTTTCAAGGTGAACTTTACCGCCTTCGGGATAAAGAGGGAGATGAAGAAAAAGCCGAACAAGCTTACGCCAAAGCCTTAAATTACCCCGATACCCCTGTAGAGACCTATCGGGAACTGGGGTTATTGTCTTTGAAAAGAGATGAAAACCAACAAGCGCGAATTTACCTGCAACAGTATCTTGAAATGAAACCAGAGGCCGAAGACCGGGAGATGATCCGCGCCTATCTTCAGGAACTTGAGTAAAGTTGCCATGGCTTATCTTGCTGTCACTCTTGCTTTTTTTATTTTTTTTATTATGGGGTGTGGAACTACCTCCCCTATCGCCGGGCCCGATAGAACCCAGGTTGGAGAAATTTATACCGTCGATCCCCAAATAAAATGGAGCCGATTTTATCGAAGGAACATTGAGATTTGGACAGTTGACGGACCCTCTCTGGAAGCCATTTATTTTGTTAAGGGAATCGATCCTGACGAGACATTAGTGGCCACCAATGAAGAGGAAAAATGGCCAAAGTTCGACCCCGATATGACGGCCAATGAGATTATGGAATTGATCATTGATAGCTTAGCGCGTACAGGATATACACAACTGCAACCCCACCATCTCAGACCAGAGATATTTGGTTCCCTAAAGGGATTTCGCTTTGATTTTGATTTTCTTTATCAAGATGGCCTTGAGGGGCAAGGCCTTGTCACCGGCACCATTATTGAAAATAAATTATATTTAATACTTTACATTGGCACACGCCAGCATTACTTTTCCAAATACCTAGATGAGGTTAATAAAATAATAAAGTCTATCCGCCTCTCTCTGGAAAAAAACTAAAAAATAGCTAGACGAGTTTCTTGGACAGCGGCTTCTATCGAAGGAAGGAACGATCACCCTTGCGATCCCGAAAAAAATAAGCTATTTTTTGGGATACGGTCTTCTAAATCACACTCTCTGCAGATATGGTTAACGGACTGTGATGAACAAGAACCCGTCAAATCTACTAGGCCAAATTTTATTAAGTAACAACAGTACGTCGAAATTATCTTCTTTTGTATGAACAATAAATGGATTCTTCTCGCGACGGTGGTGGCCCTCCTTAGCCTCCTGATCTTTCTATCGCCGGCCATTATGCATCTGTTAAAGTAAGACACCGGTTAAGTAGGGTGGGTTAAGGCGCATTAGCGCCGTACCCACCAAATTTTAAGGGCTTGAGGGTGAGACCATCCTTCGGCCCTGATCCACTCTTCGCTGGAAGCAAGGTTTTTTAACAACCTCTTAACCATAAAATCGGACCTTAGGAAAATCGGATATTTGGCTCCGATTTCCCAGTTCTTCTCTCTGGTCATTCCTAAAAAAATTCTTAACAGAGCAATTACCGTAGCTCTACTTTAACCTCTAGTTCCTTATCCTCACCGAAAAAAGCGCTACGGCGCACCTTGACAATCACCTCATCGCCGGGTTTTTTGTCCCACATGATTTCCTTTACATCAGACATATCGGCAACAGGATGACCGTTCAAAGCAAGGAGTTCATCTTTCTCTTTAATTCCAGCCGCCTTAGCTGCGCTAGTCTCAGAAAAAGTCTGGATTTTAAGTTTTCCGTCGGATTCCTTAAGCATCACCCCCAAAAAGCCCGCATTTGGTAGTTCTTTTTTCTCGGAGAGCAATAAATAATCCGCAATTTCCGGTTCAATAAGGCCCTCCCAATCATTCAGCACGATAGCCACACTCACCGTGTCGAGGCGCCGACTGAAGCGCTGGGGGATACCCACGCCATAGGCTAAATGGCCATTGCCTGCAAGGATCACCATGTGAGTATCAGGATGGTCCTTTAAATAGTGGGTCGCCCCCTCCGCCATGGACTCATCCCACACCAATTGAGCTTCATAAAAAGTATCGAAAGTCCCAAAATGCTGGGGATGATTTTCGAACACTTTTTTCAGGCGCTCACGGTAGTCTGCATTGGAGCGGTCAATATCGGCGGGAAGCTGCGCCCTTTCCTCTTTAGAAAGCCCCTCTAGGCCTTCCCGGCCCACCTTTTGAATGAGCTCCGTGGGAACATTGAGGGCCAGTATTGGAATGTTATTCTCTTGGGCAAACTCAAGAATCGGGGCATACAAGCGGAAATCATAGATCCAACGATCATAATATTCGGTTTTATCTAAAAACTCCCCTACACCTAATTCACCCGCAATGTATTGATCCAGATAAGGCTGAAACGGTTGCTGAAAAAACTCAACCCCAATCACCAATTCTGGATGTATGGCGTGAAGGCCACGAATGATGGCAAGCTGATTCAAGTGGTGATCAAAACGGGGATGTTGCTCCCCCACAAAGACAACCTGATAACGTGACAACTCGGGGATAAGACCGTCCAAATCCAGCAACTGCCCCAAATTTACCGCCTTGGTGGAGGGCTCAATTTTAGTGGTTTCTGGAACTTCCCTCTCTTTGACTTCCCCCTCTACGACACCTTCCCTAGGCGAAGATTGCACCAGTGGAGGGAATAAGACAATGAACAACAGCAGCAAGAAAATAGGGGTAGTTACTTGATTTTGCATCTATGGAAATCCACCTTAATAGAATCGTTTATTTAATATCATCTGGTAGGACTCGGGCTTCTGTAGAAAGTTTATACCGATGTCCTGCCGAGGTGGTCATCTCTACTTCAAACAGGTAGGCGCGATACCCCTGCTTTGGAATATCCACCTGGGCTGCCGCATAGCTGCTACCAGGCAGGATTTTTAGATTTCGGCTTGACCAACGCTCATCACGAAAATCCCGATCCGCTGAAGTGGCTGTCCAAAGCCGGATCGCCCGAGCGGTTTGATCGCCAGACACTTTAACACTCGCCTCTCCAGCAGCCCCCGGTTGTAGTTTCCATTCCATCTTCGGCAACTCCTCGCCATCCGCAATCATTTGGAAAAAAGCAGCCAGGGTCTGCATGGCTTCTTCTCCCCCCCCTAAGTGATGTCCCGCATTGGGGGTTTGAAAAACCAATTTGGGTGCCGGCAACTCATTCCAATAGTGCCGTAACGAGTCCACCACCCAATAGGGGTCATTGGTGCCAAGCAACAAGAGCTTAGGCATAGTGTAACGCAACCGGTATTCATAGGGATCGATCCAACTGCGCAGTTTTACCATGGCTGGATCATCTTGATTTTGGTGGAGATTGAGCTCGGTATAATCGCTAATTTCTTCGCTTTGCCTACCGTAGACTTTTGCACTCCAACGCAATTGCTGCTCCATATTCAGCATATCAATGACCATGGGGGCCATCCCTTTTATCCGCGGATCTAGCGCGCCCGTCAACCAAGTAGTCCATCCCCGCTTGGAGGCGCCCGCCACCACAAATCCTTCAATCTGCTGCTGAAATGCCTGTTGGACAAAAGACTGCACGGTATCCATACCCCGGACGGCGCTCTTTACCATGGGAAATAGTAAAGGCCAAGTTTTATCGCCGGTTTTTAAAAATTGAACCAGGGTAAAGGCAATTAAGGCGTCTTCTTTGAGTCCATTATAAAGGGGTTGGTTAGGAACTTGGGTGATGACGGCAGCCACCGCGCCAGCCTGTTGAGCCATCATTTTCAACCGCTCTAGGTATCTCTCACCATCACCCTCACCGGCAATCAGGAGAAGACCAATTTCAGGATTTCGGACTTCATTAGGCCGCGCCACCATCAGATGATGGCTCCAGAACTGATTACGCCAATGTTGAGAAACCAATTCCAGGTGGGCCAGTGTTCCCCAAGAGTCTTGCTTCTTTTCCGTCAGTTTCCAATTGTAATGGGGATCGGGCTGGTTCACATAATCTTCAAGTGCACCTGCAAAAGCTGGTTTTATTGCCAAAAATAGCGACATCGCTAAAAAAATTGCCTTTGAAGGTAAGGAAAAAGGGGGAAATAACATCGTTTTAAGGCCTTTAATATCCTTTAAACCTAGCATCAAAAAATGACACCACAAAAGTTTTGTTCGCCCTCCACCTAGAGGGTCAATGTAAATTGATCAACTAGTGCCCCAGGAAGCCGAAAACTCGATAAGGAACGGCGCTCGTAGGTATTCGGATCCAGGAGAAATTCCCGCTCTGCGGTAAGCCCCAACAGATTCTCACCAAACATTTGATACCAACTTTCATCGAAGCGCATAACGTTGATAGGTGCTTGGGGTTGGTCCCCCTCCACCCAAAAACAAGCATAACGGGTCATGCCCGTAATTCGGGCCTCGTTAAGATCAGAAAAATTGCTATACCATAGATTATTGATATAGATACCCTTCTCTAAGTTCTCGCAGACTTCATCCATCCTTAATCTGCCGGGAGCTAAATCCAAGGACTGGGGGATTTCGCTGCCGGCATTCACCGGAATACCATATTCCTTGCTGCTACGGGGTGAGACCAGGCAATCCTGGTATGCACCCTGGGTAATGAGTCGAACCTGCTCCGGCTTCTGAAAGCCCGCTTCTGTAAAGCAAGGGACAACACCGCCCCGAGGGTACTCGCTCAAGTTTACCAGAGGATGGAGCAGCCTTTTGCCCTGGGCCATTTTCAGGAGCGGAGTTTGTTGGGTTCGATGGTTTTTTAAGCCGAACCCGCTCCAACCCAGTAAGGAGAAAATTTCCATCAACGCCGTGGGGGCAAGATACACCCGATACCGTCCTGGAGTGAGCACCTTAGCCGGACGGTGGAGTAGATCCAACTGCTCACGCACTCCTTGCATTTTCTGCTCTAAATGGGCGGAGTCCCATTCGGTTCCGGCATACTGGGATTTGACAGCCCTATCGCCACAATGGTAACAGCTCCAATCGAAATTGAAATTACTCGTGGAATACCAGTTGCGTTGACCCAGCGAATTGGCAAACCCTCGATACAATCGACCGCCGGCCCAGAGCCCCACCAGATCCAAGCCGGCGGCGGCAGTCGCAACATCCTTGAGGACCACCTCCATCAGGGGAAGGTCATTTTCCTCCATGGTCTCGGTATTGTACCCTCCGGTAGCATAAAAGAGATAAGGATCTTCAGGGATAAAGGGGCGCTGCTCACGCAAAACCGAAAGGAGGGATTGAATGGGCGGCAGATCATGCTTCAAATCTCCCACCAAATGACAACGTCCGGTGGCATGACGATAGCCCGCGATTAGATCCAAGGAGAGTTCTAATTGCTGAGCACTGCCCGCTTGGCGTACCTGGTTCCGGTTAAAACGAATAAAATCAGAGTCTTCTGCCTCGAAGTAAAGCGTCAACACCTCCCCCGAATGCAGACTAGCCGTCAAGGTATCGGCCAGAGTGTAAAAAAACTCCCGCAGAGGCATTCAGACTCCCCCAAAGACATCCACAGCAGTGAATAGGCAGGCGGGAGAGGCATGGCCCACGTAGATGGCCTGGTTAGGTTCCCCCTTGCCACAATTGAGTGTTCCCATCAGCTCAACGGTACCGACATCCCCCACCCCCGAGAGAGCGCGCCAAAAGGTGGCGGAAATGCCACGATAATTAGGGTTCTTGACCACTTCTCCAAGTTCACCATTACGGATCAAACGACCATATTCACAGCCAAACTGGAACTTATTACGGCTATCATCAATGGACCAGGAACGGTTCGTGTCCATAAGTACCCCATACTCGACCTGGCTAATCAGCTGCTCCAGGGTGCTGTCACCCGGTTCTAGATTGAGATTGGCCATGCGGTCGATGGGCGGCCGATTCCAATCACAAGCCCGGGCATTCGCCACCCCTGACAGGTTAGCACGGTTCTGGGATATCAACCCCCCTAGGGGGCGCTTCAAAATACCCTTCTTAATCACATAGGCACGTTCGGCCAGGCTTCCCTCGTCATCGAACCGGTAGCTTGCCAACTGGGTGGCGCAGCGAGGGTCGAAGGTCACATTCAACAGTGCTGAGCCATAGGGATAGGTTCCAAACATATCCAGGGTCACAAAACTGCTTCCGGCATAGTTGCGCTCATCCCCAAGAATCCGATCCAGCTCCAGCGGATGCCCGATACTCTCATGGATCTGCAGCATCATCTGCTCGGGCAACAGCAGTAGCTCCATCCGGCCAGAGGGGCAGTTCGGCGCCAGGAGTAATTGCAACGCCTCTTCCGCCACCCGCTTGGGGGCGTTAAAAAACCCTAAGCGGTCAAGATGTTCCAATCCTCCCTGGCGGGCATGGTCATCGCCATAACTTCGAATCTGGGTCTCACTGCCCGCATTGGCTACCGCTCTAAGCTCAGGCATCAGGTAATAAAAAGACTGGGTGATTTCAGCCCCGGCACTGGTGAGGAACAATACTTCACTGGCTCGGTAACTGAGGGCGGCCGACCAATCCACGATAGCATCCGTGATTTTCAAACGCCGGCAGGTGTCCTGCAACAACTCGATTTTGGCACCCAAGTTCAAGGATTCCCAGGATTGCTCTACCGGCGTGCGGTACTGCCCGGATTGAGGGGGCCAAATGATATGCTCAGGAGATAAAAGACGGGTGTTAGCCGTGCGTTTTGCCCAGGCCGTGGCGCGCCGAAAGGCTTCCGCTAACCCGGTGGCGCTGAGATCGCTGGTCGCGGCATAACCCAGGCCCCCTTGGTCCATGACGGTAATACAAGCGCCTAGGCCATGGCGGTGAGTGATGGGCTGCAACACGTCCTGCCGCACCCCCAACCGCTGATGCCGATCCTCCACTAGGCGCAGGGACCAAAAATCAACCGGAGAGGGAACGCTTTTAAATCGCTTTGCAATCAACTCCAGCATGGCATGTAGGCGTCAAGATCGGTTTGTAGCATCAAGAGAATTTCTTTACAGTAGTTACAAAAATGATTTCGTTAGACAAGCTTAGAACAGTCACTGGATGGATGCCCTAATCACAGCGGATAATACCTGGGCCCTTTGGGCTATCCTGCTCACTGCCGCTGCCCTGGGCACCTGGGGAGAACGCACGGCTCTCGGAGCCCGGTTCTCCGGGGCGGTCATTACCTTGCTCACGACCTTTGCCCTATCCAATTTAAGGGTCATCCCGGCGGCTGCCCCCGTTTACGACACCGTCTGGACCTACCTGGTGCCACTTGCTATTCCCTTGCTGCTGTTTTCCGCCGATCTACGCCGTATCGTCCATGAATCCGGGGCGACCCTAATAGCCTTTGCCCTGGGCGCCTTAGGCACAGTGATGGGCACCATCGCCGCCTTTCATTTGATTCCCTTAGGGGAACAGGGTTGGCAACTGGCGGCTATTTTCAGCGCCACTTATATTGGCGGCTCAATGAACTACATGGGAGCCGCCGAGGCGGTAGGATTACGTACCGGTGACTTGCTCACCGCCGGTATCGCAGCCGACAATCTGATGATGACTCTCTATTTCCTGCTGCTATTTACGTTGCCCTCGCTTCGTTGGCTCCAGACATGGTATCCGACCCCTCTCCTCAGGGACACCTCCTCCCTAGAGGGTGCATTGACTTTGGAGCCTCCCCCGCCCCCCCGCCTGCATCTCTCCTCCCTCATCACTGGGCTTGCTCTTAGCAGCCTAATCTGCGCCATTAGCTTTACCTTGGAAGCAGAACTGGGTGGGTCGGGTAGCGGCATCCTCATCCTGACCGCCCTCACCGTTACGCTGGCGACCTTGCTTCCCCGCCAGATGGCAAAATTGGAAGGTGCCCATGAACTGGGCCTTATACTCATGCAGGTTTTCTTTGCCGCCATTGGCGCCAGTGCCAACATCACCGTCGTTTTAACGGTGGGGCCGGTGTTATTTGGGTTTGCAGGACTGATTCTTGCCATCCACCTGATGACCCTTTTGATTGGCGGCAAACTCTTCAAACTCAGCCTGCCGGAAATGGTGGTCGCCTCCAATGCCAACATGGGAGGCCCGACAACCGCCGTTGCAATGGCGGCAGCCCGCCGTTGGGACCCTTTGGTCATTCCAGCGATCCTTTGCGGCACCCTGGGCTATGCCACTGCCACCTTTATCGGGGTGGCCTTGGGATCCGGGTTAAAACCCTAGCTTCCAAAACGGTACCCGTTTAAGCCGGCCTATTTTTTATCCCACCCCTATCGGCAGTAATTTTACACACCACATGGCCGACCCCACCGGCGACATAGTTTTCCCATTGCAACACCCGGAGGTTAGCGGGCTCCTCGGGCCCCCCCGGAGTGATGTAATCAATCTCCCAGCCAAATTCTGAATCGCGATTTCCATAGTGGTCGCGCCGTACCCAGGCGCCACATTCATCCTTTCGCCACAGATTGGGGTCCTGATCGGAAACGACTCGACTTTTCTGTTCCCACACTGCTTGAACCAACGCTTCACTAAATGCCATTACCTGATCCCCCTTTAACCGAACTATGATTTTTATAGATTTTTACTGAATACTGAAAAAATGCCATCTTTATTTAAAGCTTAATGAACAACCCAACTTTCAATTTAAAGGAGAACACACCCATGAGCAAACTCGTTATCGCTGACTTGGCCGAGAGCAAAACCCTCGACCCTACTGCTATGACTTCCGTCCGCGGCGGTATGCGGGCCTTTGAGAGCCGGAGCCTTTACTGGGGACCCATGGGGGATTGGTTCACCCAGGTAAATCCCACTCAGGCGATTTCTCAGTTCCAGGGCCTTGAAAATGCCGTGGGCAATAACGTGGCTAACTTCGGGGTCGCTAATGTGCACAACACCAACACCCAGAACCAACATGCTCAGAACAATGTAAATGTAGGCGGGTTTATCGTCTAATCCCCTTCAGTGTTCCCTTCCCTCCCTTCTCCCCTAGCGCTGTAGGATAGACGCATAAACAGCCCTGTTTCATGGGGGGCATCCTTCATTTTCGATAGCATCGAAAACCTCACGGAGACTTTGTTCACTTACGATTACCCCTACTTTTCGTCGAATTACTTGGCAGCCTAGATAGAATAGAGAGAGCACGCGCCGATGTTTTATCGAATTGGCCTGAAACTGATAATGTAATTGTTGCCGCTCTGTCAGCCAACCCACGGCCCAGGCCACCATGCCTGCCAAAGCCGCAATCAACAGCAACACCTCAATGCGGTGCGGGTCACGACTATAGGCCAGATTAAAACTGAAGCCATAGGCTGGACTTTTCAAATCCCGGAACCCTTCTTCAATCTGCATCCGCGTACGATAGAGTTTCACCACGCGCTTGGCCGATTGACGACCGCACAAGGAGCTGGCCAACAACCACGGCTCCTTCGCCGCCAGACGGTATTCGGCTATCGACTTGCCATGCCGACCCCGGGCTTTTCCTTTGAACAAATAGAACCTACTCTTTAACGGGTTCTTACGACACATCTCTACCGCTCCGAGTGCCTTCGCTCGGCCACTGGCTTGCGCCCATAATTCTCGGCAGGGCCGCCATTCCCGCTCCCCCACCGGTCGGTAGGATTTTCGCCCCCGGATCCGGCCTACGTAATCCCAGCCATAACTCACAATTTGCTTAAACCAGGGGTTATGAAATCCGGCGTCCGTGATAATCACGGGCCGACTCGCCGCCGGTAACAACGCCTTGAGCGTCTTTAAAAAAGCTCGCTGCACGCGCTCATTCCCCTGCTGCGATTGCGCATGGACCGTCTCATACAGGGTCAACGCCCGTCCCGGCGCCACTAATGCTGCCCGCAATACATACAAGTCTGTGTTCGGTAGATGACTCCAATCTACCAGTATCCACGGCCGCCGTTTGTTTCCCACCAGCTGCTTGACTAACGCCTCATACACCGCTTTGCTTTGGGCTTGGACGTACTTATTCCCCATAAATCGGTCCGACCGCCGTATCCCACTGCGCTCTTGAATCGGTAACTTCAATGACCGACCCAGTTGGGTTACCGATAACCGCTTCGTCTCCAAGACCGTCTCCACCAACAACACCAACGTCCACAAGCGTTTTAAATGCATGATCTCCGACAACATCCGGTGTAAGATCTTTTTCACAGGCACGGGAACAACCTCTCTTCGGTTTTTAATCGTGACCCGTATGAGATCAGATGTCTCCGTGCCTGTCTACTCCTTCTATTCTTGCAACCACTTGTTTCTTAATTAAACAATTCCCTTTTATCCGTCTATACCTCAGCCCCTAGCGGGAGAAGGGAAGATGAGGGGAAAATCTGATGTAAGGGTAGGAGCGTGTAATGTAGGGGCAGCACACGAACCCTAGCTCAATGGGATTGCGAACCTTTCCTATCTGCATGGCCGAGATCCTTATCGGGAGCGATTTGGTCTCGAACCAGTTGCTTGAGCTCGGTAATTTCAGGAAAACGCCCCGCTTCTTTCCGTGACCAAATGAGCTTGCCGTTTGCCAGTATCTCGAAAACGCCACCCGTTACGGGCCGTAACGTTAGTTCTGAAATTTCTTGATCGAAAGTGGTTAATAGCTCCTGGGCCATCCAAGCGGCCCGCAGCAGCCAACGGCATTGAGTGCAGTAGCGAATTTCGACTTTATTATTTTTCCTCACAGCTCTAGCTTCCAATACAGCACACCCGGAAGTGGATTCTGGTAGTATGGCTTCGTTGGGACAAATCCAATCGACTCATAGAGGACTATAGCCGCTTTCAGTCTTTCTAGTGTGTCAAGCAACATAGCAGAATAGCCTAGGCATACCCCTTCTTCAACAAGCCGCATAGCGAGCTGTTTGCCTACAGGGCACCTCTAAAAATTGCTTTTTTAAAATTCTGGTGCTCATTAAATCAACTACTTATGAGAAAAAAGTCTCCGAGTTTTTGGATTTTTAGAGGTGCCCTACACCCAGGCCCCTAGCTTCAGGTCGTGAGCGTAAATGATGTTCATGGTTTTCGAGACCAACGATAAAACTCCACAGCAGCCTTAGAGCATACTACTAGGCAAAACCTGCCTCCTCGACATGACAGCTTGCCCAAATAGCGAGAAAGACATTTCCAGCAAATAGAAGGCACCAAAATCCCCAGCCGTAATATCGAAACTCATGTTTTCCTGCACTTTGGATATGGTACTCCCAGCCAAACCCTTCTAACTCGAACGCAGTTTCTAGCCGTAATAGATATGTCCTGTATGTTTCAAATTTTCTCTCTATGGCACGCCAGCGAAGGAACAGCAAAAAAGTCAGCACAACAGGAACCCACGCGGCGGCAGGGATAAAGCTTCCGCGATCCGGAAACGCCGCCAACCAAGCCCAAAACACACCGCTAGTCACTAAGGCCCACTTCTCGTTAGCGGGTATCTCTTTCAAGGTTTCCAAGACCTCACCCCGTAAGTGCGAGTATTCCTTCAAGAGAAATTCCCGTGTTTGTTTCTTCATGATTTGTCTAGTCGACCTGCTGTATAACGATGAAATTCACTCCCATTAAAAAGCTACCACTCAACAAACATCCCGCCTTTATTGTTGCCATCAAACCAACTTTCTAAACATCCCTCTTCCATTAAGTGAGGAAGAAATATCTTGAAATAAGATATAATCTTTATTAAATCATAACTTAACCAACCCACCCCCTTCTCGATCACCTACTTGGCACGGGAGCTGCAACCTGTTGGGCAAGCACCGAAAAATTTTCGGTTCCAAAATCGTCTAATCCCTTTCAGTGTTCCCTTCCCTCCCTTCTCCCCTGGCGGGAGAAGGGAGGATAAGGGGGAATGATGGAAGGATCTATCACTACCAGCGCCGACGAAGGAGGCATCCGAATTGAGCGCCGAGTTAGGTGCGTGATTTCCAATAACCCGGCCGCTGCCTAAGATGCATGACCGCAATGATACCAATTCGTACTGACCCCGCATGTTATAATGAGGAGGTTTGAAAGCGAGTTTATGGGGAGGAGCGAGGTTGATGAGTCGCCGCCTAGAGCTAGAAATCACGGAGAGTGCCGAGGAATTAAAAGCGCTGCTTCACCAGCAGAGCGAGGTGAAACTCAAAGAACGAGTTCAGGCGTTATATTTGCTCAAGAGCGAGCAGGTCACCGAACTCAAAGCTTTGGGGAAAGTGCTAGGGCGCAATCCCTCCACCCTTTATCGCTGGTTTGAGGGGTATCGGGCCCGCGGGTTAGTAGGCTTGCTTGAGCTTGGGACGGCGCATAATGGGCGTGCCCGAGCTATACCGCCGGCGGTGGAGCAGGCCTTAAAGCAGCGTTTGAAAGAACCGCCGGGTTTTAAGAGCTATGGGGCGATTCAACAGTGGCTGAGGGAAGAATACGGGTTGCAGATTAAGTACAAAACGGTACATCAGACAGTACGTTACCGGCTCAAAGCCAAGCTCAAAGTGGCGCGCCCGAGCCACCTTCATCGAGAGGAAGCGGCGGGGGTGGACTTTAAAAAAACTCCCGCGGCGCCTAGAAGTTTTGCCGGTCCTCTACGGGGCGGAAGACCCCGCTTTACCGGTGCGGTATTGGTGTTACGATGAGACGCGCTTTGGGCTTAAAACCATCCCTCGGCGACTGATTACGTTGACCGGCACCAAGCCCCTAGCGCCGGTGCAATGGCAATTTAAAGCCTTCTATCTCTATGGGGCAGTGGAGCCGCTGAGCGGGGAAAGCTTCTTTTTGGAGTTCTCTCATCACGATAGCGACTGTTTTCAGATTTATTTGGATCACCTCGCTCAACGCTATCCCCACGCTCTGCATATCGTTCAACTTGATAATGCCAGCTCTCATTGGGCCAAGAAGCTGGAGTTGCCTGAGAATATCGTGCTGATGTTCCAGCCTCCCTATAGCCCCGAGCTCAACCCTATCGAGCGACTTTGGCAACACATGAAAGATCAGCTCAGTTGGGTTCTCTTTAGCACACTGGACTCCCTTCGACAGACTGTCGGGGAAATCCTCCAGGACCTCATTCCACAAACGATTCGTTCTTTAACCGGTTACCCCTTTATCCTCTCCGCTTTAAAGCATGCAAATATTTAAAGAAATGGTATGACTTCTATGCGATCATTGCTGACGCGGTATATGACGCCATAGGGAAAGCGCAGTATCCGACATTTCCTTACTTCCCCTTCGATGCGACGATAGATCAGTGATGAACCGTCAGCAAAAGCAGACGGCTTCTTGCGGCACGCTCGCGCTAATGCGCCACGTTAAGCCACACAGGCTCCATCCGAGCCTGGCCACGCGCCAAGATATTTCTGGCCGCGTTGACATCTCTTTGCAGAGACAAACCGCATTCGGGGCATCTGTGCTGGCGCACGGAGAGCGCCTTTCGCACGACTGCTCCGCAGCCGGAGCACGCTTGCGATGTGCCTTGCGGAGGAACTTCGACAAACACCGACCCGGCGCTTTCAGCCTTGGCACGGAGTATGTTCAGAAACTGGCTCCAGCCAGCATCCGAAATCGACCGACTCAATCGGCGGTTCCTGACCATGTTTTTTACGGTCAGGCTTTCCGCCGCGATGAAAGCGTATCGACTCACGAAATCGCGGGCCACCTTGTGGTGGTGGTCCCGTCTTTTGTTGGACACTCGGGCGTGTATCGAGCGCAGCTTGGAAACCGCTTTACCTCGGTTTCGGCTGCCTTTTTTCTTACGCGAAACAGCGCGCCCAACAACGCGCAGCCGGCGCAATGCTTCTTTTTGGTAGCGCGGATTATCGACCTGCTCGCCTTGATCGGTGGACAGGAAATGCTCCAATCCAATATCAATACCGACAGCCGTATCTTCAGTCCGAGGCGGTGGCGCATCACCGATTTCGCAACTGGCGATGACGAACCACTTTCCGGCTTCAATCTTGATCTGTACGGTTTTGATCGTGCCTTGCGCAGGGCGATGTTGGCGTACCCTAACCACGCCAATGTGCTGAAGGCGCAGTTTGCCATCGAGCAACCGCGCGCCGTCGCCGTGCGCCGGGTATGTCCAGCTATCGAAGCGACCACGCGCCTTGAAGCGCGGATAACCGGGTTTATCGCCTGTCTTAATGCGCCGAAAAAATGCCTGAAACGCCTTGTCGAGGCGCCGCATCGTTGCCTGGGCAGAGGAGAAATTGAGCCTAGCGTACCAGTCGTTCGCGCCGCGGGCGGATTTAAACCAAGCCGATTGCTGCGTGTACTTCACGCTTTCTTGAGCTGTTTCGTAGCGCTCTTTTCGTTGAGCAAGACACTCGTTATACAGGCGTCGGTGCGTTTCAAGCATGATCTCAAGCTCACGCACCTGGGCGGTGTTCGGATACAGTCGGTATTTGAATGCTTTAATCAACTACTTTCCCGTTTGGTTTTCAATGTAGCGGCGAACGCTCTCTTCGGATACGTGGCCCACCGTGCCAGCGTAGTAACTGCGACTCCAGAGGGTCGGCAAACGGCTACGCAAAACTGGAAATTCGGAACGCAAGATACGACTGCTTCGACCTTTAAAGCGATTGACTATCTCGGCAACGCACCAGCGAGGGTCGGATTCGACGAACAGGTGTACGTGGTCCGGCATGATCTCCATCGCATGCACTGTCATTTCAAATTCGTTTGCGACTTCGCGTATCAACTGATCAAGACGTTTAGCGACGCCATCAACCAACACGCTGCGACGGTATTTGGGGCACCAGACCAAGTGATATTTGAGAGCGAAAACCGCCCCAGAATTCTTGGCGTAACGAGACATGCCATTAATTATACGACCGGCAGACATATACTAGCAACAACCAAACGGAGGGCCGCGCTTCCTCTGCCGCCTAAAGTCGGCACTCCCCGCGCGGTGTAATTTATGGGTTTCTCCTTATTCGGGAAATCGTGTCGTTCAACGCTTCCAGAAAGCGTACCTCAAGAGCAGGCTGTTGCTCTTTATAGAACGCAACCGCCTCATCGGCCTCTGCGAGCGCTTCCGGATGAAACCAGCAGGGTTTCATGAATATTTTTTCTGAAGCTGGGCCAAGGCGTCTTCTGCTGATATGAGTTTTACCTTTCCTTCATCTATTTCACGGCAGCGTTTCTGAATTTCGTTCATCCACTCATCTGAAATCAGAAAATCCTCTTCATAATCCAGACTTTCTAGCAGTAGTTCCGCTAAAGACGCTCTAGCAGGTAATGGGAGATTAAGAGCTTTTTCGGCAATTTCTTCAATCTCGGACTTCATGGCAAAACCTCGCATAGTCAACTTATTAAATGTATCTCGGCCCTACTGCTGCACCTAACGAGGCTGTAGAAAAACCCTAAAATGTTCCATTTTTAGTGATTTCACAAATGAGAAATCAATGGGTTAGAATGCATGATCTCATGCCTCAGGGGCTTTTTCTACAACCTCAACGTCTGGGCTCAGTTGTGCGAGCGATAGCGAGCATCAACTGGATGCCCATGGTTAGATTTTGAACTTTTTTGCATAATTTGATGGATCTTTGAATAATGTTTCTAGAGTCTTCACGTGAGCCACCGGAATTGCAGCCATACCAAAAGTTTCTCCTTTAAACCAGTCAATAAATCCGGTATCTGTTATTAATACAGGTTTATCAAAATACAACCCTTCCGAGGGAATTCCGTACTCTACAGAATTTTTATACTTAAACTTACCTCGCCACAAAGCGACTCCTGGCGCTGCCAATACTGTGCGTGCTTTGTATTTATATCCTAGTAGATAGATTGTATCTCCTTTTACTCGCAGTACTTCAATAACATACACAAAACGCCCTTTTGCTGCCTCATGCGCTTCATACTCTTTACTTGTTAAGGAGTAAGGTTGCTTTTTTGCATTTTTTAATACTGAAGACAAAGCACCATGTTTTTCTTCTATATGTTTAACTGCAAAAGATGTCATTTGATAGCTCTCAAAAAATCTAACGTCATGCTCAGGGGCAGCAAAAAGCAGAGCAAGGAACGAACAGCGCTTTTTGCTGGCCCTGAGCTACTTGCTAGCTGCTTTTGTATAGTGAGCATCGAATTCTTTTACGATATTTGGGTTGTAAAAACACTTCCCAATACCATTTTTTTGAGCTGGGTCGAGAAAACGCTTGTTACAATATTTCGGCTCCGACTCTAAAGGCTTCCGCAAGTCATGGTATTTTTTGTTTTCCTTAAAATCGCTGTAGCGTTTGCGAAGCCTTGTGGTAAGGATTTTGTAATCCCACGGGTATTTTTCCCTAATATCTTCTTCTGTTAGTTTTATTGGGGTTGCATCTGGGTCATTTGAAACACAAACTAGTTCAGCATCCTCGGATTTAGATTTGGTAAACCGAACATTCACTGTTAATGCGACATTGAACTCATCAGGATCTCCGCCATTACTAACATTAGTTTCTTGCTTTAAATATTCTGAGAGGCGTTTTTCCTCTGAATTAAGCGAGACTCCCTGCACGTTCGCCTCTAGGCCGAAAAAGGCTAGAGGCATTAGGAAAAAGTTGTACTTAGATAAATCAATTGCGAACCATCGGCGAATAACGATTATGTAGTTACGCAGGCATGCGGTACCAAGTTGTTGTACTAACAGGGTTAAATCGAAGCCTTTGTTAACAAAGTGAACAGCACTATCTCTTACCTCACATAGCAGTTCGATATTCTTCCTAACTTGAGCCCCCACTTTGTCTCCATACTCTGCCTCTAACATATCTATCGCGCGAAACAAACCAATGGACAGATTAGTCCCCGATCTGTTCTTTACCCGGTACTTTTTCTCGGAAAGGCTTCCGCCAGCTTTTTGGCGTTTTTCATACTTAAGTATTGAGCTTACCTTGTTGTTAGATAGCTGCAATATTCTGGCCTTCAGCAATAATTCCCATGCGTTTATGGCAAGAATGGAAAATGACTCCTCACGGTATGCAAAGCTTGGCTTATTATATATCTCAATTGCTGCCAGCATGGCATCAATCGATTTATCAGCTAAGTTTCGTGATCTCGATTTCATATTCAGCTAACATCGGGTAGATATAAAAATTCTACTTTATAACAGAAACTTTCTATAGCGTTTCCCGAATAAATGAGATACGAATATCGACTTAGTCGGGCCTTAAGTTCTCAATCCAACCGTATCTCTCCTCTTTGGGAAACGCTATAGCTATAAGAAGTTGATACTTTATTCAATATGGTCTTAGTTATCCAGTAACAACAACAAGTTATAGATAAAACCCCAATTTCTTGGGGATTGTCATGGATAAGTAAGCCCCCCTCCAAGAGGCGGGCACTTACCTCCTTGTAATCCCACACCCATAACCCCTTTCCATTTTTCTTTACCTTTTACCCCAAGAGCAACCTTCCAACAAACACCCTGTTTTTATTGTTGCTATTAAACCAACTTTTTAAACATCCCTCTCCCTTTAAGTCGTCAGGAATGCCCTGTAGAGAAAATATAATATCTTTCAAATTATAACCTTAAAACATCACACCCCCCGTCAACCCCCTACTTGGCACGGGAGCTGCAATCTGTTGGGCAAGCACCGAAAAATTTTCGGTTCCAAATTTGAAGTTTAATGAACAACCCAACATTCAATTCAAAGGAGAACACACCCATGAGCAAACTCGTTATCGCTGACTTGGCCGAGAGCAAAACCCTCGACTCTACTGCTATGACTTCCATATGCGGCGGTATGCGTGCCTTTGAGAGCCGGAGTCTTTACTGGGGACCCATGGGAGATCGGTTCACCCAGGTAAATCCCACTCAGGCGATTTCTCAGTTCCAGGGCCTTGAAAATGCCGTGGGCAATAACGTCGCCAACTTCGGGGTTGCTAATGTGCACAACACCAACACCCAGAACCAACATGCTCAGAACAATGTCAATGTAGGTGGGTTTATCGTCTAATCCCTTTCAGTGTTCCCTTCCCTCCCTTCTCCCCTGGCGGGAGAAGGCGAGGATGAGGGGGAAAAACCTGATACAGTAACCTCTACCACCTCACCAATATCCACTTTGGGGAATAATTTCTTAATCCCAAAAGAGCAATGATAAGGCGAAAATCTGTCCCAAACGTCGGCATTTTAAGTGATAGCTCAAGGACAATACGCCAAATTAAACCTACCCACTAAAGCATTATACAAGACCTGAACATCCCGCTGGAATTTTCAAGCCTATACGTCCGTTGATGATCGAATTTCATAAGCTCGATTCTGTTTGAGCATTTTGAATATAATACGGCAGAGTTGTCGTCCAAGTGCGCGGATGGCCTGGTTATGAGATTTGCCTTCTGCCCGTTTTTTTTCATAGTAACGTTGTGATTCGGGCACACACTTGCGATGCCTATCCACCCCGGTCATCATGGCGCCTTTAGCCCGTTTATTGACGTGCTTGGGCGCCTTTGAACCGTGGAATTTTCCAGAGCTATGATCGAGATTGGCCATGCCCAGATAAAGGGCTAGGCTACGCTCGCTAGCAAAGCGGTCAATGGTGCCAATTTCGCCGGCCAGCTCCGAGGAACAAACGAGAGCAAACCCTGGAATGGAGTCGGTCAAGGGGGCGATCGTGGAGTGATTCATCACCGCCTTACAGCGTGCTTCTAGCGCTTTGATTTTGTCCCTGAGATCCAAAATGCGTCGGGCATCTTCAATGATCATCTCGCCCACCCAGTCCACTTCATGGCTAAATGAGGCATTTTTCTGCCATTGTTGGATAATCGAAGCGTATTGGCGTCCCACGCCGGGGATCTTCATCAGGGTGGAGGGACGCAGGCGTGAGAGTTTGGTCAGCTCTGTTGAGCAGGTGAGAAAGCGCAAAAACCAGAGGTTTTCGGCCTCCTGAGTGATGGCCAGAAGGCCTGGGCAAACGGCCTGCAGATCACTTTGCAGGCGGCTCAACACGCGGGTTTTCTCCTCCACCAAGGCGCGGCGCCGGCGGCTAAGACGTTTGAGCTTATCGTTCTCCTGCGGCGTGGGCATGACCTCTTGGAGCACGTCCTTGGCCACCGCCAGGTGATCTCGCAGCTGAAACAGCTCTAAGCCCTTACGGGCATCGATACGATCGCTTTTGGCCGCCGCGGGAAAGATCTCCTTGAACCGGGCCAGCTTTAGATTATTGATGTGGTAAAGTGGATAGCCTCGAACCCTTATCAAGCTATCCAAAGGTCTGGCAAAACCGTTGTATCCCTCCATCGCCACCGCCACCTCCCCGCCATGGCGTTGGCAATGAGGCTCGATGCGTTCAAAAAACTGTTTGAACCCTTCCGGGCGGTGGAGAATATCAAATTCTTCCAGCACCTCGCCGCCAGCTAAACCAATCGCAATGCTGTGCTGAGGGCAACCGATATCTACACTCACACGGATCTGCGCCGCTACCGTCATAAAATTGTGCTCTCCATAAGGTCAGATTAAACCGAAAAAAATCATCCGTCGGTCTCGTCTACCTACAGAGCCACAATCTAAAATCGGCACCATCCCGAACGACCCACCGGATGACGCAGGAGGACGGGAACGGCATTTCAAGTCTAGTGAACTGCCATCACAGCCACTGACCCCAAGAGCCACATCCCCATCCTAAACCTAGGCTAACCTTTTTAAAGCTCGCCCGCTACCTGCAAAATCCGAGGGTAGACCCTTATACAGGCATTGTGAGCGCTATGCCGCCCAGCGCTGGTGGTTGATCGCCAGATCAAGCGTCAGCTCAAACACCCTGTCACGCTTGAGTAAGAACAGCTCTTTGTCATAGCTGTCTTCGGGAAGGTACTCATCCAGTACCGCACCCACTTCATCGCGCACAGCAAGCCGTGTCTGGCTGTCTTTGTACCAGTCCTGCACCAACACTTTTGGCTTTTCTTCGGTCAAGCGTTTCAATAAGGCTCTGGCTGCCAAACGCACTTTCTTTTCCTCCGCCTTGGTCATGTTTTCCTTACATAACAAATCGTAGATTTCCAGCTCGTCCTCGCTCAAACCTTCACGGATATGTCGATCTTCTTCTTGCTTGAGTGATTCGGCGAATTTAACCAGCTCGGTAAAGTCACTGTCCGCAGAATTACTGCCCGCGTTATAGTTGTCGATGATTTCCTGTAGCCGTTCGGCAAAATCTCGTCGGGTGCGGTTTTTATTGAGCATGTCCTGCAGTTTCTTTTCCAGAAAGGCGCGCAAGTCGGCAATTTCGATGTTTTTGTACTTGGCCTGTTTGAAGTCTTCTTTCAGTTTGTCGAAGTCGATTTTGCTCAGATCCCATGTCTGGCCTTTCTGTTCAATCTTCCATCCGCCCGACTCCTCTTTGACCTGGCTGAATTTCTGATCATCCACAATCAGGCTTTCATCGAGCAACTCGTTAATTTTTTTGGTAGCAAGATCAATGTCCTGCTGCTGAATAATGCTGTCAAGCACGCCGCGTAGATATTGAAATAAAGCCACCTTGCGCACGACCGGATCGCCCAGAATCTCCGGCTTGCAGGCTTCATAAAGCGCGGTAATAGTATTCTCTAACACCTTGAAGGATTGCCGCCATTCATCTTTCGAGAGCAAGGTGTCTGCCCATTCTTCAAACAGGCTGACCTGCTTGAACACATCGTCTGCTGCCAACGCCGTGTCGATAACAATCTCGCGCTCGGCACAGAAGAGGCGCGCCTGCTCAAGGGCATCGGCCAGCAAGCAAAACAGCTCGTCCTTATCCTTGACTGGTGGTTCATCTAGCCCGTCACCACCCTGGCCGTAATCCTTGATTGCTTTCCTGAGGCGGCCGATCACGCCGTAATAATCGACGATTTCGCCGTTGGTCTTCTCCACACCGTTGATGCGATGCGAGCTCACCCGGTTGGCACGGGCAATGGTTTGCATCAGAGTATGATCTTTCTGTGGCTTGTCGAGGTAGAGCGTTGAGACTGTCGGCGCATCAAATCCGGTCAACCACATGGCGCACACGAACACCAGTTGCAGCGGGTGCTCCGGGTCTTTGTAGTTGTATTCCAGATCGTGGCCGTGGGCGTCCAGTTGATCCATGCGTTTGCGATGCGGGCGGATGTCCAGGCCCTGGGCGTCGAATTTTTCTTCCTCGCCGTTCTCGGCACTGACCACCACCGCCATTTCCACCTTGCGCATCCAGTCGAGCTGCCTCTGCAAGCGCGCCTTGTGCACCTCGTCTACGCTTTTCTTGATCTCCCCGCGCAGCGATTTGATGTCCTCTTTCCACAGCCGTTGTACCTTGTCGTACATCTTCACGGCGGTGAACTTGTCCACGGCGATCAGCATGCCCTTGCCAAGATAACCACGGCGCGGGAAGTGGTAGACCAGATCCCGGGCGATGGTCTCCAGCCGGTCATCGCGTTTGATCACTTGCAGTTCCGTGGCAAAACGACGCTCCAGCTTTTCCTGCTGCGCTTCGTCGAGGTTTTCGTCCTCCAGAATCTCGTAAAACTCGTCGCTTAGTTCCTCGTTCTGGTTCAAGACCTCCGGCACGCGTTTTTTGTAGAACAGCGGTACGGTGGCGCCGTCGTCCATGGACTGGCTGAAGTTGTATTCCGATACATAATCGCCAAACCATTCGTTGGTCTTGCGCTCGCGCCCCAGCAGGGGCGTGCCGGTGAAGGCCAGATACTGGGCATGGGGCAGACCCGCGCGCATGTTTTCCGCCAGGGATTTGTACTGGGTGCGGTGGGCCTCATCCACAATCACAATAATGTCGTCGCGCTCAGACAGCACCGGGTAGCGCTTGCCCTTGGGCCAGCGGAACTTCTGAATCAGGGTAAACACCAGCTTCTTGTTCTGGCCGAGAAAGGCGCGCATCTGCTCGCTGTTTTTGGGCTGGGCGGCATCGGCTTTCTTGACGGTTTCGGTATTGAGGAAGTTGCGGTAAATCTGCCCGTCCAGATCTTCGCGGTCGGTCACCACCACAAAGCTGTAATTGCCCGGCACCTTGCGGATGATCTTGCGCGCATAAAAGATCATGGAAAAACTCTTGCCCGAGCCCTGGGTATGCCAAAAGACGCCCAGCCTGTTGGCCTTGAACGGCGTCTTACCCTCACCCCCAGCCCCTCTCCCAGAGGGAGAGGGGCGGTTTTGCGGTTGGGGTTTGTTCGGCGTCGTGCGCTCGTCGGCCGCGCTTTCATCAGGAAGGGGGAGCTTTGCGGCGATTGATTCAAGTGCTGCTTCGGGATTATTGAGGATTAATTCGTTGGAGAGTTGGATAACCTGGAAACCCTGCCCTTCGAGTATCAATTGACGAGTTCTGTCATGCTGTGTTTTTTCTACCGTTGCATGGATACTGCCGTCCACTTCAACAACCAGCTTGTGCTCATCGCAGTAGAAATCGGCAATGAAATCTCCAAGCTGATGCTGTCTGCGAAATTTCAGGCCGAGGAATTGCCGGTTTCTCAGCAACTGCCATAGAACGTCCTCAGCAGGTGTCTGTTGTTGACGGAGTTCCCGGGCACGAGTTACCAGACCCGAAAAGTCATACCCTGCCCGATAGTGAGCGCCTGTTTTCTCCCTCTCCCCCTGGGAGAGGGCCGGGGTGAGGGGTTCCTTGTCTGCTAAACCCTTCTGCTGTTCAAGCCACCCTCGCCGCTCAACAAATACCCTGAAAGCCCGATTAACGCCAAGGAACTGGTGGTTCTGGGCAATGATTTTCTGCGAACCCTTGTGGTAGATGACGAAGTTTTCCACATAATCCAGCAGCTTGTCTTTGGCAGCCAGGCCCTGCAGGAAGCGTTCGGCACTGGTGCCTTGCTCGCGAATCTGGTCCCGGCGTATCTTTTCCTTCTCGTCCTCGGGGCGCAACCAATGGAAAAAGTGCTCCCACTCGGCGCTCAAGCTGCCCAGGCGCGTTTCGAGACCGTTGCTGAACACACAAAACACATTGGTCAGGAACAACTGGGGAATGTCGGCTTTGTAGTGGGTCAGGTTGTCGTCGTAGGCGCTGCGCAGTTTGACGTTGGAATTCTTCAGCTCAATGAATACCAGCGGCAGGCCGTTGATATAGAGCAGAATATCCGGTCGGCGATAGCCCGCCTTGGCCGCCGCGCCGGTGCTTTGAATCCATAGCTGGGTGGCGGCGAGAAAGTGGTTGTTTTCAGGCGTATCAAAGTCAATCAGCTTTATCCGCTCCTTGCGGGTGCGGCCATGGTTATTCTGCTTATCCTTGAACTCCACCCGCACTCCGTCGCGGATCAGGCTGTCCAGCTCGCGGTTGGCCACCATGGTGGCCATGGCCTGGCGTCGGTCGCATACCTGGTCCACCGCATCGTCAATGGCGGCTTCGGGAATCTCCGGATTGAGGCGCACCGCTGCGGCTTTCAGACGATCACGCAAAATCACCTCGCGCTTGTCCGCGCGCTGTGAGCCGTCATTCAGATCCGCCGCATCACTGGTGTAGCAATCCAGCACATCGTAGCCATACAGATGCTGCAAACGCTGCACCATGGCCTGTTCGATGTTGTCTTCAGACAGGAAGCTAGGCATTGGCTAGTGCTCTGTGTTCATGTCCAAGGGCGGCAGGTTGAACAGCAGTTGCACCAGCTCCCGGTTGATATAGTAGTTTTCGCGTCCCAGTCGATGCTTGTCGAGAATACCGCCCCGGGCAAGCTCATCCAGATAACGGCTGGCGGTGGCGCGCGATACGCCCAGATCGTGCTCGACAAAAGCCACCTTGGTATAGGGGTGATAAAAAATATTGTTGATCAGGTCCTGGCTGTAAAACCGATAATGGGCGCGAATGTCATGCTTTTGCTTTTGCAGCAAACGGGCGATGTGCTCCACCAGCGCGGTGGTGTGGCGGGCAGTCACCGCGACTCCGCGCAGCAGGTAGAGCAGCCAGTCTTCCCATTCGCCGCTGTCGCGCACCTTCTGCAACTGGTTGTAATAATCCGCCTTGGTCTGGCTGATGTAGCGGCTCAGATACAGGATGGGCGAGTCCAGCAGCCCGGCGCGCACCAGAAACAGGATATTGAGAATGCGCCCGGTGCGGCCATTGCCGTCGTAGAAAGGATGGATGGTCTCGAATTGATGGTGCATCACGGCCATGCGCACCAGCGGGTCCAGCTCCTTTCCGGCATCGGTATCGGCATGAATCCAGCTCACCAGCTCGTCCATCAGGGCGGGCAACCGCTCCGGCGAAGGCGGTTCATACACCACCTCACCGCTGCGTTCGTTCTTCAGCACGGTACCGGGGGTGCGACGCAAGCCGGCGTCGTTGCCCTCCAACGTGGCCTGCACCTTGAGAATGGTGCTCAAGCGCAACAGCCCGGACGCGCGCACTTCCTGAAAACCGACCTCCAGGCTCTGGGCATACCAGGCCACCTCCTTGCTAGCCGGGTCCACCGAGCCGGGTTGGACCTGATAGCGGTACAGCGCGTCCTGGGTGGTGATGATGTTCTCGATTTCCGAGCTGCTTTGCGCCTCCTGCAGTGACAGGGTGGACACCAGCAACCGCTCGTTGGGGATGCTGCGCGCCACGCCTTTCAGCTCGGCCAGATGACGATGCGCGGCAACCAGCGCCCGCAGCACCGCCGGGGTCTCCAGTGGCCCCTGAGGAGGAAAGTGTTCCCGGATCTTCAGCACCATGGCAAAGGTCCCTGCGGGTTGATGGGCGGACCTGCTCAAAAATAGCGATTTTTGAGCAGGTCATCCGGCATCTTCTCAGATTTGCGCTGTTTTGAACAGTCGCCGGGAACCTGGCGGCGTTCCGGCTATTGTTTATTGGCGCTTCAGGCATAGCGGGTCTCTGGTAAGGCCTCCTGTTCGGCCGGGGCGGCTGGCGTGTCTTCCTGCATGCTGGGCGGAAACTGGATATCCAGGTCTTCCACTGAGAGCTTGCCGGAGATCAGCCGGGGGAGGAGGAGGTCTCTTGAAGAACATAAAATATGGTTCATCGATATTAGGGTATTTCTTTGTTCAAAAAACTTGGATACAGTCTTTCCAAATTCCTCGAGTATGATTGAGTTTGGTTTGAGTATATTAAAGCTTCTTGCTGTACCGAGACCGATAAATTGTTGTGAAGCTCCAGAAGCCATTGCAAGTAGATGCTCAGATATCGCAGGATTCTTAAGCACATGAAACAGAAATAACGAATCATGAGCATTTCGTGGTCTAAAAATAATTACGTTTTTCACACTATAGTCGGGTTTCGCTCCTACAATAGCGGTTTGGCCTATCGTCCCAATGTTTGAATACAGAATGTCCCCTTCTCTTAAGCCACTACGTTTCGAAATTTCTCTGTGGTCTTGTTCGCTAATAAAATATGCTCCAGTAAAGTCGATTTGATTGCTCTTTATATTTTTTCCGGTAACTAAAAGATGCCCAGAATCAACAGGTTTGGGAGTGTCATGAGTTCCGTCAGTAATAGTTTCACAGAAATTTTCTAACGAAACCACATCCCACCCCTCCGGCACACCTTTTACAAAACGGGTGTCCTGATAACCGGGAAAGCGCAGGCGCACAAACCATTCGCGGTAGAGTTCCTCGGCCATTTTTTCCAGCAGCGCGATGCGGCGCTTGTTGACTTCGATCAGATCGTCGTAGGCCGTCAGGATGGCGGCGATTTTCTCCTGCATTCGTAGTGGTGGTAGTGGTACTAGCTCGCGCCTCAAAATCCCTAAGTTGATCCCTGGAACAGCTGACCCGATAGCTACATCGTTGAAACGTTTACGCAGCGTTGGGGAGGAGAAATAGTAGTACAAGAACTCGGAAGAGGCGATATCAGGGTCGGGTCTCAATTTTAATTGCTTATTAGATATTACGTAAGAATCGTATGGGCCGTCTCGTGGAATCAGCCCAACCTGTCCTAATGTTCCCCAGCAGGTAAATACTAGATCTCCGCTTTTAACGTGAGCGCCTTTGAATTCTTTCGCCTTATCACGGGTAATAAAAGCAAACCCGCTAGGAATGAAGCGTTGCTTCCCTTCGCTCAGATTAGCACCCCGTATTACAGGCACCCCTTCGTTTACAAAGTACCTGGAGCTTATGCTCGATCCGAATGGCCCAGCTGCAAGTGAACGTGCTTCCGCAGATTTCAGTTTCTCTACTGAGACGAATCTCCACCCATGGGGCAATACCTGATTCACTTTTTGGGCTCCACCAGAGTATCATCAGCAACAAGCTGTGCAACGTTTTTTGAGATAGTATCTTCCAGTCTTCGTGCTTTGTTACTCATACCTTGCAGTTGAGTCTGCAACTCAGCTATCTCGTTCATAAACTCCTCCTCCGTCTTCCCATCCTCCTCAATCACCACGCCCACATAACGCCCCGGATTCAGCGAATAATCCTGCTCTTTCACTTCGGCCAGATCAGCCAGTTTGCACAGGCCGGTGACATCCTCGTATTTCGCTTCGGGGAAGCGTTCCTGTAACCAATGGATATGGCCGAAGCTGCTTTCGGCGTTTTTCACTTCTTTGTGCAGTTCTTCCAGCGTGGCTTTCAGTTGCCGGGTGGCGCGGTCGGCGCTCTGGCGTTTGCCGGCCTGTTTGGAGGCTTCCGCCAATGTTTTTTCGTGGCGGCGCACGGCCTTGTCGATCTGTTTGAGGCTGTCGTGCAGGGCGGTAAAAAACGGATCAAAGCTGGCGCGCAGGGTTTGCTGGGCTTCATTTACCTGATCGATTATTTCTGCTTTGGGCTCTGATGCTCCCTCTCCCGCTGGGAGAGGGCCGGGGTGAGGGTGCACCGCACGGTGCCTGGCCCAGGCTTTTTGCAGGGGCGCGAGGCCTTTCCAGGTATCCACCAGGCTGGCCACGGCTTTTTTTCCGGCCTCATCATCCAGCACCGCCAGCAGTTGTTCGGCCACCGGCTCCACCTGCCGGCGATTTTCCACCAAACGTGCCATGCCCTGCTCGAAATAGCGGTCGATCAGGGCGATGAACTCATCGCGGCGACCCTTGTGCAGGCGGCTGATGATGGCGATGTTCTGGATCTGCTCTTCCGAGAATTCGCGGTGGGCGCGGTCGATGGGGGTAAAGATATTGCGCGCGTCGATAAACAGAATGCGCTCGTCCGTCTTGCCCTTGTCGAAGAACCACAATGTGGCGGGCAGGGTGACGGTGTAGAACATATTCGACGGCAGGGTGAGCATGCCGTAGATGAGGTTGTTCTCGATCAGGGTCCGGCGGATGTCGGCCTCGGAGTGGCGCGCATCGGAGGCGGAGTTGGCCATGACCAACGCGGCGCGCCCGCCGGGATGCTTGTCGTCGGGCTCCCGGAGCGAGGTGGCGAACAGGTTGATCCACAGGTAGTTGGCGTTGGGCACCGTCTCCTTGCCCTGTTCGGATTTCTTCGCCTTGGTCTTTTTGCGCGGGATGCCGTAGGTGTTGAAGCGCGGGTCTTTTTCCACCCCGGAGAGCGACACTTCATCCACGTTGAACGGCGGATTGGCCAGCACATAGTCGAACTTGCCGAAAGAGCCGAAGTGATCGTCGTAGTAGGAAATGCCCTGCAGGATCTGCCCGCGCAGGCCGTTGACGGCCAGGTTCATGCGGGCCAGCTTGACCGTTTCCGAGCTTTTTTCCTGCCCGGAGACGAATACGCTGGTGTCTTCGCCCTGGGCTTCAAACTCTTCACGGTGTCTTTCGATAAACTGCGCGGATTGCACGAACATGCCGCCGGAACCGCAGGCGGGATCGAACACCGTGCCGCCGTGGGGCTCGATGATCTCCACCATCAGCCGCACCACCGAGCGCGGGGTAAAGAACTCCCCGCCGCCCTGGCCTTCGGCAAGGGCGAATTTGCCAAGAAAATACTCGTAGATCTGGCCGAACACATCGCCGCTGGCGTCGTCCGGGATGTTGTCAAACTGACGCAGCAAGTCGAACGGGAGCTGTTCTGTCTCGCCGGTGCGGGTGAGGCGGTAATACCCGTCCTTGGGCAGGCTGCCCTGGAGCTCGGGCTTATACTCCTCGATGGCTTCCATTGCCTTTTCAATGGCCTTGGCGATGTCCTGGCTTTCGGGCAGGTTCAGCAGGTGGCTGTAACGGGCGTGATCCGGCAGGTAAAAGCCGCACCTGGCCACCGCGATTTCATTCAGCGATTTTTCCCGGCGGCCGCCTTTGAGCTTCTGGTATTCCTTAAGAATAGCTGCCTCGTGTCGCCGGTAATTAATGTCGGCAAACTTGAGG
Source organism: Nitrosococcus halophilus Nc 4 (assembly GCF_000024725.1). Taxonomy (NCBI): domain Bacteria; kingdom Pseudomonadati; phylum Pseudomonadota; class Gammaproteobacteria; order Chromatiales; family Chromatiaceae; genus Nitrosococcus; species Nitrosococcus halophilus. Next base: position 2,049,683 of record NC_013960.1, on the reverse strand, counting down.
AAAATCAGCCCCAGCACCGGGGTACTGTATTCAGAGGCTTTGAGGTCAGAATTGGCGCGCAGATTATCGGCGGCTGACCAAAGATCGTCTTCCAGTTGTTTCAGTTGTTCTCTGTTCAATGATTGATCTGCTTTTCTGGTTTTGGGGGATTGCCAAGCATAGGATAGATATAAAAAATCTACTTTATAACAGAAACTTTCTATAGCGTTTCCCGAATAAATGAGATACGAATATCGACTTAGTCGGGCCTTAAGTTCTCAATCCAACCGTATCTCTCCTCTTTGGGAAACGCTATAGCTATAAGAAGTTGATACTTTACTCAATATGGTCTTAATTACCTAATAACAACAACAAGTTATACCAATCTCTTGGGGATTGTCATGGATAAGTAAGCCCCCCTCCAAGAGGCGGGTACTTACTTCCCCCTAATCCCCCACCCACAACACCTTTCCGTTTTTCTTTATGCTTTATCCACAAAAGCAACTCGCCAACAAACACCTCGTCTTTATTGTTGCCATCAAGCCAACTTTCTAAACATCCCTCTTCCAGTGAGTCGTCAGGCATATCCCGGAGTAAAAATATAATACCTTTTAAATCATAATCTTAATAATATCACACCCCCTCAACTACCCACTTGGCACGGCATCTGCAATCTGTTGGGCAAGCACCGAAAAAACTTTCGGTTCCAAATTTAAAGCTTAATGAACGACTTAACTTTCAATTTAAAGGAGAACACACCATGAGCACACTCTTTATCGCTGACCTAGCCGAGAGCAAAACCCTGGACCATGACGCCATGACTTCCGTCCGCGGCGGTATGCGCGCCCTTGAGAGCCGGAAGCTTTACTGGGGACCTATGGGGGACCGCTTCGTTTCCGTCAACCCAGTCCAGTCCATTGACCAGTTCCAGGGCATTAATAATGCGGTAGGCAACAATGTGGCTAACTTCGGCTTCTTTGATGTGCACAACACCAACACTCAGAACCAGCATGCCCAGAATAATGTGAATGTGGGAGGACTTCTCTAAGCTCAATTTGGCCTAAATGAACAAGGGGGGCCAAAGGCCCCCCCACTTGAAAGGAGGAAAGTAACATGACGTCCATTACCATTGCCGATTTAGCTGAAAGTAAAACCCTGGACTCCCGGCAGATGACCACCCTGCGGGGCGGTAAAGCCCTCGGGCTTCCCGGCTTGAGTTTTGCCAATGTGGCCGTTGATATCGATCTAAATCAGGAGATTAATCAGTTCCAATCCCTGAATATCAACGCGGCTAATAATGTTTCCAACTTTGGCTTGTTTGCTCCCAACATCAGTCCCACGCTGAACCAGAATGCCCGGTTGGATGCAAACTTATTTACCTAAACTTCTCTACCACTAAGCCCCCTTCTGGGGGCTGGTGTTTTCAACTGTTCTGAAAGGGCAAGTAGAGGAGGAAAAGCTTAGCAATAAGCTCTATTCCCCCTCATCCTACCCTTCTCCCGCCAGGGGAGAAGGAATGGAAAGAAACTCTTCTTGGGACTTTATAACCGGATCATTTTACTAGCGTTGTTAATGATCCTTTCACACCGCACACCAAATAATCAGCCCGCCAAAGGCCATGGCGGCAAGCGCCCATAGTCTCAAGATGCTATTAGATTGGGTAAGCCACCACGCCGCCAGCCGATCAATCCGCTCCTTTCCAAGGAACAGGATCGTTATTCCCGCCGCAATGAACAGCACGCCCAAAGTGAGGATCAAGGTCGGCATTCGAGTTTCCGGGGCGGCAAGGATAAAGACCCCGCCGGTGATAATACGAATGGCGGCAACCCAGTAGAAATTTTTACGCTCTAGAAACCAATCCAGCAGCCACCGCAGCCGGGCCGGTGAGATCAAAACAGCCACCCCCATACCGGTGATGAGTATCCCTATCAGCAAAACAATCATGATCATCATAATCCCTCCCCCCACAGTTAGATCATTTCTTTCTGCGGCGTTTTTTTCTCTTGCCCAAAAAAGGCCTCACCCAATTACAGCAAAACGTTTATCCAGTGTGCTATAGCCTAAGCCGTTTCCTTTTTTCACATTAATCTGGGTGGGAATACGCTCTTTAAGGGCCTCAATGTGGGAGATCACCCCAATCATCTTGCCACTGGCGTTCAGGTGGTCCAAAGCATCTAAGGCCGTTTCCAGGGTTTCCCCATCCAAGGTGCCAAAACCCTCGTCCAGGAATAAAGAATCAATACTGGTTTTATGACTGACCAGATCCGAGAGAGCCAAGGCCAAGGCCAGACTCACCAGAAAGCTTTCCCCCCCGGATAAGGTCTTGGTGTCCCGCACCACATCCGCTTGCCAAGTATCCACCACCTCCAAGGCCAGTTCTTCGCCCGCTTTACGGTTCAGCAAATAGCGGCCATGTAGCCGTTCCAGTTGGCGATTAGCCAGATACACCAAGTGGTCCAGGGTCAATCCCTGGGCAAAGCGGCGGAATTTATCTCCTTTTTGGGAGCCAATCAAACTGCTTAACTGAGTCCAGAGATCATAGGTCTCTTGCTGTCGCTCAATCTCCATGAAATTTTTTTTCTGCGCCTCCCGTCGTTCCCGATCAGCGGTTAAGGTTTGTTTGATCTCCCCCTGGCGCTTCATCAATTGGTGCAACTGCTGTTGGCGCTCCTCCAAATTTTCCCGGACCTGAGCCAGCGGTTGCGGGGTAAGCGGCGTTTGGCGTAATAGCTGGAGTGTTTTTTCCGCTTTCTGATATAAGGCTTCAGCTTGGCTGGATTCCCGGTTGAGTTGTTCTTTGAGTTGTGTGAGTCGATCATATTCCTCCGGCGGCAACAGGGCCTGCTCGAAACTTTCCTGATCGGGAAAGTGGCTTGCCTGCAAGGCCGCCTGCCATTCCTGCCGCGCTTTCTGGTAGTGGGTCTGTTGGGTTTGAATAGTGTGTTTGAGGGTTTCAAGCGCTCCCTGTAATTGATTCATCTCAGCCTGTGCCCTTTCTTGCTGCTGCTTGCTCTGGGACAGCGCTTGTTCGGCAGTTGCTAGGGCTTCACGCCCTCGGCTTCTTTCTTCCGTCACGGTGCGATTGCCCAATAATTGGTGACGTTGCTTGGTGTATTGGGCAAGCTGGGTCTCCATCTGACTGAGTTGTTCCGACAATTGATTTTTTTCTTTCTGATTCTGGTTTTGCTCCCGTTCCAGTTGGGTTTGTTCCATTTGAAATTGAGTCAGCTCGGTTTGCCGCTCCTGCCGTTGTTGCGCCATCCCCTGATAGGCCTGCCATAACCCTTGCTGCCGCGCTAGCCATTGGGTTTGAGTGTCCAAGGCAGGCAGCTCTCCCAAAGTGCCGGACAGTTTATTTTCCAGTTCTTGGAATTCTTTTTGTCTCTCCTCTAGATGCTGCTGCTGTTCTTGGCAAGATTTCATCTGAGCGGTTTTTTGTTGCTCGGCTAAAGCCTGCTGGTGTTGGACATCGGAAAGGGATTGGCGGGCCTGGATAAGGGCCTCCTTTTGCTCCCTCAATTGCTGATCAAAATCATCGAGCTGGCCGATCAGTTGCTTAATCTGCACCGCTTCCTGCTCCCTCTGTGCTAACCAACGGACAATTTCCTGGGGATGGTGGAGGCTCAGAGAGACTCCCAACGGGGCGGTGGTTTGCGTCCATTCTCCGTGTAGATTTTCCAGTACCTGATGACCTTCCTTTAAAGCCTGTTCCAAATGGCGGCATTCATTTTCCCACTGTATAACGGCGGCCTTTTGCTGTTCCTCTTGGGCACGCAGGGATTCCAATTGTTGTTCCTGTTGCTGCTGGCGCTGTTGAGTAGCGGAAAGATCGATCTCCTGATAGGCCGCCACTGCTGGATGTTCTTTGGAGCCGCATAGGGGACAGGCTTCCCCTTCTTGTAATTGGTCCCGGTGCTGCTCTAGGCTCACAATGCGTTGTTCCAGTTCCAGCACGCGATGCAAATCATTGAGACATTGTTGTTCCCGGCGATAACACCGTTGTGTTCCTTCCAAGGCCGTTTGCTGAGTCTTTAGTTTCTGCTGACTCTCAACCAAGGCGGCTGCCTGCTCTCTTTGGCGTTCTTGTCTTTCCTGGTATTGGGAGTGAAGGGTGGTGAGCTTGAAACGTTGGGGGGCGGCCTCCATCAATTGTTGCTGACGCTCCCGCCACTGGGTTTCGGGAGTATGATTTAAGATCCTGTTTTTATCCGCCAAGGTTTTTTGGTATTGAGCTTCTAGGGCTTTTAAGGCTTGTTCTCCTTGTTTTATCGCTTCGGTCTGTTGTTGGATACGGGCATCACTTTTTAAAATTTCTTCTTGCTGTGTTTCAAGGGCGGCTTGAAGTTGTTGCTGTTGTTGAAACAACTGCTGCCGGCGCTCGAATTGTTCCCACCATAAGGGGAGCTGTTCTCCCAATTTCTCCTGGGAGGCGTGGGCTTGCAAATATTCTATCGCCGTTTTTAAAGCCCTTTGGGTTTGGGCCTGTTGTTGCTGGAGTTTTTGGGCTTGTTCATCCAGGGCTACTTGCCGGTCCGAGGTTTCTTTTATTCTAGAGCAAAGTTTATTCTTCTCCCGGTGAAGCTCTGCAATCTGGTTATCCAGGGGCACCACCTGTTCATTGAGCAAGTTTTCCGTTTTTTCCCATGCCTCCCGCTGTTGTGCAAACCAGGTCTGTTGTTGCTGGACGTGTTGTTTAATTGCAGCCAGTGCTCTGTCCTTTTCTGCCGCCTGTTGTTGTTCAACTTCCCGGTTATGCTCTGCTTCCGCCAAGGCTTTTTGGCTGGCTTGCACTTCCAAGTAGTGAGGTCTTAGCTTCAGGGCCGGCAGTGCCTGCTCCAACTTTTGCAATGCCCCTTGCTGGGCTTTGATCTTCTCCTGCACCCTTTGCCAATGGCTCCGGGCTTGGGCCTGTTGGGTTTCTGCCTCTTCTATTTTCTCTAGCCATTGTTTTTGCTGAGTCAATTGCTGCAAATCTTGCTTCAGTGTTTTTTCCTTCTCCTCGAGGGTGTGTTGCTCCCGCCTTAGGGTAGTTAAGGTTTCCTCCTCTAGTAGTTCCACCCCCTCGACCCGGGCTTTTAGCACATTAAACCGCACTTCCTCCTGACGCTTACGCTCATAAACCCGGCGGGAAATTTCACCATAGATCTCGGTGCCGGTAAGTTCTTCCAAAAGTTCCGCCCGCTCATTGGGAACAGCGTTGAGAAAGGCGGCAAAGCCCCCCTGGGCGAGCAACATGGATTTGGTGAAGCGGCCAAAATCCAATCCCGTAAGCTCGCTGATGAGATGAAGCTTTTCCCCGATTTTATCGGCAATAATGGTCCCGTCGGCTTTGGCCAACTCCACTTGGGGAGATTGCAATTTGCCTTCCGATTTATAGCGGGCCCGGCGCTGGCTCCAAAAAGCCCGATAGGCTTCCCCCTTGACTTCAAATTCCACTTCGGCGAGGGCTTCCCCCGTATGGCGGGTCATCAGTTCATTACTTTCTCCTGATACCTTAAGGCGGGGGGTTTGATGATAAAGGGCCAAGCAAATAGCATCCAACAGGCTGGATTTCCCTGCCCCCGTCGGTCCGGTAATAGCAAAGAGGCCGTTGGCGGCAAATTCCGGTACCGTGAAATCGATTTTCCATTCCCCTTTGAGAGAATTAATATTTTTCAACCGCAGGCTCAGGATTTTCATGGGCGGCCCCACTCCTGGGAGTCTTCCTCAGCGGCTTGGCCGGGTTTTAGTTCCGCCGCGATCTGTTGGAACGCGGTTTTCAAATTGGCGACCAAGGCCTCATCCTGAAAATCTTCCAAGGATAACCGCCGCTCAAAAACCTCCTCGACCGTTAGCTCTGTTAAAGTCTCCCTGGCCTCTCGCCTCAGGGCCGTCGGCCGCCCCCGGCGCTGACGCCGCACCCTGAGCAACTCCACGGGCTTGCCCTCGCACAAAGCCTGAACCCGATTTTGCAGATCACTGAGGTAATCATCCCCCGCCACCTCCACTTCCAGCCACAGGATTTCCTGGGGGGGCACCGAAGTCATGAGTTCATGAACCTGCGCTTCAATCTCCGACAAGCTCCCTTGCAGGGTTTGCAGCCCCTGGAAGCGGGGCACCGGCAGCGATTCCACTTGTTGCAGCCGCCCCTGGGCAAAGTCTGCCAAAAGCACCTGTTTAGGGCTTGCTGCCTCGTCAAAGCTGAGGGGAATGGGAGAGCCGGAATAACGGATATGATCCTGCCGCCCTACCCTTTGGGCTTGGTGCAAATGTCCCAGGGCAATATAATCGGCCGGGGGAAAGGCGCTAGCGGGAAAGGCCTCCAAAGTCCCGATATAAATCTCCCGCACCGATTCCGATATTTCCCCTCCTACCGTGGTGAGATGCCCGGTGGCAATAATGGGTAGCTTTTCCCCCACGTTATCTTGCTGTTCGCAAGCCAATTGATAAACACGGTCATAATGGGCCTGAATGGCGCTCTGCAGGACTTGCCGCTTATCTTGTCCACTTTCCCCGGCCTGGCTGGTTAACACCTCCCGTGGGCGGAGATAGGGAACAGCGCACAGCACGGCTCCCGGCTGACCATCACGCCGCTTCAAGACCTTCACCTGCTGCGCCAAGGACCCCTCTATCCCCCCGACCACCCAGGTATTGAGGCACGCCAACAACTGCCGGGATTCATGCAGGGTAGCCACGGAATCATGATTACCGCCGATGACCACCAACTGACAGCCCGTGGGTTGCAAGGAGACCACAAAATTATTGTACAGGGCCCGAGCATAACTGGGCGGCGTGCCCGTATCGAAAATATCTCCGGCCACGATCAGGGCATCGACCCCCTGTTCTTTGATTTGCACCAGTAACCAATCCAGAAAGGCCTGATGTTCTCGTTCTCGGCTCTTTCCCATAAAATATTGCCCTAAGTGCCAGTCGGAAGTGTGCATAATGCGCATTGCTGAACCCATTTCCCCCTTAGGTTAATATCAGAATTCGAAGTGGTCTCAGAGGCAGTACCCAAAAAGGCATAACTATGACCAATACTACTAAACCGGGCTCGCCGAATTGGAGTCAATCCTTTTTTCAGGGGGAGGACTATCGCACTGCTTTTGCTGCCTCAGAAATAGGCGTCTTTCGCTGGCATTTTCAAAGTGATCGGATGGAGTGGGATGAGACCCTCTATCAGCTCTTCGGGATCCCAAAGGGACAACGCATTCACCGCCTGGAAGAAGCCCTTAAATTTGTTCATCCCCAAGATCAAGACAAAGTGCTGGCCACCACCCAAGCGGCAAAGCAAGCTAAGGAAAGGGTGGAAATACGGTTCCGCTGCCGTTGGCCGGACGGTTCCATCCACTGGCTCCTAGCCCGGGGGAAGACCTTTTACCATCCGAGCGGCGCGCCCTGGTTTGTCGCTGGCACCTGCCAAGAAATCACCCAGCTAGTGAAAGCTGAAGAAGCACTCCGTCGCAGCGAGGAAATGTTACAGCGGGTTACTGACGCCGCCTCGGTCCTGATCTCCTACCTGGATCGGAAGCTACGCTTTCAATACGTCAGCTCCGGCTATGAAAAACGATTTCAACGGCCCTTGGAAGACATCCAGGGCCGATATATGTGGGAAATACTCGGGAAAAACGCCTTCGCTGCCGTAGAAGAATATGTGCAACGAGCCTTAAAGGGTGAAGTGGTGGTCTATAACAAGGAACTTCCCTATGATGAAATCGGACCCCGCTATGTGCATGTCCAATATATCCCGGATATTACTGACGGCCATGTCCTGGGTTTCTCCGCTATCACTATTGACCTCACCGAATCTAGAAAACTCTCCGAGCGCGCAGCACAGCTATCGGCTATCGTCGAATCCTCTACCGATGCCATTCTCAGCCAGGATCTCAACGGCATCATTCAGAGCTGGAACCAAGGTGCCGAGCACCTATTCGGCTATAAGGCCGAGGAGATGATTGGCCAACCAATCGCCCCCCTCATTCCCTCCCATCGCAAGAAAGAAGAGATTCAGATGCGGAAGCGTATCAAGCGTGGTGAGCGAGTTGCTCCCTACGAGACGGTGCGCCTACACAAGGACGGCAGTGAAGTCACCATCTCGCTCACTATCTCCCCCCTCCAAGATAGCCAAGGCCGGCTCATCGGCGCCTCGAAGATCGCCCGTGACATCACCGAATACAAGCACCAACAAGAACAACTGCGCCGACAGGCGGAACTGCTTACGGAAACCGACCGACGCAAGGATGAATTTCTCGCTACTCTAGCCCATGAACTCCGCAACCCCCTCGCCCCCATTGCCAACTCCCTCCAAATCCTCAAGCAGGTGGGCAATAATCCCGAGGCCCTCGAGAAAGCGGTGTCCATTTCCGAACGACAACTCCAGCATTTGGTGCATTTGGTGGAGGATCTACTAGATGTCTCCCGCATCACCCGGGGCAAGATCCAACTCCGCAAAGAACCGGTGACATTGGACACTATTATTAAAAGCGCCCTCGAGATCAGCCGCTCCCATATCAAAGCTGGCGAACATACCCTGTGTGTGGAGGTGCCTGAAACCCAAGTATTACTCCAGGCGGATTTGACTCGACTAGCGCAGGCAGTTTCAAACCTGCTTATCAATGCTGCCAAATACACCCCGCCAGGGGGGCACATTAAGCTTACGGCCCGGTGCGAAAACCAACAAGTGGTGATTGCCGTGCAAGATGATGGCATTGGCATCGCCCAAGAACTACTTCCTCGAATTTTTGACATGTTTGTCCAGGCTGAGCGCCCAGGAGGATATGCGCCAGGTGGCTTGGGGATCGGTCTACCGCTGGTAAAAGGCCTAGTAGAGTTGCATGGCGGCCAGGCTGAAGCGGCTAGCCCGGGCCTCGATCAGGGCTGTACTTTTACGATACGGCTTCCCCTAGATTCAGAGGAAATTACCAGGACTCCCCTGGAAAACCAGCAAACGGAAGCGGTAGAAGAAACCCCAGCACACCGGATCTTGGTGGTAGACGACAATGTGGATGCCGCCGATTCCATGGCAGAAGTGCTGCGGACTTTAGGCCATCAGGTGCGCACGGCTTATCATGGGGAGGCTGCCCTGGAGGCAGTCCGTGAATATGGACCCACCGTCATTCTGCTGGATCTGGGGATGCCGGGGATGAATGGTTATGAAGTGGCAAAGCGGCTGCAGCAATTACCTAGGGGGGAAAGACCGGTACTTATTGCCCTAACCGGCTGGGGCCAAGAGGCTGATCGGCAACGCAGCCGCGAAGCAGGCTTCGATAATCACCTGGTCAAACCCGTTGAACTCCAGACTTTAATCCAGGTGTTAGGTGCCCATCAGCCATTTGCCGGCCACCCGAAGACGACTTCAAGCCCAGACGAAACAGCCTCTAACTCCTCTCTTCCCTAAGCGACCCCAAGGGAAACAGGAAGAGGTTGGGAACGGCGCTCAATGAGATGCTCATGGAGATAAATGATCGCCGATTCGTAGTCCTTCTCCTCCACCACAAACTGCATATCCACCTGCCGCATGGACTGGTGCAACGCCAATATATTAATACTCGCTTTGGCCAAAGCGCTGGCAGCATTAGACAACAATCCAGGCACATCCATGTTAGAACCAATGGCCGAGATAAAGGCTACCTTGCGCACCGAAACCGTTGCCGAAGGAAATTGCTCTTCCATCGCCTGGGTCGTGCGTTTGATTAATTTCAATGAACCCGCCACAAAATGGGTGATGGTATTGGCATTGGTGTCCTTAGCCAGAATCTTAAGCTTAAATTTATCCAGGATGTTGAGCAATTGGGCATCATAACCGTAGCTCCCCACCATGTCCTGCTCAAAAAATTCAATGGCAAAAACGCCTTTGCGGCCGGCAATAATTTCCACGCAAGGGGTATCACTCTTATAGTTGCCGTCAATGAGGGTACCCTCATGCTCCGGCTCAAAAGCATTTTTGACTCTGAGCGGAATATCCCGTTGTCGTAAGCCCTTGGCAGCCCGAGGGTGAATCGCTTCCATGCCTAGATTGGAGAGCTGGTCAGCCACATCGTAGTTGGTGCGGCCGATGGGCTCGACCTTATCCCTGCCCACGACCTTGGGATCAGCGCTGGAGAGATGGTATTCCTTATGGATAATCGCCTCCCGGGCCTCAGTCAGCACCGCAACTTTGGAGAAGGTGATCTCCGAGTAGCCCCGGTCATAGGTCTGCATAGTGCCTTCCTTGCATCGAGGGTAGCCCGTGACGATAGGCAATTCCCGCTCTAAGTCAATGGAGCTGAAGGCCTGCTTGATACGCTCATCTAAAGTTAGATTGTCTAGTTCACGCCAACCGGTAAGGTCAATGAAGTGAGCGTTAACACCCTGCTGCTGCAACCGTAACGCCGTATTAAAAGCGCTATGGGCCTCACCAATAGCGGCGAGCATCTCCCGTACCGTGATCAGATGCTCATCCAACTGGAAATGGCCATAAGAGCACAGCCGGTGCAAATCAATCAAGCAAGAGCGGACACCTTCGATACGCTCTCTGACAAACTGGTCGGCTTTTTGGCGGTTAAGATCATCCTCGAAGATGTCTGTATTGATCTCGCACATACGCTCGCCAACCTTATTCAGCAAGTCGCCCCAAGCCCAGTCCGTCTCGGCACCGGTGTAAAGTCCATAAACCCCCGGAGAGCCGGACTTTTTATGCTCTAGCAACATATCGGTGACACCGCCGTAGGCGGACACCACAAAAATTCGGTTATAGAGTTCCTGCCCCTTACGGTGACCAACCAGGATATTATCCATCACCTCTTGGAAACGGGACATGGAAGTCCCGCCAATCTTTTCTACTGTATGCCTACTCATGTCTCGATTATCAATCATTGTCTGGTCAGTGTTGTGGAAATATTGCTGAAATCCTTGGGAGCCATCCAACCTTTTTCTATAGCCCCTAGTCGGCAGTAATCGCCTCGGCTTCCAGGGGATAGGCGCCGGAAGAATCATGTACTTCTTTACCAGTCAGCGGCGGATTGAATACGCAGGCCATCTGCATTTCGGTTTTAGCGCGCAAAATATGCCTATCATTTTGGTCGAGAATGTAAATCACCCCTGGTCGGATGGGGTAAACTTTACCATCAGCCAAGGTCTCGACTTCCCCTTCGCCAGAGAGACAATAAACCGACTCCAAATGGTGCTGATAGTGCATGGGAATCTCAGCACCTTCATAAATGGTAGTGATATGAAAGGAGAAGCCCATGTTATCGTGCTTGAGCAACAACCGTACGCTCTCCCACTGAGCCGACACTACCCGCCGGTCCGTTTCTTTGGCTTTGTTATAGTCTCTGACGATCATTCATTGAACCTCTCAAATCTCTCGTTGATGCTCAGGTCGACCTATTTTCGATTTATAAAGCTTAGTGTACTAAATATATTTTTATTTGTAAAATAGCTTAACTTTCTAATTAAGGATAATTTATACTAACAAAAAGGTATTAAATGCTTTAGTGTTATAAGTAATTAAGTCTCTCTAAAACGATGAAATTTTTAACCCAACTGCGGCAATAGTCGTAATGAAAGATACCAATGAAGTCCTCATCGCACTGCGGCGAATCATCCGAGCCACGGACCTCCACTCCAAAAAACTGAGTAAGGTTTCGGGACTGACGGCGCCTCAGCTTCTTATCATGCAAACTATCCGGCGGATCGGAGAAGTCGCGATTGGCACCTTGGCCAAGGAGGTCAGTCTGAGCCAAGCCACGGTCACCACCATTTTGGATCGTTTGGAAAAACGGGACCTGATCTACCGCCAACGGGGCGAAACAGACAAGCGTAAGGTATACGCCCAACTCACACCTACTGGTGAGGCGTTGATCCGAAAGTCCCCCGCGCCACTCCAGGCCAGCTTTATCAAACAATTCGAGAATTTGCAGGATTGGGAGCAACACATGATTATCTCGGCATTGCAGCGGGTCGCCGAGATGATGAACGCTACCGATATAGAAGCCTCTCCCTATTTGGAAATCGGTGAATTGGGCGATCTCCAACAGGTGGAGGCCAACAAAGAACCTTATAAAACCCGTGCCGCCGGTTGACCCTACCGGCACCGATAAGGACAATCCCACTTTTCCCTTTAAATTCCATGCCCACTTCAGCAAAAACTCAGCCAGAGAACCCTCCTCAACTTCGTTCAATCACAAGCTTTGTGCGCCGGGAAGGCCGTATCACCCCAGCTCAGAAAAAGGCCTTGGCGCAACTATGGCCTCGCTATGGCATAAGCCTGGGAGCTGAACCCATGGATCTAGAGGCAATCTTCAACCGGAAAGCGGAACGAATCCTGGAAATCGGGTTTGGTAATGGGGACTCCCTCGTCGAGCAGGCCCGCGCTGCTCCCGAGAAGGACTTTCTAGGCATTGAGGTCCATCGGCCGGGGGTAGGTCATCTGCTGCTACGCCTTGAAGCAGAGGGAGTGGACAATATCCGGGTCATTTGTGACGATGCCTGGAAAGTCCTGCAACACCACCTTCCAGAGCAATCCCTGCAGGGAGTCCAAATCTTCTTTCCCGATCCCTGGCCCAAAAAGCGCCATCACAAGCGAAGATTGATTCAACCCCCATTTGTGGATCTACTATGGCATAAACTCAAGCCCGACGGCTGGGTCCATCTCGCTACCGACTGGCAAAATTATGCCGCTCAAATGATGGCAGTGTTGAGCCAACACCCTGGCTTTGGCAATCTAGCCGGTGAAGGCCGCTTTGCCCAGGGCCCCGGCGAAAGACCTTCGACGAAGTTTGAACGCCGAGGCCAACAGCGGGGATACCAGGTGTGGGACTTAAAGCTTAAGAAACTGCTGGAAAACTCTTTTTGTAAGTAGGGGGGGTTAAGGCGTGTTAGTGCCGCACCCACCAAAATTTAAACGCTTAGTCAAGCCGAGGCATTGATGCAAAACTCAGAGTCAGGAGAAGAATCCAATCCCTCTAACCGCATCACGGCCTCCACCGTGTGGAAGGAACCCAAAGCAAGCACCCGATCACCGGGTTGGGCGGCGTCTATAGCAACCCGATAAGCTTCAGCCACAGTTTGATAAATGTGCATGGCAAAGGGGTTCACATTGCCCATTTGCTCGGCCAAAGCCTTGCCGGATAGTCCCCGCTCACCTTCAAGCCCGCCCACGAACCAAATATCGATAGCGTTCTCCAGACTGCCCACCACGCCTGCCACATCCTTGTCTGCCAACATCCCTAAAACCGCGTAGGTCCGCCCACCACAAGGCCTTTGGGCTAGGGACTGGGCCAACCAGCGGGCACCCTGGGGATTATGGGCCACATCAAAAATCCGCTCCACCGGACCTTGGAGACACTGGAAACGCCCCGGCAAACAGACGGAGTGCAAACCGTCTCGGATCGCGGCCTCCGAAACGGGCAGCCGCTCCCCCATCAGCTTCAGCACCATCAATGCAGTGGCCGCATTCTGATGCTGGTAAATCCCCTTAAGGGCTGGGTAGGGTAAATCCGCGTAATGAGTCGCGCCACTTTGCCAGGACCACCTCCCATCGTTCATCTGATAATGGAAATCGCGGCCTATTTGATAAAGGGGCGTTACTAATCGCCCGGCATGGGCCGCCACGCTTGCGGGAGGGTCCAAATCACCACAAACGGCGGGACGATGGGAGCGGAAAATACCAGCCTTCTCAAATCCGATAGCCTCGCGATTATGCCCCAGTAGGTGGACATGATCCATATCCACCGTGGTAATGGCGGCCACATCCGCATCCAAGGCATTCACTGCATCAAGGCGTCCTCCCAAGCCGACCTCTAGCAGGGCAATGTCCAATTCCGCCTGATGAAAAATATCGATAGCCGCTAAGGTGCCAAATTCAAAATAGGTCAGGGAAATCTCTTGGCGAGCGGTATCGATACGGGCAAAGGACTGGCAAATGGCATCATCCTCCACCGCTTCTCCCTGCACTTTAATCCGCTCGTTATAGCGCAAGAGGTGGGGGGAAGTATAGCTACCGACCCGGTAACCGGCAGCTAACAGGACGGCTTCTAGCATCGCCACCGTAGAGCCTTTCCCATTGGTACCCGCCACAGTCACCACCGGGAAAGGCGACTGGTGGAGCGCCATGCGCTGGAGCACGGTACTCGCCCGTATTAAGCCGGGATCGATCCGGGGCCAGTGGGCGCTTTCCTGCCACGCCAGCCAGTCTGTAAGTCGGGAGAAACGGGCCACTCTAGAGCCTGTTAATCTTAAATGAGCGGCAACCAAAGCCGAGTGGCGCTTTTTTAGTCGCAACCCCCAGGGCCGGGATCATTTTTCCGTCCAACGGCGTCATCAGCCGCTCATGTAGACTCACTACGCATCACTCCTTCTGCCTTGCTGGCCGAAAAAATGGCCGTCGGCAATCATGATTCAATTAGTGTTAACAGGCCCTAGGTCGTCAGATGGAGGGTCGGTGGGTCAATATAGCCAGTATCCTAGCTATGCGGTCCGGGAGGTCACGCCGATCGACAATCATATCGATGGCACCATGTTCTAGCAAAAACTCGCTCCGTTGAAAGCCCTCGGGCAATTTTTGGCGCACGGTCTGCTCAATCACGCGGGGGCCAGCAAAACCAATCAAAGCACCCGGTTCGGCAATATTGATATCCCCCAACATGGCCAGACTGGCACTCACTCCCCCCATCGTCGGATCGGTGAGCACCGAAATAAAAGGAAGGCCTTGCTTGCTTAGACGGGCAAGGGCAGCACTCGTCTTGCTCATTTGCATGAGTGAGAATAAGCCTTCTTGCATCCGTGCGCCCCCACTGGCGGAAAAACATACCATCGGTATCCGTTGCTCAATGGCGGCCTCTACCCCCCGCACAAAGCGTTCCCCCACCACGGACCCCATGGACCCCCCCATAAAACTAAATTCAAAGGCGGCGGCCACTACCGGCAGTTCCCTGACCTGTCCTTCCATGACCACCAGAGAATCGTTTTCCTGAACCGCCTTTTGGGTTTGGGACAATCGGTCCTTATACTTCTTGCTATCCTTAAATTTGAGGGCATCCACCGGTTGCAAATTAGCACCGATCTCTTTCCGATACCCTTTGTCAAGGAAAACATCCAAGCGCCGGCGGGCGCTAATTCGTTTATGGGCGCCACACTTAGGACACACATCCATGTTACGTTCCAATTCCACGCGGTACAGGATGGCATCACAAGCGTTGCACTTAGTCCACAAACCCTCCGGTACCGATTTACGTTTGGGTCCTTCGGTGCGGATTTTGGAGGGAAGAAGTTTACCAAGCCAACTCATAGTTTTCGATCAAGCGCTCCCAGTGGCATCAATGGCCTCACGCATTGCCCGCAATAGGGCGCCAATTTCCTCTGGAATCGCCTCCGGCTTGTCCTGGCATTGCTCAATGCGCTTGACCAGGGCACTGCCCACCACCACGGCATCGGCGATAGTTGCTACTTTGGAGGCCGATTCGGCATCCCGAATGCCAAACCCCACTCCTACCGGCAGAGGAGTATGACGCCGGATCATAGCCACATGCTGACCCACATCATCCACATCCAGGGTAAGGGCCCCCGTCACCCCTTTTAAAGAGACGTAGTAGACAAAACCACTGCCCAACGCACAGATTTGTTCCATGCGCTCCGGGGAGCTGGTGGGCGCCAACAAAAAAATCCGGTCCAGTCCTTGCTCCTGACAGGCCATCACTAACGGTTCGGCCTCCTCCGGTGGCATATCCACCGTCAGAACCCCATCAACGCCTTGGGCAGCCGCTTGCTGGGCAAAAGTTTGATAGCCCATGATTTCAATGGGATTAAGGTAGCCCATCAACACCACCGGGGTATTCTGATCCCTTTGACGAAACTCAGCCACCATGGCTAAGACATCCCCTAAGGAAGTCCCCCCAGCCAGTGCCCGTTCGCAGGCCTTTTGAATAACCGGACCATCAGCCATCGGATCGGAAAAAGGAACTCCCAGCTCCAGAATATCGGCTCCAGCCGCCACCATGGCATGCATTAAAGGGACGGTGACCTGGGGGTTGGGATCACCGGCGGTGATATAAGGCACCAGTGCTTTTCTCCCTTGCTCCTGAAGCGCAGCAAAACACTCAGCAATCCGACTCACAACGAGATCCCCTCAATCCGGGCGACCGTGTTGATATCTTTATCTCCTCGTCCTGAAAGATTCACGATAATTCCCTGGTCCTGGGCCAGAGTCGGCGCCAGTTGCATAGCGTAGGCCAAGGCATGGCAGCTTTCCAAGGCGGGAATAATGCCTTCAATTCGGGTCAGAGCACGGAATGCCGCCAAAGCCTCCTCGTCCCCGACCGCCACATAGGTGGCCCGCCCCGCATCCCTTAACCAGGCGTGTTCGGGACCTACCCCGGGGTAATCAAGGCCGGCCGACAGGGAATGGGTATCTAAAATCTGGCCATGCTTATCTTCCATCAGATAAGTCCGATTGCCATGAAGAACACCCGGCTTACCAGCGCAGAGGGGAGCGGCATGCTGGCCGGTCTCCAAACCTAACCCTGCCGCCTCAACCCCATAGAGGGCGACTTGCTCATCTTTGAGAAAAGGATGGAATAAACCAATCGCGTTGGAACCTCCCCCCACGCAAGCCACTAAAGCATGGGGAAGGGCCCCCGTCTGCTCCAGAATCTGGGCCCGGGCCTCCCGCCCGATAATGGTCTGAAAATCCCGTACCATGGCGGGGTAGGGATGGGGACCCGCCACCGTCCCGATGACATAAAAGGTGTTATCCACATGGGTGACCCAGTCCCGCATGGCCTCATTGAGGGCATCCTTCAAAGTCTGAGAACCCGAGGTCACGGGCACCACCTCTGCTCCCAATAGGCGCATTCGATAGACATTGGGGGCTTGCCGTTCCATATCCTCGGCCCCCATGTAAATCACGCATTCCAGCCCAAAACGGGCGGCTACCGTGGCCGTGGCGACCCCATGTTGCCCTGCTCCCGTTTCGGCAATCAAGCGGGTCTTTCCCATCCGCCGAGCCAGCAGGGCCTGCCCCACTGTGTTATTAATCTTGTGGGCCCCAGTATGGTTAAGGTCCTCTCGCTTCAAAAAGATGCGGGCACCTCCCAACTGCTCACTCCAACGCTTGGCAAAATACAGCGGCGTCGGCCGGCCCACATAATGGGCGAGATCAGCTTCCAGTTCGGCCTGGAAGCCGGAATCATTACGGTACCGTTCATAGGCTTGACGGAGCTCTTCAATGGGCCCCATCAAAGTTTCTGCCACAAAACGACCACCATAGGGACCAAAATGCCCCCTTTCATCAGGCATCTGGTCGTAGTTTTTGCCGGCTGCTAAAGCCTGGGCTTCAATTGACACTGTCTACACCTCGCATAAAGGCCGCCATCTTGGCGGCATCTTTCACGCCTTTGTTTTGTTCGACTCCGCCACTGACATCTACAGCATAGGGCCGTACCTTCATCACCGCTTGGGCGACATTTTCGGGAGTCAAGCCCCCGGCCAAGATAATCCCTTTGGAAAGTCCCTCAGGAACGCGGCTCCAATCAAAAACCTGCCCCGTCCCTCCGGCCACGCCTATCTGATAGGTATCCAATAACAAGGCTGAGGCACTCCCATAGGCCTGCTCCAACCCCAGAAGATCCACTCCCTCCGCCATCCGGATGGCCTTCACATAGGGCCTGCCATAACGGTTACACTCCTCAGGAGATTCCTCACCGTGGAACTGGAGGATATCGATCGGGACTCTATCCAATACCTGGTGAAGATAGCGAGCAGCGGCGTTTACGAACAACCCGACTACCGTCACAAAAGGCGGCAATCCCCGCACAATTTGACAAGCCTGCTGGGGACTCACCGCCCGTGGACTTTTGGGATAAAAAACCAAGCCAATGGCATCCGCACCCAGGCGAGCGGCATGGATAGCATCCTCTCTGCGCGTAATGCCACAAAATTTTACCCGCGTACGCATTCCCATCAAAACCTAAAAGATTACCAAACAGTGACGGGACGTGAAAGCCTAGGGAGGTTGAAATGGTCCGGGTAATCCACGCCCATCAAGTACAAACCATCGGGCCGAGCAGTAACGCTTCCCAAAGCCCGGCAACGGGCCTGCAAAACCTCCTCTACCCAACAAGGCGGCTGTTCCCCCTTCCCTACGGCCATTAACACCCCGGCGATATTACGCACCATGTGGTGCAGAAAAGCATTGGCTGAGATATCGATCACGACAAAATCCTCTTGTCGTCTCACTTCCAGGCGGTGGACGTTCCTTATCGGGCTCTTGGCCTGGCAAGCCTTGGCCCGAAAGGAGGAGAAATCATGCTCGCCAATCAGGTGGGCACCCCCTTCTCTCATCCTCGAGACAGACAAAGGATGACAATACCATGTTACGCGGCGATTCGCGATAGCCGGCCGCACCCTGCGATTGAGGATAACATACCGATAGTGTCGCGCTACCGCCGAAAAGCGGGCATGAAAAGTCTCATCCACCGGTTGGGCCCATAACACTACCACCTCCGGCGGCAGATTCATATTGCACCCAAAAATCCAGTTATGCTCTAAACGGGAGGCCGTAGTATCAAAATGAACGACCTGTGCCGCGGCATGTACCCCTGCATCGGTGCGCCCCGCAGTAATCACAGTGATCGGCTGATTGGCCACTTTGGAAACGGCCTCCTCCAAGGTGGCCTGAACCGTAGGCACTCCCCTTTGTGACTGCCAACCACAAAAGCTGGAGCCTTCATACTCGACACCAAACGCAATTCTCATCAAATTTAAATGGGAAAGTTGACATCCTTCCCGCCCTAAAGGACGGGAATTCCTTCCGCAAGACGGCGATGCCCCGCCGCGAGAATGTTCATGGCTGCGTTCACGTCTCTATCGTGATGCACCCCACACCCAGGGCATGACCATTCTCTTATTCCAAGACCTGCCCTACCTCTCGGACTACCGTTGCTGATACAGCCACAGCACGAACAGGCTTGGGTAGTGCACGCTTCGTTGATCTCTACAAACTCGGCTTGCATCGCTTTCGATTTATAATCAAGCTGAGTTTTCAGCATAAACCCGCCCGCATCTAAAACAGATTTAGCCCTTTTAGTTGTAGCAAGGCTGGAACTGCTGACATTGCCCACAACTATTAATGCATTCTCACGAACCACTTGTGTCGTGAATTTATGGAGGGCGTCTAAACGCCTATTTTTGATCTTGGCATGGTAGGAATAATCCGCCGTGATTTCATTAGCCGCATTCCAAACCTGATTGACTTCAAAGGCCATGCGCTCAAGGACTGGCTTATGCTTATCCTTGACTCTGACTTTCAGGGTTTTTATGTTGGCCTTAAGTTTCATCACTTAATATTAACAGAACCGCCCTACGGCCTGAAATTGGCCTAAAGTTCCTTAGAGTACCCTCTCGCCTTAGGCATTGTCTAATATCAAGCAGCGATCAAGTGAGATAAATTTTCAATTATATTCGCTTTCCTCTTCCATTTTCCCTCGCTGTTGCAACCACCTCGCAACTAGCCAGCAACACAATGCCCAGGCCGCCCCAGCAGCCCATCCGGCAAGTACATCAGTGGGCCAATGGACTCCTAGATAAATACGGCTAAGCCCCACAAGGAGCGTAGCCACCAGCGCCACTAAAAGTACATAGGCCTTAATGCGTTTTCGTCGTTGAACACGTGCGAGCAGAGCGGCCATGGTGAGGTAGACCACCGCCGCCATCATAGAATGACCGCTAGGAAAACTCGCAGTATAGGCAATAGAGCCGTGGGGGACTAAATCAGGACGGGGACGGTCAAATAGGTCTTTGAGTAGTAAGCTTAATACCAGACCCGTACTAACGGAGAGCACAATGACCAATGCGGCACGTTGCTTACCGGATAATAATAGGTAACCTATGACAGTCAAGCTAAACAAGGTAAGAATACCTACCCCACCGAGAGCGGTAAGATCGCGCCCCAACTCCTCCAACCATAAGGGGCCAAGGGGATCCGTCAAATCGGTATCGCTACGCATGGCCAGCAGAATAGTCTCATCAAACCACCCTGTCTCCTTCTCCATGACCTCATCCGCCAGTTCTGCAAAAGCCCAGATAGCCGTCACTACGCCCGCTATGAGTATTAACGTACTTAATTCGCGCTTACCAAGCCAATAGAAAAAACGAAGCATGGATGAGCGCTCGTTTTCATCCTGTTTTTGCAACTTTTGCATTGGCATGTTTTAAGCCAACCCTCCTGATTCAGCGGTCATAGATATAGCAAAAGGCGCCCAGGGTAAAAACCTGGGCGCCTAAAACGAGAGGGGGGCTCTAATCAGCTTTTAAGAGGCTTTCGCGAGCTCAGTCAGCAGTTCCTCTCCTGCATTACGTTGCTGTTCATTGCCGGCAGCCACAACTTCCTCGAGGATGCTACGGGCCCCATCGGCATCCCCCATATCCATATATGCCCGCGCCAAGTCCAACTTGATTTCCATCTCGTCTAGATCTTCCATCAACGCCTTTCCAGGGGAGAACTCCT
The DNA here is from genome assembly GCF_000024725.1 of Nitrosococcus halophilus Nc 4. Classification (NCBI taxonomy): domain Bacteria; kingdom Pseudomonadati; phylum Pseudomonadota; class Gammaproteobacteria; order Chromatiales; family Chromatiaceae; genus Nitrosococcus; species Nitrosococcus halophilus. Next base: position 2,029,243 of record NC_013960.1, on the reverse strand, counting down.
CACTCTCCTCCTCTCCGTCATCCCCTAAAGTCTCTATAGGAGTAAAATCATCCGCCTCCAAAGAGAAAAGGTCCTTCTCGCCACCGTCGGTTTCCAACACCACTGGTCCAAGATTGTTTTCTTGGGACTCAAATTCAGGGGAAAAAGACTCCAACGATTTTTCTAAGTTTGCTGTTTCTCCTAAATTCTCCTCTGCTCCAGGTTGGGAAGGAAAGTCCTCAAGCGTAAACGCCATGCCGCCCTCTTCCTCCCCAATGTCCACAGGCTTATCGGCTATGCCATCGGCGGGAATATTGGGCTCGGCTAAAGCCATCCCCCCTAAGTCAAATTCCAGACCTACATCTTCTGGGTAAGGTGCTTCATCCTCGGCTTGAGAGGTCTGCACCTCTGCTGCCTTTTCCTCAGGAGGTGAAAATAACGCTGTCATGTCGTCATCGGAGGTGAGAGACCATGGATTCTCCGATGAATCCTCACCGGAAGTAATCTCCAGGGCCTCATGGTTTCCTTCATCGTCTTGCTGTGAGCCGGCAAAAAGGGGATGGCTAGGATTTAGATCCCTTCCCATCGCCACCAAATTTGCCCACAGGGGATCGTCTTTATTTTGGCTCGGGGCCCATTCCTCAACTAGGGCCACAAAGGCGCTTCCATTACCTGCCGCATGGTAAACTTCGGCCAACTTCAACTTTAAGTCCTGTCGATGGGGTTCCTGGCTCAAGGCCTCCTTGAGCACCTTGGCTGCCTTGTGATGGCGCCCGGAAGCAAGGTATCCCTCAGCCTCGGCCATAGCCCCGTCCTTTTCCGCCGGCATTGGATCTGAGGAAGCCGAGACCTCAACCCTATCGGCCGCTTCCTGCTCCAACGGAGACGCCTGCTCCATTTTTTCAGCAAAGACTTGGACAGGTTCAGCCTCCCCCCCTTCCTGTCCAGCCATGGCAGGAGTCGGCTCTTCACTGGTTTTACGCTTGCGCAAGCGTAAAATAGCCAAGGCTAAGAGCAGCACGCTGCCTCCACCAAGCAAGAGGAAATTTTTCAGATTCATAAAGGTGCCAAGGGCACCTTCAGGCTTGCTTTCCTTTTCCTCAGAAGGGACTTCCCCAGCAGGCTCGGCCTGCTGAGGCGTTTGGTTGACCGCCGCCACCTCCCCGGCCAGTAGAGAAGCAGAAGAAACGGAAGGCACCTTCGCGGGGGCCTCTTCCCCAGGGGAAGAAGACGCTGCATCTCCTGAAGAGGGCAAAGTTGAACGCTCTAATTCCTCGGCTGAAAGGGTCAAGGCATCCACCAGCTCAAGCTCTCCCCCTTGTTCCTCTAGGACTCCCATGTCCTGGGGCACTTCAGCTGAAACTCCCTCCAGCTCCGCTAGTTGAGCATCCTTCGCTGCTAACAGTTGCTGTAGGGTTTTCACCTGGGCTTCCAATTCCTGGAGACGAGCCTGCAATCCTTCGTTTTCCTGGATCCGAGTCTCAAGAGTTTCCTGGGCTAAAGACAGCTGTGTCTGCAGCTTAGCAATCTCACCGCCTTCTTTGGTTTCAGGTACTGCTTCCTGGAGCTGAAGAGGAGACTCCTGGGCGACTAAAATTTTGACTTCACCCTCTGGCTCGCTCCCCTCGGTATCCCCCTCTTTAGGAGCCGCTGCCTCGGAATCTTGAAGCTCGCTTTCTAATGCTGCCTCTTTCTCCAAAAACGCCGTCCAGACTTCATTTTGCTGTTGTACTTGATTCACTGCCTCTGCGGGAGTGAACTCCAGCACTTCCTCCTCTGTCGGCACTTTAAGCACCTGACCGACTTTCAAACCATTAATATTATCTTGCAGAAAAGCATTGGGATTAGCTCGCTGCAAGGCCAACATCATTTGTTGAGGGGTAATAGAGGAACTGGGCCGCACCTGTTGCGCGATGGGCCACAAGGTCTCAGCCGGCTGAGTAGGCCCATAGGTAGAAGAATCCGTCTCAGCCGTTGAAGAGGTTCTGGTGGCCTCAGCATTTGGCTCTGGAGTCAAAGCCATGGGGAGAGGGGTGGTCTTCTGCGGTACAGCCGACTCTCCTGGACTTTGCACACCTACAGCAGAGCTGGCGATGGCAGGCCCTGGCTCTAGCAGGAAAGGGGGATCCAAGAGCACTGTGTACTCCCGCATTAGCTGGCCCTGCGGCCAAGTCACAGCGAGTAAGAAGTTGAGGAAGGGCTCGCGGATAGGACCTTGCGAAGTCACTTCCACAATGATGTCACCCGTCTCTTTACGCAGCGGGCGAAAACGGAGCTTGCCCAGCACCAAAGCGCGATCGAGTCCTGCCCGAAAAAAATCTTCACTAGACGCCAGTTTTACATTGATATCTTCTAAAGGTGTATCCCGTACCGCATGCAGCACAATCTCTGCTCTAAACGGCTGATTAAGCCCCGACTTCAGCTCGATCCCCCCTAACCCCAGAGAATGAGCCTCCCAGGGTGAAGAGGCCGCTAACAACCCCGCTACCGATACGCTGACGATCGTCTTCCGCACCATTCAATTGCTCCCCATCTACAATCCAGAGCTCCGATCTAGAACCCGCGCGGCGATCGCACCAAGGCCTAATTGACTAGGCCAAGCGTTCTTATGACAAAGGGTTATAGGTAATCTTTAATTAACAATTCCGCGATTTGGATGCTATTTAACGCCGCGCCCTTGCGGACGTTATCGGCCACAATCCACAGGTCTATACCCCTGGGATGGGAAATATCTTCCCGAATGCGTCCCACAAAGACAGGATCCTTGCCCGAAGCCTCAGTAACCGCGGTGGGATACCCTCCATTTTTGTGCTCATCAAAAACCACAATACCCGGTGCTTTCTGCAACAACGCTTTAACCTCAGGTGCCGTAATTTTGGTCCGGGTTTCCAAGTGCACGGCCTCGGAATGTCCATAAAAAACAGGCACCCGTACCGCGGTTGGATTCAGCAAAACAGACTTATCCTCCATAATTTTTTGTGTTTCCCACACCATTTTCATTTCTTCCCGGGTATAACCGTTGTCCTGAAATGCGTCGATCTGGGGCAATACATTAAAGGCAATTTGCTTGGGATAAGCCTTTGGCGAAATGGGGCGCCCATTCAGCAGTGCGGAAGTTTGCTGTGCCAACTCCTCAATGGCTTCTTTGCCTGTGCCAGAAACCGCTTGGTAGGTGGCCACATTAATGCGTTCAATACCCACCGCATCATAAATAGGCTTTAGGGCCACTACCATTTGGATAGTCGAACAATTGGGATTGGCAATAATTCCATGGTCCTTATAACCTTCAATGGCCTGGGGATTAACCTCGGGGACCACTAAGGGAATCTCGTCGTCGTAGCGAAACTGCGAGGTGTTATCCACCACGACGCAACCTGCAGCAGCAGCTTTAGGAGCATACTCGGCTGAGACTTTGGCGCCTGCGGAAAATAAGCCAATCTGAACCTTAGAAAAGTCAAAGTCGGCCAGATTCTCCACAACCACTTTTTTCCGGCCAAATGACAACTGTTCACCCGCAGAGCGCTCGCTCGCCAGCGGGTAAAGCTGACGGATCGGAAAATCCCGCTGGTCCAGGATTTCCATCATAGCCTGCCCCACAGCTCCGGTTGCCCCAACGACGGCCACATCAAATGTTCTGCTCATATAAACTCCGTTTTTAGGTTAAATATTAATACTCCGCTTAAAAATCAATCAGGCGTATTGATTAAGGCTTCCACGACAGCATCCCCCATGGCCCCGGTGCTCACCTGGCTCATTCCTGGAGAATAAATATCGGGGGTTCGTAACCCTTGGTCTAGCACGGTACCCACAGCTTTTTCGAGGCGTGTGGCAGGGGCGGGCTCGTTAAAAGAATAGCGCAACATCATCGCCACGGAGAGAATAGTCGCCAGGGGATTGGCGATCCCTTGACCGGCGATATCCGGTGCGGAGCCGTGGATGGGCTCGTACATTCCTTTCCCGCTCTGATCCAGGGAGGCGGAAGGCAGCATCCCAATTGATCCGGTCAGCATTGCAGCGCAATCTGACAGAATATCCCCAAACATATTCGTGGTCACCACGACGTCAAATTGCTTGGGGGCCCGAACGAGCTGCATGGCGGCATTGTCCACATACATATGGCTCAGTTCCACCTCAGGGAACTCTTTGGCCACCTCATTCACCACCTCACGCCACAGCTCGGTAACTTCAAGCACATTGGCTTTATCTACCGAGCAAACCCGACGACCCCGTTTCATGGCGATGGTAAAGGCGACCTGGGCAATGCGACGGATTTCCGACTCTTTATAAACCAGGGTATTAAATCCCTCCCGCTCGCCATTTTCAAGGCAGCGTACCCCCCGGGGTTGCCCAAAATAGATTCCACCGGTCAGTTCCCGCACTATCATTATATCCAACCCCGACACCACTTCCGGCTTGAGGGTGGAGGCCCCAACTAGCTGCGGATAAAGGATGGCGGGACGCAGATTAGCAAAAAGCTTAAGCGCAGAACGAATACCGAGTAACCCCTTTTCCGGGCGTACACTGATATCTAGAGTTTCCCACTTCGGACCCCCCACCGCTCCCAGCAAAATTGCATCCGAATCCTGGGCCAGAGCAAGGGTGTCATCAGGCAGCGGAGTCCCAGTGGCATCATAGGCGGCACCACCAATCAGACCCGACTCCATGACCAAATCTAGTCCCCAGTGCTCCTGCAATGCTGCCAACACCTTAACCGCTTCGGCGGTGATCTCAGAGCCAATCCCATCGCCGGCTAAAATGGCTACTTTTTTTCTCATTTAAAATCTTTTCTCTTCAAATAACCACGGTGCTTCAACCCGCCGCCCCTTTTCATAGGCACGAATCTCATCCACATACTGCAAGGTCAAACCAATCTCGTCCAACCCTTCGATAAGACAATGCTTACGGAATTCATCAATGGTAAAGGAAATCACCTTCCCTTCAGGGGTGGTCACTTCCTGGGCGGGTAAATCGACCCGTAGGCGGTAGCCCGGGGTAGCCTCGACCTGATTAAATAGATCATCCACAATACCTTCATCTAAAGTAATCGGCAGGAGACCATTTTTAAACGCATTATTATGAAAAATATCGGCAAAACTTGGAGCAATCACGACTCGAAAGCCATCATCCACCAATGCCCAGACGGCATGTTCCCGGCTTGAGCCGCAACCGAAGTTATTTCTCGCAAGCAAAATGCTAGCCCCTTGGTAGCGAGGCTGATTAAGGACAAATTCCGGATTAATAGGACGATTACGACAGTCCTTTCCAGGCTCTCCGTGATCTAAATAACGCCATTCATCAAACAGGTTGGGACCAAACCCAGTGCGTTTAATCGACTTTAGAAATTGCTTTGGAATGATTGCATCGGTATCGACATTGGCCCGATCAAGAGGGGCCACTAAACCTTTTACTACAGTAAACGGTTCCATAACAAAATATTTCCCTTAAAGAGCAATAATTTTAAAAAAACGGCGCGGGAATTCCCACCCCCCCTAGGGGGTTGGCTCAATTTCCCAGCTTTCAGCCCCCTTTCCTCTCATGATACTCTATAGCGGCTCTCATTTAGAGGAAACCCCGTTGGGCTTGGGATAAGGACGGCCAGACCGTCGGCGGCAAGGGGTGGATTGACAGCGTGTCTGGTCCCGCCGACCCCAGGCCGCTAAGGTCTAATTCAAATGGGAAATACTAACTATATGGAAGGTGGTATCTATTTGCTATCTACCAGCTAAACAACCGGCAGATTTGCTGGAGGCCATCCCTGGCTCGCACCCTGCGGGCGTGCCACGCACGATCCGACAGTAGCCTGTTAATCTTTTTCTTGCTCCAATAATTGCTCAACCATCGTTTCAATACGCTTTACGCGGTTGCGCATTTCAGTCATATGGGTTTCCATTTTTTCCATATGAGAGCCCATGTCGCTGTGACCCCCACTTTGACCTTGGCCGCCCATCATGCCACCATGACCGCCGCCTTCTCCCTGGCCGCCCATCATGCCACCATGACCGCCGCCTTCTCCCTGGCCGCCCATCATGCCGCCACGACCGCCGCCTTCTCCTTGGCCACCCATCATGCCGCCATGACCACCGCGTTCCTCCATTTGGCTACCGCCTGATCCAGCCGCTTCCTCACTTTCTTCCGCCTGAGCAACAGTCCCTACCAGAGCAATTAAAACACTCGCCGCAACAAGATGTGGTTTCATTGATGCTACTCCTAAATTCAAACTAGAACTTACTTAAAAGATAGTTCAAAGCAAGCTATAAAAAAATACGTTCAGATTGATCTTAATTTTTCCCACGCTCCTAGGGCTCTACTTCCTCCGATTCTACTTCTTCAGTGCTCTCAACCTGCATCGGCGAAACCGGAACACCCTCTTTTGTGGTTAATCCTTCAGCAGTGGCAGGCTCCTTGGCGGCTTCATCCACTTCTTCCGTAATGTCCACCTGAGCCGGGGATACCGGCATCCCCTCCTCTGTTGTCCTTTGGGGGGCTTCTTCTGGCTCGACCTTGAGTTTCTCTGCTTCGCCCTGTTCCATTGCGCCCTTTACAGCCTCTTCTCCCGGGCCCCTTTCAACGGGCTCCTGGGCACTTTGTTCTCCTTGTCCACAAGCCGCCAACGCAATGAGCAAGATCCCGCCAAAGAGGAACCCAGTGCTTCTGCTATTCATAATATTCTTCCCTCATTCCTATTTATCGAGAGCCTAGACAATGAAGTTTCAATTCGCTAGGGAATTTTTAGGTTAGATAGGGACGGTAGTTCAAGGCCGCCCAGGTAGCCAAAATTGAGATCTGCTATCTTCAAAATAGGAGACAGGTAATATCCCTACTCCCCCAGCAACCAAAAGCCTCTTCTTAGCTTGATGCCAAGACCCGCTTTCATGACTATACACAATACTGAAATTGCTGAAATTTTTAATACATTAGCCGATCTGCTTGAAATTGAAGGCGCCAATCCCTTCCGGGTGCGCGCCTACCGCAATGGAGCCCGCACGGTAGGAGGATTCTCCCAAAACATTGCCAGCCTCCTTAAGGAAGGAAAAGATTTAACTGAGCTACCCCACATTGGCTCCGACCTGGCGGATAAGATTCGGACCATTGTGGACACAGGTCGATTGCCACTCCTAGAGGAGGTCGAGCAGCGCACCCCTGAGGCCCTCAGCAAGCTCATGGCGATCCCTGGCCTTGGCGCCAAGCGGATTGCTGCCCTGCACCGGGAACTCAAGGTCGATAGCCTAGAAGATCTAAAACGGGTAATACGCATGGGCAAAGTCCGGGAACTAGAGGGGTTTGGCAAGAAAACAGAAGACTTAATCAAGGCGGGGATCGAACGTATTGCAAGCAGTGAAAAGCGCTTCCCGCTGCTGCAAGCCGAGTCCATTGTAAAGCCGCTGCTTGCCTATCTCGAAACCATTGCAGGGATCAAGGACATTGAAGTTGCCGGCAGTTACCGGCGCAGGAAAGAAACGGTAGGGGATCTAGATATTTTGGTTACCTGCAAGCGGGGATCCCCAGTCATGGAGCGTTTTGTCACCTATGAGGAAATAAAAAAGGTACTCTCCCAAGGGGAAACCCGGGCTACCGTCCTCCTACGCTCTGGAATCCAAGTCGACCTACGGGTGGTACCTCAAGTCAGTTATGGCGCCGCCCTGCACTATTTCACCGGTTCCCAGGCCCATAACATCGCCGTGCGTCAGATAGGCGTCAAAAAAAATCTAAAAATCAACGAATATGGCGTCTTTAAAGGAGAGCAACGGGTGGCGGGGGAAACCGAACAAGAGATATTTGAGCAAGTGGGTCTTCCCTACATTGAACCGGAGCTGCGGGAGGATCGGGGGGAAATCGAGGCCGCATTACAAGGCGCCTTGCCCCGACTCATTACCCTGGAGGATATTCGTGGCGATCTCCATTGCCATACCAAAGCCACGGATGGCAGTAACAGTCTAGAAGAAATGGCCCAAGCTGCTGCTGAGCGGGGCTATGAGTACTTGGCCATCACCGATCACTCCAAGCGTGTCTCTGTGGCCCATGGTTTGGATGAGAAGCAGCTCGCGCGCCACATTAAAGAAATTGATCGTCTCAATAAAAAACTTGACGGTATTGTTCTATTAAAATCCATCGAGCTAGACATTCTGGAAGATGGCGCCCTTGATCTTCCCGATTCCATCCTCAAGGAACTTGACCTGACGGTCTGTGCCATCCATTACCAATTTGGCCTCCCCCCTAAGAAACAAACAGAACGCATCCTGCGAGCCATGGATAATCCTTACTTTAATATCCTGGCTCATCCTTCCGGCCGACTCATCAATGAACGTGAACCTTACCCAATTGACCTAGAAAGAATCATGACAGGAGCCAAGGAGCGCGGTTGTTTCCTAGAGGTCAATGCCCAACCCGCCCGCCTTGATCTCACCGATATTCACTGCAAGACAGCAAAGGACTTAGGACTGAAAGTCGTTATCTCCACCGATGCCCATAATATTACCCACTTGGATTATATGCGGCTGGGGATTGGCCAGGCGCGCCGAGGATGGTTAGAGCCTGAAGATGTGCTGAACACGCGCCACCTTAGTGAGCTCAAAAAGCTGCTGAAACGGAACTAGGATGCCAGAATTACCCGATGTTGAAACCTTCAAACGCTATCTTGATGCCACGGCCCTGCACCAAACTATTGATAGTGTATCCGTCAAAGCAACCGTTCTCCTTAAGGATCTCTCGATACGCCACCTACAACATTGCTTAGAAAAGCGGCAATTGAAGGAGACCCAACGCCATGGGAAATACCTTTTTGTCAGCTTAGACGATGGCGATTGGCTAGTATTGCATTTCGGCATGACCGGCTACCTCCAATATTTTAAGCACCGCAAAGACTCCCCCCCTGACACGGGCTTACTCATTGGCTTCCAAAATGGCTATTACCTTAATTTTAAAAATTAATCGATTTTCAACTATTTTATGTCTGACTAAAGCATCCGGGAGAGAATCCTAGTCGTGGATATTGAGGCCAAGGTTGCCTTTTTAAGACAACCGGAAAACTATCCGGAGCAGCCGCTCCGCGTAGAGGTGGTGGAAACCCACATGTCCTGGGTCTTCATCACTCCCCATCGGGTCTACAAGCTAAAAAAACCGGTCTGTTACGAGTTTCTCGATTTCAGCACTGTCGCTGCCCGGCATCGGGACTGCCTAGAAGAGGTTCGATTAAACCGCCGCCTAGCCGGTGATGTCTATCTTGGCATCATTCCTCTAACCGTAGATGCTCAAGGAAACCTACAGCTAGGAAAAGACAGCCTCCCTGTAGACTGGTTGGTTCAGATGCGTCGCCTGCCAGCGGATCGCATGCTCGATAACGCACTCCAAAAACAGACCGTCCAAGAAACAGACATCCGCCGATTTACCCAAAAACTAGCAAACTTTTACCGCCATGCCGAACCCATCCCCATCGCTCCCTGGCAGTATCGGCAGCGCTTCGAACGGGATATCAAGGCCAACCAACGGGAATTGTCCCACCCCGACTTCGAACTCCCCCTGGCTCAAGTCATGGCCATTACCCAGGCTCAGCTTCACCTTCTAGAACAAGCTCCTGAGCTGTTCGACCAGCGGGTTAATCAAAAAAAAATCATCGAGGCCCATGGCGACCTCCGGCCGGAACATATTTGCCTCACCCCCGAACCAGTTTTTATTGATTGCTTGGAGTTCAAGCGGGAATTCCGTCTCCTGGACCCGGTGGACGAGCTCAGTTTTTTAGCCATCGAATGCGAACATGCCGAAGCCGCCTTTGTGGGAGATATCGTTTTTGATGCCTACCGGCACGCAACCCAAGACTACCCTGCCGAAGAATTGATCCGCTTCTATAAGAGCTACCGGGCCTCCCTCCGGGCCAAATTGGCCATCTGGCATCTGAAAGACTCTCCGGTCCGACAGCGGTCTAAATGGACTCGTCGGGCTAGGGAATACCTCCAACTTGCAAAGAAATATTCTCCCCTTGGAGCGAGTGCGCCCTGAGGGTATCCTTTGGATGTCCCGATTCGCTCCCGGCAAATCGATAATGAACTAAGCTATTAACAAAAGGTATAAAAGTAGGTCATAAGAAGTAAGTATCTCGGCAAAAATTTTGGGAGGAATGGGGTCGTTTTCGCGCTCCCCTACAAGCCGACAAGTAGCGTGCGCTACGCGCACTAAGAGGAGGAATGAGAGGCCAGGAAAACAAAACCCTCGAAACTTTCGCTAGGGTATTTACCTAAACATTTCAGGGGGTAATGTCATACCAATTTCATGTAATTTTGCATTCTATAGATTCAGTCTAAACAAGCATTTGAAGCCTCAATAAATTGCATTCTTTAACTAAATTGGTATCACTATACCCTCCCAACACATCTAGATATTAGAAAGGAGGTTTAAGATGCCCAATGGAATTCGCATTGGCCGCATTGCTGGGATTAATATTTACCTTGATTGGAGCCTCTCGATTATATTCTTGTTGCTCACCTTTAGCCTGGCGATGGGAGTCTTTCCCCGCTGGCACCCGGATTGGAGCCCAGGGGTGAGCTGGGGGACCGCTGTTGCAGCAGCTACGCTTTTTCTCGCCTCGGTTTTTATCCACGAACTTTCCCATGCCCTAGTAGGCCGTGCCCATGGCATTGAAATCAAGCGTATTACCCTTTTTATCTTTGGCGGTATCGCCCAACTGGAAAGTGAACCGAAGGCCTGGCGCGCTGAACTTTGGATGGCTATTGCCGGCCCCATCACCAGTCTCCTCCTCGGGTTAATATTTCTCTCCCTAGCTGGACTCACTGCAGGCCCTCTGGAAGTCGAACCAGAAAATCCCGCGGAGCTTTTTGCAGCCTTAAGCCCCCTATCCACATTGTTACTATGGTTAGGCCCAGTCAATATTATTCTAGGACTTTTTAATTTAGTCCCTGGGTTTCCCTTGGACGGGGGACGGGTTCTGCGGGCAATCATGTGGGGAATCACGGGCAGTCTTCGGCAGGCAACCCGTTGGGCTTCCCGAGCCGGTCAGGCCTTTGCTTGGATGCTTATTATCACTGGCTTTGCCATGATATTGGGCTTTCAGGTCCCTTTCTTTGGAACCGGTCTCGTGGGTGGGTTGTGGCTAGCCTTTATTGGATGGTTCCTAAATAATGCCGCCCTTGTCAGCTATCGGCAACTGCTAGTGCGGGAAGTCCTGGAAGATGTGCCAGTATCTCAAATTATGCAGACCGATTTTATCAAGGTAACCCCCGAAATGGAGGTCAGTGCTTTTGTGGACGAACATCTGATGCGCACCGAGCAGCGCGCTTTCCCTGTGGAGGAAAACAACCGTCTCGCCGGTATGATTTGTCTCTCCGATCTCCGCAAGATTAGCCGGGAAGCTTGGACAAGCACCACTATTCGTGACATTATGACGCCAGCAAGCGAAATCGCCCTCACCTCACCGGAAAAGGATGCAGCAGAGGCCCTTTTCACCTTAGCCCACCGCAATGTGAATCAACTGCCCGTGGTCGAAAAGGACAAAATCTGCGGGCTTATTCGCCGGGAAGACCTGCTCAAGTGGCTCTCCGTCTATGGCAAGCAGCACCTTGAGGAGTTGGAAAACAAACAGACTTTTCCGGGATAAAAACCGCACCCGAACTGGTCTCGAATTGGCAAAAAACAATAACAATAATGGAACAACGCACCCGTTCAACCCCCGTCTCTAAAGCGGGCCTAGTTTCCTGGGCTTTATACGACTGGGCCAACAGCGCCTTTGCGGCCGTGATTACCACGTTTGTGTTCGCCGCCTACTTCACCCGGCAAGTGGCAGAAAACGAGACCCTCGGTAGCGCCCAATGGGGCTACATGCTCAGTATCGCCGGACTTGCCATCGCCATCGGAGGACCTATCTTAGGGGCTGTAGCTGACCAAGGAGGCCGGCGCAAACCCTGGATTATCCTCTTCACGCTACTATGCGTAACGGCTACGGCGCTCCTATGGCTTGTCAAACCGGCACCTGGTTATGCCTGGCTGGCGCTGCTACTCGTCGGCTTAGGCACCCTGGGTTCTGAGTTTGCCTTCATCTTTTACAATGCCATGCTACCTGGATTGGCCGGACCAAAGTATGTGGGGCGATGGTCCGGCTGGGGCTGGAGTATCGGCTATGCGGGCGGGGTCGTCTGCTTGATCATTGCCCTCCTTGCTTTTATCCAAGGAGGCAACCATTGGTTTGGGCTGGATCCCGCTTCCGCTGAGCCCGTCCGCGCCACCTTTCCATTAGTCTCCGTGTGGTATTTGGTGTTTGCCATACCCCTCTTTCTCATCACCCCAGACACCCGGGGCACCGGCAAATCCCTATGGCGGGCGGTGCGGGATGGAATGCGGCAACTCTATGATTCCATTCGCCATGTACGCCGTTACAGCCATATTGTGCGCTTTCTCATTGCGCGCATGTTTTATATTGACGGCCTAGCGACCCTATTTGCTTTTGGTGGCGTCTACGCCGCCGGGACCTTCGATATGAACGAACAGGAAATTCTCCTCTTTGGGATTACCCTGAACATTACCGCCGGCCTGGGTGCTGCGGCTTTTGCCTGGGTGGATGATTGGATTGGCAGTAAACAGACCATCTTGCTGTCCCTTACCGGCTTGATCCTGCTGGCAACCGTGGTCTTGGTCGTGGAAACTTCAACTCTCTTTTGGAGCTTCGGGCTTCTGCTGGGGATATTTGTGGGCCCGGCACAGGCCGCAAGCCGATCTTATCTGGCACGCGCGGCCCCCGAATCCTTGCGGAATGAAATGTTCGGCCTGTTTGCTCTTTCCGGTAAGGTAACCTCTTTTCTCGGTCCCCTCTTGGTAGGTTGGGGGACTTACCTATCGGGCAGTCAGCGGATTGGCATGAGCACCATCGTTATTTTTTTTCTCATCGGTTTTATATTAATGCTGACTGTCCCATCCGCTAAAAAATAAGGATAAGACCGTCGATGAATAGCCGAATCACTTCCTTGCACACAGCCAAGACAAAATAACAGCCCAAACAGTCTTTTTTTGCTTATCATCAAGTTCCTGTTCTTGGAGAGGAGGTCTCGGCGCGTAAAGGAAAAGGAAAAAATAACCCAATAAACCCGCTGCGATAGAAGCTATAAAAATAGCTATTTTAGCCTCACTGACCAAAGGAGTAGCTTCAAACGCTAAACTGGTGATAAACAAGGCCACGGTAAAACCTATGCCCCCTAGCAGTGCGACTCCACTCATATGGGACCAGCTCACATGGGGAGGTAAAGCCGCCCACTTTAAACGAATAGCTAGCCAGCTACTCCCCAAAATACCCACATATTTACCGACTATCAGTGCCACCAAAATACCTAGAGCTACGGAACTTTCCAATGCTTTTTCAAAGCCCTCCAGTGACAATACAATCCCCGCATTCGCGAGCGCAAAAATAGGCAATACACAATAGCTCACCCAGGGGCGTATCAGTCGTTCCAAGCGCTCCACTGACTCTTCTGTATATCGAGTGAGTTCTTCCAATTGTCCGAGTAACATGGATGTTCGTTCATGCTCACCCTGCTGGATAGCCTCTTGAGCCTCTTTAACAAGGCGCCCTGCATAGTAAGTAAACTCTCCATATTGATAATAGCGGTGCGTCGGCGTGAGAAGGCCAATAATCACTCCAGCGATGGTGGGGTGGATACCCGATTTGAGCACTGCAAGCCAAAATAAAATCGCGATGAAGGCATAAATACCACGATTTTGTATCTCAATTTGCCGCAACCCCAACCAGAAAACAATCAGAGCTAACGCCACCCCTATCGCCCCTAGGGAGAGTTCTCCCGTATAGAATAGGGCAATTACCAAAACTCCCCCTATATCATCCACAATAGCAAAGGCAATCAGAAAAATTTTGAGTTCCCTCGGAATTCGGCTTCCCAGCAATGCCAGCAATCCCAAGGCAAACGCAATGTCGGTTGCCATGGGAATACCCCACCCTCTGGCTCCTTCGCTGTTCCAAGTGAAAACCAAATAAATCAAGATGGGGAGAATCATTCCCCCTAAGGCGGCAATTGCAGGTAAAGCAGCTTGGCGCCAGTTAGAAAGCTGGCCATGCACAAGCTCTCGTTTGATCTCCAGGCCCATAAGGAAAAAAAATAACACCATGAGGCCTTCATTGACCCAATGGTGGGCATCCATGGAGATTTGAAACACATTCAGGTCAATGGTAAGCACCGTCTCCCAAAGCTGACGATAAACGTGATCCCAAGGTGAATTAACCCAAACCAACGCGACCACTGTCCCAATGAGCAGCGACAAGCCACTGGCCTGTTCAGCATAGATAAATTGTTGAACAGGCAAGGAGATTTTGCGGGTAACCATCGAAAGCTCTGCCCGCACATGGGCCTCGCCTCGGGCTCGCGGGGGAACAGGCATTAATCAACCTTTTTGTTTCTTTAAAAAGAAGCGTTGGCAAAAAACTTTTAAAGTGTTCTCAATGGCCTTTATTAATTCTGGTATTGCTGCTGCTAAAGCTGGGTTAGAAACAGTGTTTTGTGAGTTAACCGTGGGCGCTTCAATCTCAATGCCATAAATAAAGAGCTGGGGAGGCAACTCCTCCAAGGCTGCCCCTAGAGCCAGGGTGGAAGCCAAATCAAAGCCGTGGGTCGAATAAGGACTTTCAAACACCGAAAGAGAGTCGAACTGGACACATTTAAGGGTGCCAGGAGTGGCACCAGACATCATGGCATCAATAATAATGCCTAGTTCTGCCCCCTTTAAAATTTCTAACAACCGGGGACCAGGGCGATCACAAAGGCAGGTCGTGACCATGCCAGTAGGTAGGACCTCCAATACTTTTGACCGCTCTAGAGCCTCAATAGCCTGCCAACCAATCTGATCATCCCCAAAGGGAGAACCCACCCCACAAATGCGTATTGGTGTTGCCATTATCCAAAAAATCTTCTACCCAATTTAGCTGCTGTCAATTCTTGGTAATTACATGAATTCATTATAATTGTAGACATTCTTTCAAGTTCTTGTAGGGGTCCGAAGGCAGAGGGAACTTCCTGCCCCCCTATGGGCCACATGAATCAGCTCATTTCAGCACTGGATAGCGACATGGGCTCATGGCAATAGCCTCCCGCTTACCCAGAACCCAGGCTAAATTGGAATAAACGGTTCCTTGGATATATTCTAGTTACTTAGAGAAACCTTCAGAACCCTGGTGACCCCTTCTGTCAACATAAAGAGTCAATCGTGTCGCAACCATTCTCACCAAAAGAAGCAACCCTTAACCCTGGGCAGGTCGTTGCCGTACGAGGAAATGTGGTCGATGTTCAATTCTCCCGACTACCGCCCCGCTATCGCCAGTTACGGACCAAAGGAGGCCAAGGGGATATTATTCTAGAGATCCAGTCCCATCTTAGCGCCAATAGGGCTCGCTGCATTGCTTTGACCACTACCCGGGGTTTGGCTCGCGGCGCCTCAGTGGTTGACACGGGAAAAATGCTCGATATCCCGGTAGGAGAAGCCCTGTTAGGCCGAATGCTGAATGTATTCGGTGACCCTATAGACAATAAGGGGACTCTGGATGCCTCCGAGCGTCTGCCTATCCATCGTACCCCTCTCCCCCTGGCCCAACGGGTCACTACCCGCAAGATCTTTGAAACCGGCATTAAAGCCGTGGACCTATTGGCGCCACTGGAGGAAGGGGGCAAAGCGGGCCTCTTTGGGGGCGCTGGGGTGGGTAAAACTGTGCTCATTACTGAAATGATTCATAACATGGTGGGACGCTACCAGGGGATTAGTCTCTTTTGTGGCATTGGCGAACGCAGCCGTGAAGCCGAAGAACTTTACCGGGACATGAAAGAGGCGGGGGTGTTAGACAATACCATCATGCTCTTCGGCCAGATGAATGAACCCCCTGGCGCCCGGTTTCGAGTGGGTCATGCAGCGCTCACCGTGGCCGAATATTTCCGCGACATTGCCAAGCGCAATGTGTTATTGCTTATCGACAACATCTTCCGCTTCATCCAGTCGGGCACCGAGGTTTCTGGCCTCATGGGGAAGATTCCTTCCCGAGTAGGCTACCAACCGACTTTGGGAACCGAATTGGCGGAGCTGGAAGAGCGGATCTGCAGCTCCGCCAGTGGCTCCATTACTTCAGTTCAAGCGGTTTATGTTCCCGCTGATGATCTCACCGATCCTTCTGCTACCCATACTTTTGCCCATCTCTCAGCTTCCATTGTGCTGTCTCGTAAAAAGGCCAGCCAAGGATTTTACCCGGCTATAGACCCCCTGCAATCGGACTCTAAAATGCTGACCCCCGGGGTAGTCGGCAAGCGCCATTACAAGGTTGCCCAGGAGGTACGGCGCACCCTGGCAGAGTATGAAGAACTCAAGGACATCATTTCCATGCTAGGGATTGAGGAACTGTCTCAAAAGGATCGGCAAACGGTAAGCCAAGCCCGTCGCCTGGAACGTTTTTTGACACAGCCCTTCTTCACCACCGAGCAGTTTACCGGCTATACCGGGAAAATGGTGCCTCTGGAGCAGACCATTGCGGGCTGCGAGGATATCTTAGCTGGAAAGTTTGCTGACTATGGGGAAAAAGACCTCTATATGATTGGCCCCATTGAAGAGGCGGAGGCCAAAAAGGCAAAAGCATGACGGAAAAAAAGATGCACCTGAAGGTACTGCTTCCCACGGAAGTTCTCGTTGATGAAGTCGTCAGTAAAGTCATCGCCGAAGCCCGAAATGGCGCCTTTTGTCTGCTACCACGACATATTGATTTCGTTGCTGCTCTGGTGCCAGGCATCCTGGTGTTTACCACCGAGGACAAAAGGGAAAACTACCTAGCTGTTGATGAAGGGACTTTAGTGAAATGTGGTCAGGAAGTGTTGATCTCTGTCCTCAATGGCGCTCGCAGTACTGATCTGGAAGACTTAAAGGCCATTGTTGAAGAAAATTTCCGGCATCTGGATGAGTATGAGCGACTCACCCGAACGGCCCTGGCCCGACTGGAAGCCGGCGTCATCCGCCGCTTTATGGAGCTGGAGGAATAACCTTATGGCTGAAAATCAAGAAGACCCAAAACCGGTTACGCCTGAAAATCATTTTGGCAAAAACGTAGGCCGTAAAGCAAAACGAAAAATCCAGGCTAAAAAGGAAAAAAACCCGCCTACCTGGTTCTGGCTGGGAATGTTTGGCTTAGTCGGCTGGTCTGTTGCCGTACCGACCCTAATAGGGGTAGCCCTAGGAATATGGATCGATGCGACTTGGCCAAGCAAGGTATCCTGGACCCTGAATTTACTCATTGTGGGAATCATCATTGGCTGCTTAAACGCTTGGTATTGGGTCAAACAGGAAAGCCGGCGCAATGGGGACTGAAGTCCCCCATGCACTCTGGGTGTCCCTGGTAGGGACTGCCGTAGTCCTAGCAGCTTTAATTAAATCCCTCTTTGCCCGCATGGGCATTCCCGCCTTAGTGGGCTACCTCTTATTAGGTTTCTTACTGCGCTTAGCCGATCTGCGCTGGGGCCTGCTCACCGAACCGGTCCGCTATGCATTTGCTTTTCTTGCGGATATGGGCGTGGTGGCTTTACTTTTCGAAGTAGGGCTGAAAAGCCATCCGGGAGCACTGGCGCAGAAATTGCCACGGGCCAGCCTTATCTGGTTAGGTGATATCACGCTCTCTGCCCTGTTCGGCTACGCCGGTGCTTATTACGTACTAGGGCTTCCACTACTTCCTTCACTGGTAGTCGCCACCGGGCTAACGGCCACCAGCGTCGGCGTTTCGGTCTCTGCTTGGCAGCAAGCCATAAATTCCCCTAATGGGCAAGTCCTGATTGATGTCGCTGAATTGGACGACCTCTCCGGGATTGCGCTAATGGCCCTGTTATTTATTAGCTTGCTCCCTGTCCTGCAAGGGAGCCAAGAAGATTTCTGGCCAGCCCTCGGTCTTACTGGCGGCATTTTCCTCCTTAAACTGGCTTTTTTTCTTAGTTTTTGCCTCCTCTTTTCCCGCTACCTGGAACCCCGGTTCTCCCATCTGGCTCGATATCTTGAACCTTCAAGACCTCAACGCATGCTACTCATCGCAGGCCTGGGATTCCTCATTGCCTCTATGGCCGACTGGCTAGGTTTTTCTTTGGCTATCGGCGCGCTTTTCGCAGGACTTGTCTTCAGTCGAGATCCCGTGGCAGTAAAAACCGAAGCGTCCTTCCAAGACCTCTATAGTTTCTTTACCCCTTTCTTTTTTATTGGTATTGGCATCCACATTGATCCCACCGCTCTCACCCAGGCAATCGGGTTTGGGGATGTCTTTTTGTTGGCTGCGATTTTGGGGAAAGTGATCGGTGCAGGAATTCCCGCATTACTCATCGCACAACCCACCAGTGCGCTACTGATTAGTGTCAGTATGGTGCCCCGAGCAGAGATTGCCATGATTATTACCCACCAAGGCTATAAAATGGGCGTAATTTCCAACGAAGTCTATGCGGGCATGGCGCTGGTAACGGCAGGCACTTGTATTCTTGCGCCCTGGCTGCTGCGCGATCTCCTCCGCCATTGGCCTCAAACCGATGTTTCATCAAAGCCAACAAACTAGGAGCCTTATCTTTAAGAGTATTTCAATCCACACCCGCCCCGAAGGACGGGTGATGCCGCCTCCATGGATGACTATGCCTTAGAGTGGTGGAGGGTTTCAATCCACACCCGCCCCGAAGGACGGGTGATGCGCTGGGATCTGGAATCGTAAAGGAGAAGCAATAGAAGTTTCAATCCACACCCGCCCCGAAGGACGGGTGATGCGCCTTGACCTTCACCCCGTAGCGCAGCAAATCATACGTGTTTCAATCCACACCCGCCCCGAAGGACGGGTGATGCATGCGGCAGATGCAGGGGGGAGCTGGAGGTCGTGGGTTTCAATCCACACCCGCCCCGAAGGACGGGTGATGCGGCGTCGCCGCAAGATAATGATATTGCAGGTTCCACAAAACGCATAGCGCGATCTGGTCTTTTTTGATCCACTTTGCCCCAGAAATGTGCAACTATAGATACATTAATCCAATATATTTCAATAACATACATAATGCGCGAACCTCCCAGCCTTTCATTGCCCACTTAGGGTTCGCGCTATACAATTAGCGGAGCCTCAAAATCTACTGCACGAAATTTACCGAACTCTTGGACATTTCGTTCCAGTGGTTCGGTTAAACGATAAATGCGAAGGCTATCTTCCTCTTCGCAAATGATTTTCAACAAATAACGCTGTAGCGCCTCTAAACCAGCCTGATCAACCTTGCACTCAAATACCGATTTTTGTACCCTCTGCCCATAATTTAAGCAGGCTTTGGCTACTTGCCGTAATCGCCGACGGCCGGCAGGGGTTTCTGTGGAAACGTCATAAGTCACGAGAATTAACACAGCTTGTACTTTCCTTAACGGTTTAGAAAAGGTAGGTAGCCCTCCATTTCCCCCCTTAATGTGCGTGCCAATAAGCGCGCCTGAACATGGGGCAGTAAACCAATTGCTACGGTTTGTTCTAACAAGGGGTGGGTCAATTCTTCCTGCTTGCGTTGCTGATAAGCGGTAAGCACAACCTTACGGCCTTGTTCATTGAGATAGACGGCTCCCCCAACCCGTGATTCAAAATTCTGTTCTGTCAACTGGCCACGATTAATAAGGGTAAGCGCCAACCGGTCCGCGATAATAGGGCGAAATTCTTCCATCAAATCCAAGGCCAAAGCAGGGCGGCCAGGGCGCACTGCATGAAGAAAACCCAGTTGGGGATCTAAACCCACGCCTTCCAGGGCAGAACGGCAATCATTTACCAAAAGTGTATATAGAAAGGAAATCAAAGCATTGAAGCGGTCTAACGGTGGCCGCCGACTGCGGCGCTCAAAATTGAACACCTGACGCTGATTAGCGCGAATCAGTAAAGGAATGGCCGCGAAATAAATTCGGGCGCCATCCCCTTCCAAACCCCGTACAGCATCTAGATCCACTGCTTCCGGCAGCTTGCGGATCTGATTGGCCAACAGCCGGGATGCCTGCTGCAGGCTCTGGGTATCCTCAGTATTTTTGGCTTCTCGAGCCCCCCTCAGCAGGATTTGGCGGGCGTTCCGCAATTTGCCAACAACACAGGCGCGGGCAATACCCAATGCAGTGAGTGAATTACCGGCGGCATCATGCTGGGCCTGACGCAGCAGGATATTGCCGCTGACAGGTCCCTCTATCCGGGCACTGAACTCTCCATTCCGATCCAACAACACCACGCCTCGTCCATCCTGGGCGCAGCGGCGTAGGACGGCAGGAGTTAGCATGACATCGCCGAACGCCACTACACTGCCAATATGATGGAGAGGCACTTGCAGGCGCTTTTCCCGCTCCACTTCCACGCACAGTGTTTCCCCTTCCAAACGCAAATAGGCGTTGGGAGTAGTGACGAATAAAGTATTTAAGAGCTGGCGCATTCATCCTCCGGCGTGAACAAAGCCCTATGCAACCGATGCAAACGTTGCTTCGCCGCTACGGCGTGGGGCTGACAGGAATCGTTGAGAGAGCAATGCCGACAGCGCTCGTCGGCAACCGGAGGAGGTAATTGACCAGTCCGCAGCATATCCCGGATTTTTGGCACCATCGATTTCACCCTATCGCGCAGAGCAGGGGTAATTGCGACTTCACGCCGCCGACGGGAGCTATGGTGATAGATAGCCCCGACAGACACTTCCCGGCCGGTCATCTCCTCCAGGCACAGAGCCTGGGCCGCCAATTGGATATCGTCATGTTCACTCGACCGACGCGGGCCGTGCTTATATTCCACCGGATAAGGCGTACCATCGACAGCAAATTCCACCACATCCGCCTTCCCCACCAACCCCACGCACCGGGAATAAAGAGGCAGAGCACGTTCAATGCGCATGCCCTCTTCCAACCGACTTTCCGACATATCCACCTGTTCATGCACAGCCCGACCTCGGAGCGTATAGAGGTTCTCGTCAAAGGTCTGCTCCATATGAATCAGGGCGCATTGCCGCGAACAATAACTGTAGTGCTGCAAGGCAGAGATGGGAACCGCATCGTCCAGATCATCGCCAGGGTAGTCCATAGCTCAGCCCACTTGGCGCAGGAGAGTTACCCCCTGGGGAAGCCCAGTGTCGTTCACTGTCACTTGATAATCAGAGAATTCCCGCGGCACACTCACGCCGTCCCTAGGCTGTACCGTGATGCCATCGAATAGCACATGCGCAGGCGCATGGCCAAGGGCATTATCATGTTTAAAAATATACAATCCCCGCATCGACATTTGCCGACGAGCGGCAGAATGATCATGCTCGAACATATTGGTCAGCGCCTCCCATAGGAGCGCCAGATCCTCTTCGGAAAACCCCGTTTGCCTGGCCAGATGGGCAGAGATATAACCATGCCCTCGATAGAGGGCATAGGGAATGGTGAACTTGCGCCCCATAGTGCGGTTATCCCCACCCTGCTTCTCCGCTTCGGCTTCAGTAGCTACCGCCATGCGGGTGATGCTGTGCTCCAACGGCACTACAGGGCTAACACTACGGGCAAAGCTCATTTGCACCGGGCCGCGGACCTGACCGCAGTTGATACCGGTAGACATGACGGCACCAAAGGTGCGCACATCATAGAAATTTTTGCACATCCACTGCCGGGCAACCTCTACATTTTCGCCGCCCTTACGTTTTCCCGTATCACCCGAAAGATCAATATCTAGAGCCTTGTATGCCCGTTCATGCTGATGGTTTAGAATCGCCTTTTCTTTAACATAGATCTCAAAGGGCGGCTGCTCCCCATGAGCAATTCCTACATAATTGCGGACCTTGCGTTTCAGACAGACATCCGTCACCAAACCATTACCAGTTTCCGGATCCACACGGGGCAAATTGCCTGCATCCGGGTCGCCATTAGGATTGCCGTCCTGTACATCGAATAGCAAAACAAATTCATAGCGATTCTGGATAGGATTACTCATGATTACTCTCCCTGTTAGTTATCTAAATTCTTTTTATTGAAAAATGCCTGACGTTGGTGGTAATAACCCACAGCAAAGCGGCCTTGATCGTCCAAACTCAAATGGGCAGGAAAATATTCAATGCCGTCCATGATTTCACCCATCAATTTTTCCAACCAAATGATTTGTCCCTCTTCCAACTTATCGAGGTGGTAGTTCTTAAGCTTTAACAGGTGAGGAAAAGCCGTCCTAGGCGTTGAGGAAGCGGCGCTGTAAAAACGATCCCGGATAGTGGCTTCAACGTTGGGGAGAGCGAGCTTCTGGGCTCGTTCTAGCACGGCGAACAACCGTCCTAGCCGATAACCGATGTTCAAATTTTTCAAATCCAAAGCCACATTGACCTCCTGTTGGGAATGATTAAATAACCGGGCATTACGGGTTAACACTGCCTTAATCAAAGCAACTCGAGGATAAGTAATATGGTGCTCCGCCCTAACTCGGCGAAGAGCAGCCGCTAGCAAGGTTCGCGGATAAGGCATACCTACCAGAATCGCCTTCATGAAATCGCCAGCCAAATTAGGAGGAACATTTTCAACTTTGCCCTGTAAAGCGCTTGCCTTCAGCAAGCGGAATAACGGCAGAAATTCCGGCTCCTGGGGTGCATGGATGATATGGGTATCATTGAAATGCTGGCGTATATGCCGGGCTACTTCGCCCACGGTGCCCGGATACCAGAAGCGGACGGCGATACGTGCGGCGTTGGGGGCTAGGCCCAGCACATAAAAAGGGGTGTTATCTTCATCAATTGGCTTGGCCCCGCTTTTAGGGGCGGCATAAAGAGCACGAATAGCCTCTGTGCCCCGATCTGGATCATCTGGGTCGGGATCCAGCCAAGCTACAAATTGCTCCTCTGAAGGATGATCCTTTGCCGCCCAAAAGACAGTGGAAGCATCCCCTACCTGAATTCGCTGGCGCGATCCTTTGCGCAGTAGATGATTCAAAGCGGTAGTGTAGGCAAAGGTAGCCCGTTCGCCCACCGGTGCATTAATTCCTTGGTGCTTACCGTAGGACGTGAAAGCATCCCGATTGAAAGAAACGATATCCGCACCTGAAGGTTGTCCCCCCCAAACGCCTCTGATGGGAGGGTGAACTCGAGCGATGCTGTCCACCTCACCGCTAACCAGACAACGCTGGCGTTGTTTCTTGCGCTCTGTCACCCACTCGACGATAGCCCGCCGCACAGCATTTCGTTGGCAAATAAGTTCCGTACTATTTTGCAGGCGAAAGGAGAGGTTACCCGTGCTCCTATTAATGTCATCCCAAAGAGAGTGGGCATATAAAGATTGAAAATCGCCCTTTTCCAGAAAGGCCAATACAGCCTTTATCCCCTTATCAGCACCCACCTCGGGAAAGGTATCTTTAATACGTTGGATAAATGCCGCCCGTTTTTCCTTTGCCCGCTGTTGCTCCTTTTCCCGCTTGTTAGCCTCAAGTCTTTCAGCTTTTACAGCACTAACCGTGCCTAACGCATAATCGAGAGTATCCCATAATAAATTAGGCAGAATCCCTGAAGTTCTCTTCTCCCCCTGAGGAACAATAAATATCCGCCCGGTTTTCTTTTTTCCCTTCCCCGTCCGGGTATCCTCCAAGTCTACAAAACGCCCTTCTTCGTCCAGCACGACAATGAAAGGAATCTCCTTCTTCTCGAACCCTATCGGAGGCAGTTCATTACCACCCTCACGGGTTTTGCGCTGGTAATATTCACTAAGCGCCTGCAAGATCATCCCATCACCTCAGAGCTATCCCAGGCGGGCACCCGGATAGTTCCCTGCTCCATCATGGCCCGAAAAAAATACGGCCTAGGCTCAGCTTCTAGATGATCCAAATCGTAAAGCATCCAGCCCAAATCGCGGCTCTCTGAGATAGGCACCGGCAATTCTTCCCCCTGCTCAACAGGCTCGAAGGCGGCAGAAAATTCCCGGCAACCCAAGTAAGGCTGATTGAAACATTGACCTTTTTCTGCACGGCGACGGAACATTTGGGCAAATTTTATGTGATTGTCCTCATGGCCAGCTTTATCGGTTAGCTCAAAACAAGCGTGAATCAAATAGTCCACGTCCCGCAAGAATAACCCCGCTCGTTGCTGGCGGGCCTCTTCTATATAGAGGCCAAGATCTCCTCTGCCACTACTCATCGTAGTCGTAACATTGCGGGTGGAAACCACTGTCTCCACTTCATTACGCCGCACCGATTCCCAGCGAATGGGTTTGAGCACATCAATACGGGTTACTTGCCACCGAATGGCGGGCTTCCAGAGAATGGCTTCAAGGATTCCTCGAGCAGCGGAAGGGGTCATCACATCATAAGAGACTCGCTCCACCTTCATTTCCGGGCGGGTAAAACAAGCATTATCACCCCAGACCCGCAGGCAAACGGCATTTTTTCTGGCATCGTCCATTAATGGATCTCCTTATCTTGAAAGTCTAAGCGACACAAAAATCAGCAATAATCCCTCAAACAATCAACTGATCAGGATCGTAATAGGCAGGATCATCCCCGAGCAGTCCTAGATCCTGGTGGTACAAACCATCATGAGCCTGAATGAACAGTCCTGGATGGATTTCCTGAATATCGCCCTGATTCAGCAATTGTTGGTGTCGGTAGCGAGGCAAGTTGACCACATAGCGCTGAAGCTTGCGCAATAGCCAACGCTTCGGCCCAAGGTGACGTAGCTGTTCAATCAAATCGACTCCCTTCCCATAGCGTACGATCACTGGAGCTTGCTGAGTCTCATCGATTAGCCGGAACTTGGCGGCTGCGCTGCTGAAAAGAAAGCGCAATTGCCCGTTGTGTTTAAGATCCTTAAGAATGCCCTTGCGATCCAAACCCTCTGTCCCTTTTTTCCAATACAACTGCTGGAAATAAGTGATAAAATGCTCAGGCGCTAGGGGATCAGGGGGACGCTGTTGTAATATCTGCCGTCCACAATCCTGGGCTTGGCGCAGATGTCCGACGGGAGCCTGCTTCGGTGGAATAAACACCACTACTTTGCCCTTGCCCTCCAATAAACCCTCTCGATTACAGCGTCCGGCCGCCTGAGCGATGGAATCCAGTCCTGCCAGAGCACGGTAAACTACTGGGAAATCCACATCGACACCCGCCTCCACTAACTGGGTGCTAACTACCCTGACGGGTTCTCCCGCCTTCAGTCGCTGCTTGATTTCAGCAATCACCTCAGATCGGTGTTGACCACACATCAGACCGGACAAATGGAGGGTACCCCTGGGCATTAAACGGTGTAGCGTGCGGCAGTCATCCCGACGATCCACAATGCACAATACGGAATCATAACCGTGCAGCTCTTCAGCCAATTCCTCCCAGGCAGTGCTGTCATGCAGATCATCGGGAACCGTCACCTCGACCCGGCGCAGGGCTTCATGCAGCGCCTGCGGGCCATCCATGATCTCCTGCACCCCTTCCAAACCTTCAAAGGAACTGTCGAAGCCCTGGCGCGATTCAAGAGCTGGTTGGGTGGCGGTACAAAGCATAAAGCTGACTTGATAATTTTTGGCCAATTCCCTAATGGCATGAAGAATGGGTTTTAAAAAGTCTGGTGGTAACAACTGAACTTCATCCAGCACCACCACGCTGTTAATGATATTGTGCAGTTTGCGTACGCGACTGGTCCGGGCGGCGAATAGGGATTCAAAAAACTGTACAGAAGTGGTAACGACAATGGGTGCATCCCAATTCTCGCAGGCCAGCCGGCTGCGGGCATCCTCATGATCCGAATCCAAATTGCTGTGATGTTCCAGCACGGCATCGCCAAAAATCTGACGAAATACGTTGGCTGTCTGCTCGATAATGCTGGTATAGGGAATGACATAGATGATCCGCCGCTTGTCATAGGCCCGTGCATGATGAAGAGCGAAAGCCAGAGAAGACAGAGTCTTGCCTCCACCGGTAGGCACGGTTAGGGAAAACAGCCCTGGCGGCTGAATTGCCTGCCCTCGACAACGATTTAGAATCTCAGCCCGCAATCGATTGACGGGCGTGCTTCTTGCGCCTTTTTGCAGCCCCTCTATATAGCATTCAAAGGAGGACAAAAGCTCGCTCAAGCTCGGATAACCGCTGCGCGCAGCGGTCTTATCCCCATCCATGAACGACTCGGTGTCTAGGAAATCGGCATCTACCAAACAGGAAAACAGCATTCGGATCCACAAGGCAATATCTCTTCCCCTAGGCCGGCTAATAGGAGAAGCCACTTGCAGGATAGCCTCGGGAATCGGTTGGCTAAGAGCTTCATCTAGAAATGACTGCTGTTCAGGCCTAAGTCGATGAGCCAAAGCTTTCCTCCCAGCTTCGACACTCTGCCAGTCTGGCAAACCGGCATGATGCCCGGCAATAAGGTAGGCCAATATCCGTCCTTCCGGACCAAGCTGCTTGCAAGCATAGAGAGCTCCTACAGTGGAATGATCCACCCTGCCGGGTACTTCGATATGTGCATCCGGATCATAGCCAGAAGCACTTCTGATATAATGTTGGAAAGCCAGGCGGTATTTCCCCAGATCATGCCACAAGCCTGCAAGATAAGCCCAATCACCGCTTCCAAACGGGGTCGCAAATTGATTGGCCAACTGCGCCACAGCTTGCAGGTGTTCTTCAAGGACGTGCTCTCCCCAGTGCCCCGCCTGGGTCTCACGCACATGAGCAAGAAAAACTTTTTTGTCCCTACTAGTCAATTTATTCAAAGTTATAAAAAGTGCAGTTTTTTTATTTTATTTGTAAGTAGTCGGCCGAAATATTCCTTCTATTAGAAACTTTATAAATTCAACAGATTATCGAAATCCTTAGAAATTCTGGCCCAAGTAAGACAAGGGAATCGCTCGATAATTATGGAAGGTAGCAATGGGAGCCTGTCAATTCACAGGTCACTTAGGAGAGCTTACTGTAAATTATTCGAAGAATGCCAAGGGGCTATATCAAAAATTAGTCCGGGCCTGAAGAGAAAAATGGGGAAATCTCAATCTCCACGAAATTAGCCATTAACAACTAATTAGCAGCTAATTTAAAACCAATAGGCCTGCACACTAACGATAAAAAACATGCTTACCAATAAGCGCTGTTCTCTTACGCTTTCTCAACCAGGGAGGCGTTTTGGTCGAAGTATGGTGATACCAAAGCGCCCCCTGAGTCGGATCAGGCGGCGGATGAGTCAACAAGAGTTGGGCAACTTTCTGGGCTTTCTTCCAAGCTTCCTTTTCCCGTGGGCGGTCACTGCGGCCATCGCACCACCAGTTCCATTCGCAAGGCGGACTTTCCCCCCCTTGATAAACAATCGAGCAAACTGTTGCCGGATAGCGACTATCATCCATTCGGTTCAGCACTACCCAACCTACGGCCACCATTCCCTCGCGGCCTTCCGATCTGGCCTCCCAATAAAGATTGAGAGCCAAGCAACGGACTTCTTTCTCATTAAGGTTTGTCGCCTGGGATGGCTTTACCCACCCCAAGGATAAAACAAGCGTAATTAAAACCGTCGTTCTCAAAACGATCATACTGATTTTTTCAAAATCTTATTGTTATTATCTAAATATATAAGAAAAAAAATATTTGACAACAATGATTGTTGAACACAAGAGCACCCTTGCGGCAGCTGCCTCTATATAAACGGAGGATACTATGAGATATGGAGGACCCCTAGTTACAATTCTGCTGGCTTTCGCTACCGGCTCTGGTCATGCCGAATTATCCCTTGACCCGCCAACTTCTCTAAACACGCTCCCTGTAGCGGTGCAAGGAATCGATACTTACGGGACTCAGCTCGGCACCGTCTCCTTTCCGGTTTCTTGCAATGAGACAGCGAGCCAGCAAATGGAGCGAGGCGTGGCACTGCTCCATCACATGACTTATTCCGGCGCTCAAAAGGCATTTGCGGCAGCCTTAGAAGCTGATCCTGACTGCGCCATGGGTTACTGGGGAATGGCCATGGCCTCCATTCATCCTCTCTGGCCGGATGTCCCTACACCAGAGCAGCTAAAAAAAGGATGGAATCTTATTGGTGAAGCCAAGGCCCGAGGCCCCAAAACTCCGCGTGAGCAAGTCTATATCACAGCCCTGGAAGCCTACTTTAAAGACGGCTGGAAACGCAGCGAAGAAGCCCGCCTTATGAGCTTTGAGCAAGGATGGGAACAGGTTTACCAACAATTCCCGCAGGACTTGGAGGCCGCCGCTTTTTATGCCCTCGCCCACACCGCTATTGCCCACCCGGAGGATAAGTCATACCAAAAGCAGCGAGAGGCCGGAGCGATTGCGAAAAAGATACTGGCTAAAAATCCGGATCACCCGGGGGCCCACCACTACCTTATTCATGCCTATGATTCTCCTGGGCTTGCTGATCAGGCCTTAGCAATAGCAAGAAATTACGGGAAGATCGCCCCCCAAGTTCCCCATGCGCTCCATATGCCGACCCATATTTTCACCCGCGTCGGCCGGTGGCAGGAATCCATTGAAGGGAACCGGCAATCTGCCGCCGTTGCCTGGAAACAAAGCGTCAGTGACGGCGCAATTTCGCTACATTATCCCCATGCCCTGGACTATCTAGCCTATGCCTATCTGCAAGGAGCCCAGGATAAAAAAGCACAGGAAATTCGAGACCAGGTTCTTTCCCTAGAGGGGCCTTTTCTCCACCTCAATTTGCCTGCAATCGCCTATGCATTAGCAGCCATCCCCGCCCGCTATGCCCTGGAACGGCAGCAATGGGCGGAGGCTGCCTGCCTCCAACCGCGACAGCCCAGTTCTTTCCCTTGGGAGAAGCGGTTTGCTCCCTATGAAGCCATGACTTATTTTGCCAAAGCACTCGGAGCCGCACGAAGCGGAGACCCACACACAGCGCGAAAGGCATTGGATAAGCTAGTCTCCCTGGGTAAACAAATCACACCCACCGATTCTAATGCCTATTGGGCCAAACAAGTTGAGATTCAGCGTATGGCAGCGACAGCCTGGCTGAGATACGAAGAAGGCAAACCCAAAGAGGCTCTAAGAATCATGCGCAAGGCCGCCGAAGAAGAAGCCTCCACGGAGAAAGCAGCGGTCACACCAGGAGAAATCTTACCGGCCCGAGAACTGCTTGCCGATATGCTGCTTATCATGGGGAATGCCAAAGAGGCGCTTGCAGAATATGAAGCCGCTTTGAAACGGAGCCCCAATCGGTTCAATAGCTTATATGGCGCTGGCCGTGCCGCCGAGTTGGGAGGAAACTCCAACAAAGCAGCTAACTACTATCAAAAACTAGTCGAGATCACTATGCAAGCGGAGATAGAGCGGGAACGCCTTCAACAAGCCAAAGTATTTTTAGCCGGCCACTAGCAGCAAACATGCCCGTTGGGCCAGTTATTTGATTTTGCAGGCTTCGCCACAACAGACCAGATGAAGGGAGCCGCATTCGCGGCTCCCCCCACATCAAACCCCGCAGGTATCGAGGTTAGTCGTCGTCTTTGCCGTTCTTTCCTGTCACCTTGAAACCGGTGATCTTGATGATATCGTCGGTGTCACCGAGGACATCGGGATCAGAGTGCTGAATCGCCAAGAAGGCGGTCGTCCCCGAAGCATCGAACTCGAAGCCGGTGGGCTCCGCCGATTGATCTTTGACCGACAAGACCCGCACGCACCCATCCGTCTTGATGCCACGATCGGCACCATCCCGCAGGCAGGCCCAGACGTCACCATTAGCTGCGTCCTCAATGACATAAAGGTTGCCAGTCACCGGCTGAAAAGCAAGGTTATCCATGGAATTGAATTCGGAGTCCCCCTCGACAAAGCGGTTCACAACAACCGTCGCCCGATCCCCATCCGCCATCAGCGGCTGGAGATCAACACCGCAAATAACCTCAGCGAAATTCTGGGCCTCCACGCGGCCCGTGTTAGCCCAGCAGAAGCGGACCGCACCGGGGAAATCTTCCGGTGCCTGGAAAACCGGATCACGGTGGAGATCCTCCGGCCGGTAGTAGCCGGTCGCCCCGTTTGCATCGGCATCGACCCGGGCGTTGGCTGCCGAAACGGGAACCCAGGAGCCGTTGCCAATTTCACAACCCTGACCAAATTGCGGGAAGCTGCCGCTTTGGCCCTCGCCCACCAGAAGGGAAGCCGGCTCACCCTCGCGGCAGTCAGCCCGAAAGGCGTAATTTCGTCCACTGGCAAACGGCGAGTGTTCCAAGTCAAAGATGATCCCATCGTCTACCCTAGGCACATCAGGCACGAACTTAAACAACGCGCCGCCGTCGACATCATCCCTATCCGTCCCGGGCCGGAGTTCGTCACCGTAATAGACGACACCAGAGGACAGCACCGTAAGACCTTCCCAGGCGAGCGTGCCAAGAGCCGTGCGCTTCACTACCCCATCCGAGGCGTCGTTGCCCTGATAGTCGACGATTATGGCTGGGCCACCGGGCACCCCCCGGTCCATGACGAAATACACCTTGCCGGAGAGAGGATTTAGGAGCTCATAGGCTGCGCCATCATCGGTCTCCTCGGTGGCGAGCACCGTACCCCAGGGGGTGGTGCGGATACCGTCGCAGCGATCCATCCCAAACAACACGTCAGTGACTTGGCCCGTTTCCTTGTGGATGGCCTGTATCGAAACGTTGCTCCCGTCATCCGGGCGGCTATTCTCGATACAGAAGATCAGGTGGGTGGGGTTCTCCAATGGGAAGAAGGAGAACATATCGGCGTCGTTGGCGGCGTTCCGGGTCATACCATTTCTTTAAATATTTGCATGTTTTAAAGCGGAGAGGATGAAGGGGTAACCGGTTAAAGAACGAATCGTTTGTGGAGTGAGGTCCTGGAGGATTTCCCCGACAGTCTGTCGAAGGGAGTCCAGTGTGCTAAAGAGAACCCAACTGAGCTGATCTTTCATGTGTTGCCAAAGTCGCTCGATAGGGTTGAGCTCGGGGCTATAGGGAGGCTGGAACATCAACACGATATTCTCAGGCAACTCCAGCTTCTTGGCCCAATGAGAGCTGGCATTATCAAGTTGAACGATATGGAGAGCGTGGGGATAGCGTTGAGCGAGGTGATCCAAATAAATCTGAAAACAGTCGCTATCGTGATGAGAGAACTCCAAAAAGAAGCTTTCCCCGCTCAGCGGCTCCACCGCCCCATAGAGATAGAAGGCTTTAAATTGCCATTGCACCGGCGCTAGGGGCTTGGTGCCGGTCAACGTAATCAGTCGCCGAGGGATGGTTTTAAGCCCAAAGCGCGTCTCATCGTAACACCAATACCGCACCGCTAAAGCGGGGTCTTCCGCCCCGTAGAGGACCGGCAAAACTTCTAGGCGCCGCGGGAGTTTTTTTTAAAGTCCACCCCCGCCGCTTCCTCTCGATGAAGGTGGCTCGGGCGCGCCACTTTGAGCTTGGCTTTGAGCCGGTAACGTACTGTCTGATGTACCGTTTTATACTTAATCTGCAACCCGTATTCTTCCCTCAGCCACTGTTGAATCGCCCCATAGCTCTTAAAACCCGGCGGTTCTTTCAAACGCTGCTTTAAGGCCTGCTCCACCGCCGGCGGTATAGCTCGGGCACGCCCATTATGCGCCGTCCCAAGCTCAAGCAAGCCTGCTAACCCTCGGGCCCGATACCCCTCAAACCAGCGATAAAGGGTGGAGGGATTGCGCCCTAGCACTTTCCCCAAAGCTTTGAGTTCGGTGACCTGCTCGCTCTTGAGCAAATATAACGCCTGAACTCGTTCTTTGAGTTTCACCTCGCTCTGCTGGTGAAGCAGCGCTTTTAATTCCTCGGCACTCTCCGTGATTTCTAGCTCTAGGCGGCGACTCATCAACCTCGCTCCTCCCCATAAACTCGCTTTCAAACCTCCTCATTATAACATGCGGGGTCAGTACGAATTGGTATCAAAATCTCGGCACGAAGACCATGGGCGAGCTCGATAAGGTCATCGACGTCAGTGGCATTGAATGGATTCCCGCTACCCGGAAGCGATTCCGGATCAACCAACCGATCGACATTACCTTCGGCAGACTCCTTTAAGGGTCCTGCAAAACCAAACAGTTTTCGGGATTGCGCATGGAGCAAATGTTCCACCTTGGAACCAAAATCTTTGCCCCCTTTTTTCTTGTTGTCATTATCATCCGCGGACGCTGTACTAGTGATCAGCGTCAGGCCGATGAGGCTTATACACGCCACGCGTGCGTACTGGTACAAGCTCATACCGTCCTCCTATAGAGAATGCATTGTCGAACACCTTGCCCCTCGGCTTCGATGGTGGTAGGCAATTAATCCCGTGTAGGGCTCCTTACGCTCACGCCTGAAAGCGTGCTCCCACCGTTATGTTCGGGGCATTCTCAGCCTAGTTTCGCCATATTGCATGGAGATGATGATTCGACGACAACTTTGTTAAAGCCGAAACACAGATGGGGTGTTGAATCTCCTTGGTATAAAGAGCCGAAATTGAATTTAAGTTAGATCGGAGGCAAAAGCCGTCCCCCCATAACTTTATCCATCTGTGAATTTAAAGGAAATTTTCCACTTGGCGGTTCCGTAATCTTTACTCGCTTGAGCTTCACGATATGGTCGAATCTGCGAGCTTAAGCCGGTAGCATACCAACAAGCTAAATAATCACCGGGATAGGTGGGCATTTCTAATTACTATTCCAGTGCTGGCCACGACTAACTAATTGGCAACCCCTTACTGCCGGTTAGCTTTGATTGGCGAATCTTGAAACCTCCTATCAGGCGGGCAAGCATCTAGTAAAATCGACAAACTCACAAACAGCAATAGACAAGACCTGACCCCACCCGGTGCACGGGTATCGAGGTTAGTCGTCATCTTTCCCGTTCTTTCCTGTCACCTTGAAACCGGTGGTTATCAAGTACCACAAAAAGTTTGGTACACACGCTCTTTCGGCGCAGGAGGGTTTTTGAATTTAGTATATTTCTCTTTATCCTTATAGGGCTCAGACAGCACATCCAGCAGTTCATGTAGCTTTGAGAAGTCAGCGTTCTGTTCCATAGCGTTAAGCGCTGCTTCTACACGATGGTTACGGGGGATGACCACCGGGTTAGTCGCACCCATGAGGCACAGGGAGGATGAGAACGGTTTGGTGTTCCGTTCCAGCCGCTGTTGCCATCTCTCGTACCAATGCTTGAATGCTTGATCCTGATAGTGTGGATCTTCGGGAAAATGTTCATCCATCAGGTCACGGAATGTATTGGTATAATCCGCATGACTGCGCTGCATCCATTGCAGAAGCCCGTTGATGAATTCCATATCTTCGTTTTCTTCACCGAACAACCCCAGCTTACGACGCATCATTGCCAGCCATTCCTGCTGCAATAATGCCTTGAATGACTGGATGGCTTCCTCTGCCATTGCAGCAGCCTTTTCAATATTTTCATGCAGTAGCGGAAGGATAGCCTCAGCAAACCGTGCTAAGTTCCACTGCGCGATACGGGGCTGATTGCCATAGGCATAACGCCCCATGTAGTCGATGGAGCTGAACACGGTGCCGGGATCATAGCTATCCATGAATGCACAGGGGCCATAGTCAATGGTCTGACAAGCAATGGCCATATTGTCCGTATTCATCACCCCGTGAATAAAGCCTACTCGCAGCCATTCGGTGATAAGTTTTATCTGGCAAGCCATGACGGCCTTGAGCAGATCAAAGTAGGGGGTATCAGAGTCTATTATTTCTGGATAATGGCGCTGGATAGCATAATCAGTAAGTTGCTTCAGGCCTGCTTTATCTTCTTGGGCAGCCAGATATTCAAATGTGCCCACACGCAGATGACTAGACGCGACACGTGTCAGAATTGCTCCTTGCAGTACCGTTTCCCGGTAAACAGGTTCGCCGGTGGTGACTACTGCCAAACTCCGGGTGGTCGGGATGCCCAGCGCATGCATGGCTTCGCTGATGATATACTCCCGCAGCATCGGACCCAGCGCTGCACGCCCATCACCGCGCCGGGCATAGGGTGTTTGGCCTGAGCCTTTGAACTGAATATCTACCCGTTTGCCGTCTGGGGTGAGATGCTCGCCGATTAAATGGGCCCGCCCATCGCCCAAATAGGTAAAATGGCCAAACTGATGCCCGGCATAGGCCTGCGCTAGAGGCTCTGCACCTTCTGGAAGCTGATTGCCTGAAAAAAGCTGCGCTAACGCATCCTCAGAGATGGCTTTGAAATTTAATCCTAGTTCCTCTGCCAGAGCATCATTCGCAATGACAAGGCGTGGTTCACGCACAGGAACAGGATGCAGCTTCGTGTAAAAATGGCCAGGCAGCTGCGCATAGGTGTTATCAAAATGCCAACCGATATCCTGATGCTTCATGGCTGTGGACGATGGCATAGGTCTCCAAATCTTCAATCGTGACTAAGGTCTCCTGGTCTATAGTAGACGCTCCTGTTTCAGGTAACCCCTGTTTAATACTCGCTTCACCGTCTCTGCCCGAAACTCCGGCATGTTGTCTTGTTTAGGTTCCATTCCCTTGGATATCTACAAGGCCAGACGAAGCTCTCTGCCTGTGGGATTTGTACAAAGATTGGCAAAGAGCACAGCAAGGAAATATCGGCTGCAACAAACTAAGACTGGAGCAAGATAAAAAGGTACTAACTCCAGCCCAATCAATAGCTTAAAATCAAAAACTGGCGGAGGGCCAGGGATTCGAACCCTGGAGGGACTTTCGCCCCTGCTGGTTTTCAAGACCAGTGCCTTCAACCACTCGGCCAGCCCTCCGATAACCATAGTGCCAAAACGGTAGTGACTGATTTTGGCTTATGGAAGATAACTAAAAGATACCAGAGAAACCAAACTATTGCTATTTTCAAGAAAACTAGTAAGCTTAGAACTAAACCGCTAAGCGGTTGTCATAGTTGGCTAAACTCCTAATTCTAAGGTAAGGATGATCCAACGATAAAAGGGGTCAGAATCCATGAGTTACAATGATCAAGCAGTTTCACGCGCAGCACCTTCGGTACTTGCGACCAATAAGCTTCTACGCAACACCTATACCCTCCTCGCCGCGACGCTAGTTTTTAGCGCTGTTACTGCGGGGATTGCCATGGCAACCAATGCCTCTCCAGTGCATTGGGTGATTACCCTGGTAGGTTACTTCGGTTTATTATTTCTAACCAATGCCCTGCGCAACAGCGTTTGGGGGTTGGCTGCTATTTTTGCCCTGACCGGCTTTATGGGCTATACACTGGGACCCATTCTTAACTTCTATTTGGGTCTGCCCAATGGCCATGAAACAGTCATGCTGGCTTTAGGGGGGACTGGCGCTATCTTCTTCGGTCTCTCAGGCTATGCCCTGGCAACCCGCAAGGATTTTAGCTTTATTGGCGGCTTCCTGATGGTCGGCATCTTAGTGGCCTTTCTGGCGGGACTGGCGGCTATGCTCTTCCAAATCCCCGCCTTGTCCTTGGCCGTCTCAGCCATGTTCATCCTGTTAATGTCAGGCTTTATTTTGTTCCAAACCAGCCTGCTCGTTAATGGGGGGGAAACCAACTACATCATGGCTACGGTGAGCCTGTATGTCGCGATTTACAACTTGTTTTTGAGCCTGTTGCAACTGTTAGGCATCTTCGGTGGCGATGAATAATCGCCCCTTCCAACAGGCCATCCATAAAAAAGGCCCCGGATTTTCCGGGGCCTTTTTAGCTTGGTGAGTTTGGGGGTCTTATTTCAGGAGAGCTTAATATCCCCTTCCGTATCTATTTTAAGCTCAATGCCTTCCACTTTCACTGTAGCGTGGGCTTTAAGGGTTTCATCTCCTTGCAAACGCCCACTGTCGAGGGCGTCCCTTACCGCCTTTTCTATTTCCCGTTGTGCAGTCACCCCCAAGGTTTTGAGGAACTTGCGCACCGACATATTGAACTGTTCTTCATCCATTCTCGTCCCTCACTCGGCTAAAGCGGTTAAACGCTGAAGCTCTCCCCACAGCCACAGGAGGCAACCACATTGGGATTCTGAAATTTAAAGCTTTCATTCAAACCCTCGCGCCGATAATCCAACTCGGTACCATCAATAAACCCCAAGCTTTGCTTATCAATCACGATCTTAATCCCGTCATGGTCGAAGACGGTATCCTCCGGTTCTACCTGCTCCGCAAAACCGAGGACATAAGCATATCCCGAGCAACCGCTCTTTTTCACTCCTACCCGCAGTCCTTCCACATTTGCCTGCTGGGAGAGAACTTTCTTAATCTGTTTTAGTGCCGAATCTGTGACTGTAATTGCCATTTCTCGCCCTCTCCTTAATCAATCAATATGCACACAACAACATCCGTTGCAGCTGGTCTATTTGACTTTTTAGCACAGCAACCAGTTCATCTATTTGGCTCCAATTATTTCCAGCCCCAAAGCTGACCCGAA
Organism: Nitrosococcus halophilus Nc 4; assembly: GCF_000024725.1. Classification (NCBI taxonomy): domain Bacteria; kingdom Pseudomonadati; phylum Pseudomonadota; class Gammaproteobacteria; order Chromatiales; family Chromatiaceae; genus Nitrosococcus; species Nitrosococcus halophilus. The sequence goes on along the minus strand of NC_013960.1, from coordinate 1,992,949 downwards.
TCGCGCCTTGTGCCAGCTCTGGCGCAATACCCATGGCCAATAACACATGGCTAGGCTGATGACTGCCGCTGCCGCAGGCCGAGCCACTAGAGACTCCAATCCCGGCCTTATCCAAAGCCATCAGCAAAGTCTCTCCTTCAATTCCAGGAACCGCAAAAAATACAGTGTTGGGCAAACGCTCAGCCATTTCTCCGAAAATGACCACCTCCGGTAGTTGCCGCAAGGCTTGCTCCAGATATTCCCGCCACTGGGACCATTCTTGGGCACGGTGATGCAATTCCGCGCTTGCAAGCTCGGCGGCCTTTCCAAACCCCACGATAGCGGCCACATTTTCGGTGCCGCTGCGCCGTCCCTTCTCTTGGCCACCTCCTTGCAGGAGCGGAGCAAGGTCTAAACTACTATCCACAACCAATGCGCCAATCCCTTTAGGCCCCCCCATCTTATGGGCGGAAAGACTCATGAGATGAACGCCACTACGGCGAAAATCAAGGGGTAATTTCCCTACTACTTGAACCGCATCGGTATGAAATATACACCCTTGATCTCGAATGCCTTCGCTCAGGGTAGGGATATCCTGCAAAACACCGGTTTCATTACTAGCCCACATTACAGAAACCAGTCGGGTATCGGGACGGAGTGCGCTCTCTAAGGTGGAAGGAGTCACCCTGCCCTGGGAGTCCACCTCAATTTCAGTCACCGTAAGGCCTTGGGCCCGCAAGGACAAAGCCGGTTCCCGCAGTGAAGGATGCTCCACTGCGCTGATGGCAAGATGCCCCTGGGGACGGGGGCCCATGCCCCCAAACACCGCCAAATTATTGGCTTCAGTGCCACCACTGGTAAAAACCACCTGGGAAGGCGCCGCCTGAACCAAGTCGGCTACCTGGGCCCGAGCTTGCTCTATGGCCTCTCGGGCGAGGCGACCATAACGATGTACGCTGGAAGGGTTGCCCTGCTGCTCCCGAAGGTAAGGAAGCATGGCTTCCAATACCCGTTCATCTAGGGGTGCTCCCGCGTTGTGGTCAAAATAAATTGCCATGCCTGCTTCCTCCTTAGGAAGCTTAATTGGTATCGACGACCACGACGGGGACGGCGCGGTCACCGCTGCCTACCGAGCCTGCCTTGGCGGCGTTATCCAGCCGGGCCGAAATTTCCTGAATGTCGCGGCGCTGGACCAGTTCACCCAAGGTGATACGGGAAAGAAATTCATAAATCTGCCGGCTGAGATCTTCCCACAACTCATGGGTCAAACAGCGCTGATCCCCCTGGCAGTTTTTTAATCCTCGGCAGCGCGTGGCATCCACACTCTCATCGACCGCACTGATCACATCAATCACGCTGATCTTTTCCGCCTCACGACTTAAGCGGTAGCCACCTCCCGGACCACGGGCACTGTCGACCAAACCTTTCTTGCGTAAACGAGCAAAGAGTTGTTCCAGGTAAGAGAGAGAAATCCCTTGCCGACGGGAAATATCCGCTAGGGTGATCGGCCCCTGTTCGTAATGTAGCGCCAAATCCAGCATCGCGGTTACCGCGTAACGACCTTTGGTTGTTAGCCGCATGTCATCCGCCTCATTATTAAGCGTTATCGGGTTCAACCAACCAAAGAGTTACATAACTGACCATATTAGTCAACTATTTGACTGCCGCCGATTTGCCCTTGCCCGCTTGCTGCTTCGCTTCCTCCTCATTGCCGCCTGCAGATAATTCACAAGCCTCCAGATCAGGTAACTGCTCCTCGGGAAGTTTTCCCCCCAAGCGCTGAATCTCGGCGGCCATTTGCTCAATACGGTCGTCTAAACTCTGGATATGTTCAATTAGGCCATGAATCGCCCGCTCAATGGGATCAGGAGTATCCTGGGGGGCACCATAGGCATCAAATCCAATGCGTTTAGCCATCGCCCGGCGCTTGGCCTCTTCCTTGCGCTGCTCCTTCGATCGGGCCACATGCCCTGGCACCCCCACGACAGTAGCATTCTCCGGGACATTTTTGACCACCACCGAATTAGAACCTATCCGGGCGCCACTGCCAATATGAATGGGTCCGAGAACCTTGGCGCCAGCCCCCACCACCACATTGTCTCCCAAGGTGGGGTGCCGCTTACCTTTTTCCCAACTGGTTCCCCCCAAGGTGACTCCATGGTAGAGGGTGCAGTCATCGCCGATTTCCGCCGTTTCACCAATGACCACCCCCATCCCATGGTCGATAAAAAATCGCCGCCCAAGCCGGGCCGCCGGATGGATCTCGATCCCGGTCAACCAGCGGCTCAGGGTAGAAATGGCTCGTGCTGGCCACCTCGCCCCTAAATTCCACAGCCGGTGACTCAACCGATGCCATAAAATAGCGTGGAAGCCGGGGTAAGTGGTGACCACTTCAAAAACATTGCGTGCCGCAGGATCCCGCTCGAACACACAATTGATTTCTTCTCGCAAACCTTCAAACATATTTCCCTAATCAATAGATTCCTAGCATTAAACCAATAACAACCTATTATTGTTTCATAATTATGGCATTATCACCCTTTTACTTTATCCTGGGCAGCCGTCAAAATCCCGCGCAAGATATTCACTTCACGGATCTCAAGATGAGCGCGAAAAAATAAGCGGCGTAGGCGGCGCATCAAAAGCTTGGGATTACTCGGATTAAGAAAACCGATCTCTATCAGGGTCTGCTCCAGATGCTGAAAAAAGCCTTCTACTTCATCGACGGATGCCGGCGGCGATTCGGTGGGGCGTCGGGCAGGGGGAGAAGCTCCTGCCATAGCGGCCATCCGAACTTCGTAGGCCATCACCTGCACCGCCGCCGCCAAGTTAAGGGAACTATACGCTGGGTTACTTGGAATATGGACCCAATAATGGCAATGATCCAGCTCAATATTGGAAAGTCCCGAATGTTCCCGGCCAAACACTATCGCCACCTCCCCCTCCAGGGCCTCCTGGACGGTCAGGGCACCACAGGCCCGGGCATCTAGGGCCGGCCAAGAAATATTCCGAGACCGGGCGCTCAACCCAAACACCATTCGGCAACCGGCTATTGCTTGGGGCAAGCTAGTGCAAATTTCCGCCTGGGCCAGCAACTCATCCGCACCGGAGGCCCGCGCTGTCGCCTCAGCACAGGGAAAACGCGCCGGATTCACTAAGTATAACCGGGATAATCCCATGGTATGCATGGCCCGCGCTGCCGCCCCAATGTTGCCGGGATGGGTGGTCCCCACCAACACAATACGCACTTTCGCCAATGACATGGGTTAGCCCGCTCCCGCCCCGGTAACCAACATGGCATCGCCATAACTGAAAAAGCGATACCCCTCCTTAACCGCATGGCGATAGGCGGCCAACACTCGGTCGCGGCCGGCAAAAGCACAGACCAACATCAACAGCGTCGTCTCCGGCAGGTGAAAATTGGTAATCAAGGCATCCACGGCCCGAAATCGATAACCCGGAAAGATAAAAATCTCTGTCTCCCCCTGGTAAGGGGCAATGGCTCCTCCCGCCGCAGCGGTTTCCAACGCCCGCACCGTCGTCGTCCCCACAGCTACCACCCGGCCCCCTAGTCGTTGAGTCTCCCGTACCTGGGCACAGACCTGCTCCGGCACCTCCACATATTCGGCATGCATCCGATGCTCAGCGATGTTCTCAACCCTCACCGGCTGAAAAGTCCCCGCCCCTACATGGAGAGTGACATAGCCTAGCTCCACCCCTTGGGCCTGCAACTGTTCCAACAACGGCCCATTAAAGTGCAAGCCAGCGGTTGGCGCCGCAACCGCACCTGGGCGGGAAGCATAGACGGTTTGATATCGCTCTCTGTCAATGGGGGTCGTCTCCCGGCGAATATAGGGGGGTAAAGGCATGCGGCCTACCGCTTCAAGGAGCTGCAGCAGTGGACGAGGGTCCAAAAAGCGCAGCTCAAACAAATCGGCAACCCGCTCCCCGACTTCCACTTCAACCGACTGCTCCAGTACCAGCCGGCGCCCTGACCGCGGGGGTTTACTCGCCCGCACATGGGCCAGGGCCCGGTGCTGATCCAAAATCCGCTCAATGAGCACCTCCACTTTACCCCCGCTATCCTTAACCCCCAGAAGCCGGGCCGGTATCACTTGGGTATCATTGAATACTAACAGGTCCCCCTCCGACAGCAAGGCAGGAAGCTCAGCAAACCGCTGATCCCTGAGGGCACCAGAAGCACCATCTAAAAACAACAGACGGCTTTCTCCACGCCGCTCAGGAGGATACTGAGCAATCAAGCGCTCGGGAAGGTCATAGGAAAAATCACTTAGCTGCATAACGCTAAATTTTAGCATTATCAGCTAAAATTCCGGTTTACCTCTTCTCGAACGTCAAAATTCCGATATAATGGGGGGGCAATGCCGAGGTGGCGAAATTGGTAGACGCGCCAGACTCAAAATCTGGTGGTGGAAACACCGTGCGAGTTCGAGTCTCGCCCTCGGCACCATTCTTTATATATCCTTATAAATCAGCTAGTTATACCCTATTTTAAGCTGGCTGTATGACACGCTCTGTATGACACGTTTTCGTGCTTATATAGGGTCATTATGCCGCTTTCCCTGCCTAATTGCGGAAACTACTAAATCCCGCTCCTATTCAGCCAGTGCCTAAAGTTTACTCCTGCTTGGACGCTATAGCGCGAAATGCAACCCATAAAGGAGAAAAAGTTAGGCATGAAAATCCGCGCTGCTTATTATATAAAGCTAGCTTTAGCTGGTTTAATGCTTTCCGGATGTGCAAGCAAGGCTGGCCCATTTGTCACCAATGTAAGCAGTGATGGTGATGGCGGGCTGCTAATAGAAAAGTGCATGGTCCGGCTAGACCGCATGATCAATACTGTTGAAAACGCAGACTGCACTACCAGTCCGATTAAGCTAAAACGGGCAAGCGCTGGTATTCGTTAAATTCTCAGAGATTACTAACGGGTCCAAACTTGGGTCGCGTAGTAAAGGTGGAAACATTCTGGAAACTAGCCCCTTAGAAACCCTCACAAGGCCCCATGTCGCATGGCCTTTGGGCAAGTTTCCAGTTTCCCCCTTATAGAGAGTAAGAAACCGGAAACTAAGCAAGAATCCTGTACGGCTCGAAGTCGAGCCGGACGACTTCTGTAAGCGCAATCCTTAGAAGTTAGACACATCGGATACTGCGTGCTCCTCCTCTTCGCGTACCTGCTGGGCCTCCTTTAAGCACTCCTCCCAAGCTTTGCTACTTACTAGATCCATATCTATAGCCCTGCGCTTCCATTTGGAAATAGTGCCCTTAGTAACACCGAATCTCTCGGCCAATTCATCTTGGGAAGCACACGCCAGTTCTTTCACTGCTCGCACCATTTCCACTATCTTGGCATCTGATCGCGGCTCGACAACCCACTGGGGGCGCTCTCCAGGGTCATTCTGAAGGCTGACTCTAACGGGTGCTACCCGATCATCTCTAAGACCCCGGTATTTTTCAAAGTCAATGTCAAATGTGGCTCCTCCTTGTGCGGGTATCCTGTCGGGATGATTTAGACTAATAATCGAATTGAAAATCACCGCTTGCTTAGAGGTTCCCCGGTAGCTTCCATTGCCGCTGGTGTTCTTCCTGGCATGGTGAACTAACATGGCCGCAATACGCCCTTGCTTTAGCTGACGCAGAAACCGCATGATCGGGTTAAAGCTAGAGGCGGCGTTTTCGTCTTCCACTTCACAAAGCGTGCTGAAGTTGTCGAGTATCACAAACTCTGCCCGATGGTTCTTTATGTGCTTCATCACAATGGCTTGCCCCTCATCGGTAGCCAGGTCAGGAAACTCGACATCCAGGCTTTGATCCTGCTGAGCAAGAAACAATAGGTTATTTCTGGCTGTTTTAATATTGACATCCAGGGGCTCTATTAGCTTCTCGCATCGCTCTTGCAGATCCTCTATATCCATTTCACCGTCGACGAAGACCACACGCCTAGCTATGGGGGCATCCCAGTGATACAACTTCCCGCCGCCTGCAACGGCAAGCGCCGCTGATAGCGCGAACCAAGACTTACCCACGCCAGCAGGTGCATAGACCATGCTCAAGTGGCGCTGGGTGAGCCAAGGAGCTAATAGCTCCTCTCTTGGTTTAAACTTTTCATCAAGCAATCCACCTAGGCTGCGAGATTTTAAATTCCGTGGTTTAGATTTACTACTCACGTTATTCATGACTGGCCTGGATAAGCAAAAAAGTGAATAACTTTGGGTCCTTTCTCAGGGATTCCTTGCTGCGGGTAGCGTGCGCGCGAGATTTCGCTAGGCTACAGGTCTTTCTTAGCATCCTTCCTGAACGCTCCTGGCGGGCCGATAGGAACTATCAATCATAAGGAGTACCCCAAGCAAAGAAGTATCTAGGGCTTCTGTACCGTTCATAGAGCATCCCTGCTTATTCCATTACGGGTGGAAAGAGAAAAACTTTAAAGTCTCACATGAGGTGTTAGACGCCGCTAATCAGATACTAGGTCTATTGCATAATTTATAAAGGCTGTACAACTAACAAGCATAAATCGCGCATCACTTTTTGTGATTGAATTCTGTTCCATTAATGCATGCCTGATACCATCAGCATCTGAAGTGTATCCATACAATGATGAAAATGATGACTTTAATGCGGGATGAAGTCCTTTTTCTTTTTCGATTCGATTTAGAGCTTTACCGAGGGTCGCCTTTTCATCACCTATTAAATGTTTGCATAATGATTCAATTGCCGATATTGATTCTTTTATTGAATTACGATAATCAGGATTTTCTCGATCACTCATCATGCTTAAAGCGGTTTCTAAATGCTCCCTTACCCCTGCAAATGGGGAAGATCTAGCAATAGCTTCTTCAATAGACTGAATTTCTTCTTCTGCAGTAATTTCTGTTAACTGACCATTTACAAACCTATAAGCAGAGTTTTCACGATTCAAACATGAGTTACAGGCTCTTATAAAATCTTCCTTTGTTCGTAGTGGCCCTTTAGTGGCCACAAACTCAACAAAATCATAAATCTCATACCATTGAGCAGAAAAAAATATCTCCTTAAATCACCAACGCAATCCCAAAAGTAAGGAGGTATTGTATCTATAGGCTTCTTGTAATAATATAACCAAAGATTTGTAATTAAAGGTTGCATGTTGCTACCTTCTATATAATCAATACGGCCAGCATACGTGTCATATTTGCGTTTATTGAACTTCTCCCAGTAGAAAATCCGTAACAAACTCCAGAGACTATTCTTCAGTTCATCGTCGATAGATTCTCGTTGAATAGCTTTTTCAGCTGCTGATATTCCTTGTCTTTGAGAAAACTGCATAAAGATTTATCCCCTTTGGCCGCCATTAAGTTACTGCCCATTATTAGTACGCTAGATCGGCGGCTCCGATGAATGCTCTAGCTAGATGGCATTTGCCAAACGTAGTCAGCAATTATCCGGGAAATTAAAGCTAGTAAGAAATGATCCGCCCTATCCGGTGCCTCTTTCACAAACCCTCAGCACACAGCCGATCCACCTCAGCTCCATAGCTTACCATCGCTACAGCCTCAGCCATCTTCTCTAGATCCACACCGGGGCTATACAGGCCATAGGTGAGGCTCTGTTTCTTATGCCCCACAATCTGCTGGGCAAGCGTTTCCGACACCCCCGCTTGCTCTAGTGCCCCCGCAAAATTCTTGCGAAAACTATGGAAGACGATCCGGCTATCTGTAAGGCCCGCCTTCTCGCGCTTAAATCTTCCGAAACGCTTCGCAAAGTAATGATGGCGCTTATTATCTTCGCCACCTCGGATAAGCCCGCTGATCAAGTAGCCCTCTGTGCTGCTCGCTTTCAGTTGTTCAATGAACGGTTTCAGAAGGGGATGAATAGGGGTATCCCGAATGCTGCTTTCAGTCTTCCCTTCCGGTATATGAATGTGATCGGAATGAACATCTTCAAGGCGGGTCTCGGCGATCTCGTTCTCGCGCATGCCAGTATAGAGGGCGATCACGGTCATGGCCCAGAGGGGATCATCCTCGCCAAGCCGGGCCTTAATCTCTAGCAGTAAGTGTTTAAGTTCTTTCTGTGTCCAGACGCGGCGCTTGCCGTTTTTCTTCTCCCTGGTGCCTCGGGTGGTATCGCGGACAGATTTGCTCATCCCTCTAAAGGGATTTGAGACTGTTTGCCCCCGCTCCATGGCCCAGTTAAAGAAGGCGGACAAGTCGCTAATCGTATCTTTAACCGTCTTCTGGGAGTTACCTCGCTTTAGCAACACCTGAGTCACGTAGCGTCCGGCATCTTCCCGCGAGATCTCTTTGAGCTTCCTATCGCCCCCCAGCCAGCGAAGAAAAGCATTCACCCGCCGCTCTCTCGCCCGTATCGTTTGGTTCAGGACCTGGCGTCCTCTCAGTTCCTCTAAGTTTTCCTCGAGTGCCTGTGAGGCCAGCATGACCCCCTTTCCGCTAGAGATAATCTCATAGCCCAGCCGGACGGCAGTCACGATAGCTTCATCAACCTTAGGCTCGCCAGTCTCAGGGTCAGGCTTACCATGCCTATCAATCAATTGATCGACATAGACATCCCAAACAATTTCGGCATTCTCTGGATCTTCTAGGCCCAGGTTGATCTCGTTTCGGGTCTCTTTAGCTCGCTGAATAATGACTTCAGGGCTATCTGGGGCTATAAACCCTTGTCGCGCTTGAGCATTGAGGTAAGCCTTGATTTCCTTTACCACAGACCAGCGCCTGGCCCGCGCCTCGTGAATGTCTCGCGTCTTAAGTGAGCGGGTAATATGCTTTTTCCCAATAACTGGATAAAGGCTATCAGGCACCCTGATTCGGATATACCATGTCTGCCGTCGGCGTAGGAGATACCGCTTGTTCACTGCTGTTGAAGCCTTCTGTATGACACGTTGTGGATGACACCATAGGTCGTTAAACCCTTATCGGTCAATGGCTTCAATAGTTTAAAAAATTGCGGAAAATGGTCTCGCCCTCGGCACCAATACCTGCCATATTAAAAGAGTTTTAGCGTGTCTCGGGTCTTAAGCGTCTGGCACGATATTTGGTAGATTCTCGGGCACGCTGACTTTGCCCGTTTATTGCCCCTCTACCCACAGGGGGTATAGGCACCCAATCCCTCTCCTTCCTTTCCGCTGGCACTCTTACAAGATAGCCGTTGGACAGTATGGTTCATCAACGGCTTCCTGCCATCAGAGGCAAAGAAAAGGGTACCCGCTCGCTTTGGGAAAAGCTTTTTTACAGGCACCCCCTTCTCTCCCGACTGCTATCATCCTTCCCTCTAGTATCCCCCGCCGCCTTCCTGTGCTCCGCGGTGGTGCTCTTTCTTATATTCCTTTTTATGCTCTTTAGCGGCGGCCTGCCACTCCTCCTGAGTTACAAAGCCGTCACCATCCTTGTCCTTGCGCTTAAATTTTTCTTCCATAGCCTCTTCAAATTCATCCTTGCCAATCTTCCCATTACCATCTTTATCCAGCTTTTGGAACATCTTTTTGTGCATATCCTTGTGCATCTCCTGCTTTTCTGGGGTCCCTCCTTCTTTACCGCCTATGATCCTATGCGGTATGACAGTCTGCGCAAAGACGGGTATTAAAACCAGCGATAAGCCCCCTCCAAGCAAGAGGGAATAACACATCACCTTGTATTTCGCTGCCATCCTGAAGTTCCTCCTTTCAACTATTACTTCAAAAGGGGCGTGAAGTACGCCTTGCCTTTAAAGCGTAGAAGCTTCTGCAAACATAACAAGGAAAGGCGTTATGGCGTATCTCCCTTCTTGCGGAACAACAATAGGGCTATAGTAATTCCGCGTTTTCACAGAGATCTAAAATTATCGGCAAATTTTAGGGCAAGATTCTGTACCGAGCATGGCAAAGATGCTACTCACCGGACTCAAGGGAGGAAAAACAGGGCGTAGCACTGGCGCCAGACAATACCGATACCCTTTGGATTGCCAGTGAAGGCAATGATCCTGGCACGCGCCCGAATCAATTGGTCCAGGTCGACACAGCCGGCGCCATTCTCAATAAAATTGGTCTGCCGGCGGAAATCGAAGCATGCAGGCTTGCCTCCAGCAATACAGGCAACCTGGATAATGGCTTCGAGGGCGTTGCAGTCCTGCCAATGCAAAATGGCAGATACCAGCTACTCGTCGCCCAACAGCTTCCCTGGGACTACACCACACCTGAGTGTGAGGATTTGGACGACGAACCCGGGTACACACGCATCTGGATTTACGACCCGGTTGCCATGACCTGGGACTTTGTACCCTACGAACTGGCGCCAGTGCCGGCCAATGCCAGTTGGGTGGGCCTGTCCGAAATCACCCGGGTCGGCGACGGCAGCTATGTGCTGATCGAGCATGACAATCGCACTGGTGATTTTGCTGCGTTGAAGACCCTGATCCGGGTTAGCCTCGCGGATGCAACGGACGGCATTACCGCCGAGGAGAAGACCGTCTACGATCTGATTCCGGATCTCAAAGCCACCCATGGCTGGATCACTGATAAGCCGGAGGGTGTTGCAATCAACCGCCACGGTGAGGTCTTTGTCGTCACCGACAACGACGGCGTCGGCGACTGGTCAGGCGAGACCTGGTTTCTCAAGCTTGGTAATGTCGACGACCTGTTCGAGTTCGAGGGCGGCGATGAGGACGAAAATGAGGATGGCGAGAACTAATTAGCCGTCGAAATCTGAATTTTCGTCCTGGTATATTTGCGCCGGCGGGGCAATGACTTAGCTCCGCCGGTCCCATCTTCACCCGGACAGAGTTATCTGATGAAGTTTTTCCTGCCCATTTTCATTTCGGCCTGGGACATGTTTCTCTCTCAACCGATCTGAATGAAAATGTTGCCCTCATCGACGGCCCGACATTTCACCATGCCCGCCAGGCATTGACAAAAGCAGAGAGTAGCCGTGCCTGGCTCATCGCAGAGGGTTTTGGCGATACTCCTGATCTCACTCTATCTGCTTTATTTCACTTAATGGATGCCATTAGGTCACGCTGGACTTTGAAATAATGTGAATATGTGCGGGCTTCCCAGGGGCAACTGCAAAAAGAGGTGGCCGCCGAAGTTGGCGTCAGTCCTTCGGTAGTCAGCGAAAGTTTGAAAGCAGCCTCAGCCGAGGCAATAGCCAACGGGATTGCTGCCCTGGAAGCTACCCTCACCCAATTTGGTCCAGATAAAGAAATTTCGCCTGAGCCAGTGGATAAATCCAACATTGGGATGAAAAATAAGCATTCCTCTAAGGATTCGGAATCCGGCTGATGGAAGCCAGCCCTACTGCCCCCTCATCCCCCTTCCTCCGGCCTGTCTTCCCTCTTAAGCTCAAATGGGATTTTCACATTAAAGAAACCCATTCGCCTAAGTGTCTCAGCTAGATGCTCACGGGCCAAAGGATAAACCCGATTGATATAAACCGGCATACTTTCTTCCAAAACAGCATGGGAAAGGCTTTCACTGTCCTCTATTGAAAAAATACCATCCACTATACAAGATGTCCGGAATACCTCCTTGGATTCTTCCCCTTCAGCAGCTGAGTGCCCGACAACCGTCACCTCAATACCCACTCGGAAACTCTGGCCAGGTGCAAAACCATGTTTAGGCGTTTCCAGTTCCGCGCCAACTTTAATAGTTACCGCTCCCTTACCTTTAGGTTCGTCAGACTGCAAACGCTCACACTCACATTTGCGAAGCAATACTGATCTTAATGTAGCCGGGACCGCACTGTAGTGTTGACTGTCCACCGCTCTTCACTCTCATTTAAACCTAAATCGGTTTCCTGCTCTACGCACAACTGTATGCGATGAATATGCGTTACCTGATGTTCACTCGGTGAATCGGTAAGCCTCTGCTTTAGGGCAAGTTTGACAAATTCATTAAGCGAAATACCTTCTTGAATAGATTGAACGGCAGCCGCTTTGTGTAACTCTGATCCTACACGTATATTGAAGCTACCGCTAAAGGGTTTTTGTGGCTCACGACCGAGCTCTTCACAAGTAGCTAGATAATCGTCCACTGCCTCGACAAAAGCCTGGTCTAATTCAGCCGGAGTCTGACCTTCGTAGGTTACAGTATCCTGAATGAACTGGATCTTGCCATGCAGGCAGTTATCTTCCAGGCTTACCTCAATGGTGCCGATATAGCCTTTATGCTTGAGTACGGTATTCATGATGATTCACCGCTGTTATCCAATGCCTCAATAATCTTATCTAATTGATAGCGCTTAAGAATTTTTCCAGGATGTGGTTCGTGAAGGCTAACCAGGATGTCCTTCTCTTCATGGTAGAATTTGCGCCGCGACCCACTCGACTTATGCAGCTTGAAACCGCGACCCTCCATCACGCGCACGGCTTCGTCCCAAGTGAAATCCTTGGGACGTTGGGGCAACCGGGCAATTGCCTTATCAAACTGTGTCATAGTTATCTTAGCGTATTATCGAATTCTTGCAACTATAATTTAGTTGCCAACTAATGCAGAAGAGATGAGTACCCCGTCAAGCATTATTTTCTTTTTTTTGGGCCTCAATCCACTGTTCGACTTTACGCTCTAGGATATCCAAGGGAATGGAACCGCTGCTAAGCACTAGATCATGGAAGGCGCGAATATCAAAGTCCTTGTCAAGTTTTTCCAGGGCCCGCTGGCGTAGCGCCTGGATTTTGAGTTCGCCAATTTTGTAAGCCAGGGCTTGGCCTGGCCAGGCAATATAGCGATCGATCTCATTGATAATGTCATGTTCCGTCTTAGCCGCATTTTTCTTAAAGAAATCGATGGCCCGCTGCCGGGTCCAACCCTTGGCGTGTATTCCCGTGTCCACCACTAACCGGATTGCCCGCCACACCTCATAGGTCAACTGGCCAAACTTGGAGTAGGGATCCTGGTAGAGTCCCAGTTCCTCACCGAGGCTTTCCGCGTATAACCCCCAGCCTTCCGAAAAGGCTGTAAAACCAGAAAAACGCCGGAAGTTTGGCAGCTCTCCCAATTCCTGCTGGAGAGCAATCTGAAGATGATGGCCGGGCACCGCCTCGTGCAGGGTGAGTACCTCCATTTCATATTTTGGGCGTACCTCCGGCTTGTAAAGATTAACGTAGTAATAGCCGGCCCGGCTGCCGTCAGCGGCCGGTTGTTGATAATAACCGGTAGGCAGATCCGGTGCAGAGGAACGGGGGATGGGCTTCACCCCGTAGGGCATGCGGGGCAACTTACCAAAAAGGTTAACCAATTCAGGATCAATCTTTTTCGCGATGGCCCGGTAACCTTCCAACAACGCCTCCGAATCTTGGTAATAGAGCTGGGGATCGGTGCGTAAAAAGTGAAGGAAAGCATCGAAGTCGCCATTGAACTCTAGCTGCTCAATGAGCTGCTCCATTTGATTCCGAATCCGGGCCACCTCCTGGAGGCCGATTTGATGAATCTCCTCTGGCGCCAGCGAAGTGGTTGTGAATTGGCGGGTTCGATAAGCATAAAATGCCTTGCCATCCGGTAGCCCATGGGCGCCCACAGTCTCTCGACAGTTCGGCAAATACTGCTGGTTGAAAAATACCTGGAACTGTCGGTAAGCAGGAACAATAACGTTGGCAATGGCCTGCTTTGCTTCTTGCCGCAGCTTAGCTTGAGTGGTCGCCGGAATGCCCTCTGGCATCTTCCTAAAAACCTGGTAGAAAGGGCTTTTTGTTGGTTCAGCAACGACCTGGTGGGCAATCTGATCCGGAATCCGTTCCATAATGATCTTTGGGGGGACACGCTCTTCCGCCAACCCCCTTTTCATGAGCTCCATGGTCTCCTCGACCACCCGGCCAATTTGATTGAGCCGCCCAATCCAATCGCGGAAATCCTGCTCTCTCTGGAAACGCAAGCGCTCAGCCACTTGGTGTAAAGTCTGAACGCCCCCCTGTTGATCGAAGGGCATGAGAAAAGCCCGGTACTGGAAACCCTCTATCTTCCTTTTCAGTTGCTGCTCAAAAAGGTCATAGTTGAGCTTTTCCTTTTTGGGCAACACCGCGCGGTTAATGTCGTAAAGTTGCGCTAGGGCTTTTTGATCTGCCTCGTGACGGGCACGAATAGCTTCCAAGGAATGATCGCTCCACTGATCATTGTAACGACGATCCCCCAGGGAAGAGGCAAATACAGGATTTTCCCGCAGGTGGCGTTCCCATTCGTCTTTAAAAAGCTGGCGCAGCCGTTGGGTGGCCTGGGGTGATGCTTCCCCCTTGGGGCTAGTCTCATCCGAGGCGGTGTCCTCACGGCCAGTATCCGGTTGGCAGGCTAACAGCAGAACCGCCAAAGCGGTGAAAAAAATGGCTTTGAAGCCCATGTTACTCCTTAATAAATCATCCCAATAAACGGCGAAACCACTTCAACGCGCTTTCAGAATAAGGGGGGTATTTGAAATTAGGATCAAACCAGGTGCCGCTGTGGAGCACGCTCTTGCGGTTGCTAAAGGTGACAAACCCTTCATAGCCGTGATAACGGCCTTGCCCAGATTGATTAATTCCACCAAAAGGCAAATCGGGATTGCTCAAGTGAACCATGGCATTATTGGTAGCACCGCCACCAAACTGGAAACGATTTAAATACCAGTCTTGGCTTTCTTTCTCGCCGGTAAAAAGATAAAAAGCGAGGGGATAGGGATTTTTTCTGATAATTTCCAGCGCTTCCGATCTGCTCTGGTAGGTGATAATAGGTAAAATAGGACCAAAAATTTCTTCTTCCATAACGGGCTGTGACAAGTCTGTCACTTGCAACAGGGTAGGGGCAATATAACGCTCCTCCAAACTGGATTGTCCGCCATATAAAATCTTGCCTTGCTCCAAATAGCTTACCAGCGTCTTCCAACGCCCCTCATTCACAATGCGGGCAAGATGCTGACTGGCTTGGGAAGGATCCCCATAGAATTTTAATAAAGTCTCTTTAAGGATTTTGATAAAAGGATCGGCTATTGCCTTATCCAAGAGAAGATAATCGGGAGCGACACAAGTTTGCCCGCTATTAAAAAACTTACCCCAAAGCAAGCGCTTGGCTGCTACTCCAAAAGCCGCAGAAGGCTCTACAATAGCTGGACTTTTCCCCCCGAGTTCCAAAGTGGTGGAAATCAGATGACGACCTGCTTGTTCCGCAATCATGGATCCCACGCGGGATGAGCCGGTGAAAAAGATATGATCAAGGGGATAATTATCAATTAATTCTGGAACGACTTTGGCCCCCTCTCCTTCCACCACAGTGAGGTATTCTGGTGGAAAATGGTTGCTAATTAATTTTTTTATTAAGGCTGAAGTGTGGGGAGTGAGTTCCGAAGGTTTAATTAGCACACAGTTACCGGCAGCCATGGCAGCTACGACAGGAGCTAAGGTTAATTGAAAAGGATAATTCCAGGGACCAATGACCAGAACGATTCCCTTAGGCTCAGAATATATGCGGCTTTTACTCGGTTGAAGCGCCAGAGGGGTGGAGACTTTCTTTGGTTGCATCCACCTGCGAAGGTATTTAAGGGTATGATGAATTTCTTGATATAGAAAAGCGATTTCACTGGCATAGGTTTCCACTGCCGGCTTACCAAAGTCGGCCGCTAACGCTTGGGTAATTTCTTTTTCATGCCCGGAAATTATCCGGTGTAATTTTTGTAATTGTTGCCTGCGAAACTCCTCATCGCGGGTATTGCCATTGGCAAAAAAAGACCGCATTTTGTCTCTATCAGGGAATAAAAAATCAGGATCAGCCACCATCAAACCAATTTCATAAATGTTTTTAAAACATTAACTAGCGTAGCAGCATTGTTTTTATAATTATAGGTAAGCTGAAAACAGCCAAAAGAAACCATCCCGCAGCCGGACCGGAATAGAACGCTGGTCCAAATCCTCTAACCGTAGGATCTGCGCATCTTTCCAAGCTTTATCAAGATAATCACTGACAGTTGCCGCTAGCGTAGCATCGAATAATTCCACCCCCACTTCGAAATTCAGCCTCAAACTGCGCGGGTCCAGATTTGCTGAGCCAGCCAACACATAATCATCATCCACCATAAAAATTTTGCTATGGGCAAATGGCGGAGGCTTAAGGCCAACGCGTACCCCCCACTGCAACAACTCCCACAATGAATGCCGAGTTGCCCAATCCACATAACGCAGGTTAGATCGCTGCGGGAGCAAAACCTCTACCATGACACCGCGTACAGCCGCACCCTGGAGGGCGCCTATCAGCTCACGGTGGGGGAGAAAATAAGGCGTCATAATACGAATCCGCCGACGTGCCCCCCCTACCACACCCATGAGAGTCATCGCTAACCGATCTAAGCCCTCATCTGGACCGTCTTCAATTACCCGTGCGCGCACATTACCCTGTTCTTCCCCCTTACCGGTCACGGTGAGCACTTCACGGGTAGCGGCGTACCAGTCGCGGGCAAAGACTTCGGCTAAGCTAATCGCCGCTGGACCGTACAATTCAAAATGCACATCCTTATGAGGATTATCAATCCGAGGAGCTGCGACAAAATGACGATCGTCAATATTGAGCCCACCAAAAAAAGCATAACCCGTATCGATAACCGCGATTTTGCGATGATTGCGCAGGTTAATGTGAAGTGACGGGGGCAATAGGCGCAGCGGTAGAAACTCAACATATCGAACCCCGGTATCCTGCAGTCGCCGCCGCAAACTATGCAGTGAATACCAAGCACCTACCCCATCTACCAACACGCGCGTATCTACTCCCCGTTTTACGGCTTCTGCAAGAGCACTAGCAATTTCCATTCCAACGCCGCTACCAGAGAAAATATAACTGGAGATCCAAACCCGTGCCTGGGCGGACTTGATAGCCTCGATCAGCCGAGGGTAAAAAGCATCACCGTTCTCGAGAAAAGTGACGTTATTGCCCCCTGTCAGCGGGGTGACCGTCGTGCGCCAGCCCACATGAGCTAGCGGATGATTATCAATCTTCGGTGGCGGTTCCTGTGGCAGAAATACCTCGCCTCGCTCGTAACCAAAATAGGGCAAGGTGGACTTCCAACCTGTGACTTCCCTAGCACTGTGGTGAATACGGTTAACACCGAAAAAAAAATAGAGCAAGGGACCGGCGATGGGAAATAAAATCGAAACGCTAATCCAGCCGAGTGCGGCACGATGGTCCCGTTTGAATAATAAAGCATGGACAACCGCAAACGGCGCGGCAATAAAATGAAAAAAAAGGACTATTAACCCGCCAAGCATATAGGGCCAAGATTATCGTATTTTAATGAGTCACCTGTTGAAATAATTTTTATTTTTCAGAAACCTTGCCACTGTGGAATTAAAAAAAAGAAACTTCAAGTCTGCACCGCACCATAGAGCCTGGCATAGAGACCATCGTTACGGATCAACTCATCATGGTGGCCCTCTTCAATAATACGGCCACCATCAAAAACATAGACCCGCTCTGCCTGTTTCACGGCACTGAGGCGGTGGGCAATAATAATCGTAGTCCGTCCCGCGAGGAATTTCTCTAACTCCTGATGCAACTTACCCTCAGTCTCTGTATCCAAGGCCGATGTTGCTTCGTCCAAAATCACCACCTTGGGATCGGCCAAGATCATCCGGGCAACGGCTAAACGCTGGCGTTGGCCACCAGAGAGCCTCACCCCTTGACGTCCGACCATGGTATCCAATCCCTCGTCCATTCCTGCCACTGTCTCGCGCAATTGGGCAATTTCCAGAGCCTGCCAAAGACGCTCATCGGGCATCTCCCGATCCAGGGTAATATTAGCCCGCACGGTATCGTTAAATAAGGCGGGATACTGCAACACAGTGACCACATTCTCCCGTACCACATCAAGACCAATCTCAGTGACCGGCACACCATCGAAAAGCAAAGCACCAAATTGTGGAGGATATAGCCCCAATAGTACTTGGACCAAGGTCGTTTTCCCGCCGCCACTGGCGCCTACTAAAGCCACCTTCTCCCCCGCCTGAATATCTAAGCTGACGTGATCCAACACCCGAGGACCATTACCATAAGCAAAGCATACATCTCGTAAAGATACACTGGTGGTAAGTTTGCCAATAAAGGGATTCTGACGATGGGGATAATGGGGTTCCTTCTTTAACGCCGGCAATCGATTTAAACGTGCCAGCGCTCCCTTCGCACTAGCAAGAGCATATTGAATATTGAGCACTTCTTGCACCGGCCCCATCATGAACCATAGATAGCCAAATACGGCGAACATTTGCCCAATAGTTAAATCAGAAAACACGACCATGAGCATCGCCGTAGCTCGAAATATCTCAAAACCACAGAGGAATACTAAAAAGGATAATCGATTAGCCGTCTCGCTTTTCCATGCATAGGCAACGGAGCGATCCCGTACTCCTTGGGCTAGATCCATAAGACGTCGGACATAATGTCGTTCCCGGTTGGCAGCCCGGATCTGCTGGATAGCATCCAAGGTCTCTGTAAGGGCGCCTTGAAAGATTTCATAGGCCGTATTTTCTCTTTGCTTCAGATGCTTGACCTGTTTTCCCAACACCATTGTGAAATAAATCACGAGGGGATTCATCAGCAAAATGAATAGCCCAAGCTGCCAATTTACCCAAAGCAAAACTGCCGCTACGCCAATAATGGTCAGCACGGCCACGATAAATTTGCTGATAGTGGTACCCACAAACTGGTCCACAGTATCTAGATCGGTCACAAAGTGGGAGGCTACGGCGCCACTGCCCAATATTTCATATTCGGCCATGGAAACCTGCCTAAGGCGGGCCAGCAGATCTTTGCGTAGACGATAAGTGATGTCCTTGGCAATATGGATGAACTGGCGCATCTGCCACACCCCTAATAACATCGATCCCAAGCGCAACAGCAAAGTTAATACTAATACTGCCAATACATAGAGAATCGGCCCCTGCCAAGTCGACGGAAACAGGGCATTAAGAGTCGATACGATAGCCCCAGGTTGCTCTAATAATACTTCATCGACTAAAAGCGGCATGAGCATGGGTATAGGGACACTCGTAAGCGCAGCCAGTATGGCAATTAGCTGGGCAAAGAGCAGTTTACGGCGGTGCTCCAAAACCATTCCTAATATATATTTCCAGCCATAAGTATTGTCGGAGGATTGGGCTGGTAATGGCGCCACCGGAGACTTAAGGCCATTATTTACTGCTTGATTCATTTTGAAAAAATTCTAGTAGAAAAGAAAACCTGTCGACCCCATGGAACTAACAGGAGTTTGAGAGCGAAGGCGGGTGGCATAAGTGTCGCCTAAAGCAAGACAAAACCTAACTCGTGCTTGGAAAATAAATTTCCAAATTTAATATTTTACGCTGAAATGCCGTGACATCGAAGAGATCCGGCTCAAATCGGAGTTTTTCGTAACAGGAGGGATTAATTGGGAATAGAATTTTCCGGGATGGGTATAAAGGCAGCAAAAAATAAGCTCCCCAAAAATGAAAACCCCCGGCCGAGGATATCAGCCGGGGGTTTTACTCAGATAAGATGCCTGGCGGTGACCTACTTTCACATGGGCAACCCCACACTATCATCGGCGCTGAGTAGTTTCACTTCCGAGTTCGGTATGGGTTCGGGTGGGACCTACTCGCTATGGCCACCAGGCAAAAACTTGCTCTCTCTACGTCGGGGAAGTCTTCTCTAAAGCTCTCTCTTTGGCAATCCACCCAACTTGCTTGGGTGTTATATGGTCAAGCCTCACGGGCCATTAGTACGGGTTAGCTTCACACATTACTGCGCTTCCACACCCCGCCTATCAACGTTGTCGTCTCCAACAACCCTTCAGGAACCTCGCAGGTCCTGGGAGATCTCATCTTGAGGAGGGCTTCCCGCTTAGATGCCTTCAGCGGTTATCCCCTCCGGACATAGCTACCCGGCAATGCCACTGGCGTGACAACCGGAACACCAGAGGTCCGTCCACTCCGGTCCTCTCGTACTAGGAGCAGCCCCTCTCAAATCTCCAACGCCTACGGCAGATAGGGACCGAACTGTCTCACGACGTTCTAAACCCAGCTCGCGTACCACTTTAAATGGCGAACAGCCATACCCTTGGGACCGGCTACAGCCCCAGGATGTGATGAGCCGACATCGAGGTGCCAAACACCGCCGTCGATATGAACTCTTGGGCGGTATCAGCCTGTTATCCCCGGAGTACCTTTTATCCGTTGAGCGATGGCCCTTCCACTAAGAACCACCGGATCACTAAGACCGTCTTTCGACCCTGCTCGACCTGTCCGTCTCGCAGTCAGGCACCCTTTTGCCTTTGCACTCACTACGCGATTTCCGACCGCGCTGAGGGTACCTTCGCGCTCCTCCGTTACCCTTTGGGAGGAGACCGCCCCAGTCAAACTACCCACCATGCACTGTCCCCAACCCGGATAACGGGCCTAGGTTAGAACTCCAAACATGCCAGGGTGGTATTTCAAGGTCGGCTCCACCGAAACTAGCGTCCCGGCTTCAACACCTCCCACCTATCCTACACAAGCAGGTTCAAAGTCCAGTGCAAAGCTGTAGTAAAGGTTCACGGGGTCTTTCCGTCTTGCCGCAGGTACACTGCATCTTCACAGCAATTTCAATTTCACTGAGCCTCGGGTGGAGACAGTGTGGCCATCGTTACGCCATTCGTGCAGGTCGGAACTTACCCGACAAGGAATTTCGCTACCTTAGGACCGTTATAGTTACGGCCGCCGTTTACCGGCGCTTCGTTCAAGGGCTTCGCCTCGCGACTAACCCCATCACTTAACGTTCCGGCACCGGGCAGGCGTCACACCCTATACTTCCTCTTTCAAGTTCGCAGAGTGCTGTGTTTTTAATAAACAGTCGCAGCCACCTGGTCACTGCAACCCCCTTCCGCTCCAAACGCTCAGTCCTTCACGTACCAGGGGCACACCTTCTCCCGAAGTTACGGTGCTAATTTGCCGAGTTCCTTCACCCGAGTTCTCTCAAGCGCCTGAGGATTCTCTCCCCGCCCACCTGTGTCGGTTTCGGGTACGGTCTAACATAACCTGATGCTTAGAGGCTTTTCCTGGAAGCCGGGCCTCAACTGCTTCGCCCTTAAATAAGAGCTCGTCATCACGCCTCGGAATATGCGCCCCCGGATTTGCCTAAGAACGCTCCCTACACGCTTAAACCGGGACTTCCAACCCCCGGCCAGTCTAGCCTTCTCCGTCACCCCATCGCAGCTATGTCAGGTACCGGAATATTAACCGGTTTCCCATCGACTACGCCTCTCGGCCTCGCCTTAGGGACCGACTCACCCTGCGCCGATTAGCGTTGCGCAGGAACCCTTGGGCTTTCGGCGAGGGGGCCTCTCACCCCCTTTATCGTTACTCATGTCAGCATTCGCACTTCCGATGCCTCCAGCATGCCTCTCAGCACACCTTCTACAGCCTACGGAACGCTCCCCTACCGCGTCAATCCCCCGCAGAGGACCAACACCCGCAGCTTCGGTATATCGCTTTAGCCCCGGTACATCTTCCGCGCAGGCCGACTCGACCAGTGAGCTATTACGCTTTCTTTAAAGGATGGCTGCTTCTAAGCCAACCTCCTGGCTGTCTTCGCCTTCCCACATCGTTTCCCACTTAGCGATAATTTCGGGACCTTAGCTGACGGTCTGGGCTGTTTCCCTCTCCACGATGGACCTTCTCACCCACCGTGTGTCTCCCATGCTCTCACTTCCCAGTATTCGGAGTTTGCCTCGGTTTGGTAAGACTATACGCCCCCCTAGCCGAAACAGTGCTCTACCCCCAGGAGTGATACATGAGGCACTACCTAAATAGCTTTCGGGGAGAACCAGCTATCTCCGAGCTTGTTTAGCCTTTCACTCCTAACCACAGCTCATCCCCTGATTTTTCAACATCAGTGGGTTCGGGCCTCCAGTGGGAATTACCCCACCTTCACCCTGGCCATGGCTAGATCGCCCGGTTTCGGGTCTACTCACAGCGACTCATTCGCCCTGTTCAGACTCGGTTTCCCTTCGGCTCCCCTCTCGGTTAACCTCGCCACTGAAAGTAACTCGCTGACCCATTATACAAAAGGTACGCAGTCACCCCCCTAAGGAGGCTCCCACTGCTTGTACGCATACGGTTTCAGATTCTCTTTCACTCCCCTCTACGGGGTTCTTTTCACCTTTCCCTCACGGTACTTGTCCACTATCGGTCGGTAGGGAGTATTTAGCCTTGGAGGGTGGGCCCCCCTTCTTCAGACAGGATAACACGTGTCCCGCCCTACTCAATTTCACCTGTAAAACCCTTTCGCGTACCGGGCTATCACCGTCTACGGCCGGACTTTCCAATCCGTTCCACTAAAATCCTACAGGCTTTTGGGCTGCTCCCCTTTCGCTCGCCGCTACTCAGGGAATCTCGGTTGATTTCTTTTCCTCTAGGTACTGAGATGGTTCAGTTCCCCAGGTTCGCCTCAACTGCCTATATATTCAACAGCTGATACCTAGCCTAAACTAGGTGGGTTCCCCCATTCGGATACCCCCGGATCATCGCCCGTTTGCCGGCTCCCCGAAGCTTTTCGCAGACTACCACGTCCTTCTTCGCCTCCTACCGCCAAGGCATCCACCGTATGCGCTTATTCACTTGACCATATAACCCCAAACAACCTGGGCTATACTAACAATGCCAACATACCTCGCAAGCTCATCGCTTGCCTCGCCTTGAACTTTCTTTTACACTTCCCCTCATTTTTAAAGAGCAATTACAACTACTTGAGTGAGATACTGCAAGTAATTTGTGTGAGCACTCACGACCTGGTTTAGCGTGCTAAACTTTTTAGGAGGTGATCCAGCCGCAGGTTCCCCTACGGCTACCTTGTTACGACTTCACCCCAGTCATTGACCACACCGTGGTAAGCGCCCCCCCGAAGGTTAAGCCACCTACTTCTGGTGCAGCCAACTCCCATGGTGTGACGGGCGGTGTGTACAAGGCCCGGGAACGTATTCACCGCGGCATTGCTGATCCGCGATTACTAGCGATTCCGACTTCATGCAGTC